>NZ_VPFK02000026.1:0-31922 GCF_008634075.2 Saccharibacillus sp. WB 17 | reverse complement strand
TCCGCGACTGGCCGTTCGACGAGAAATACCGGGCGCTGTATTCCGATCTGTCCGTGGCGGATTTCACGACGGTCGATACCGAACGTTATCTGCGCAATCTGAACTACCAGTACAACAACGGTCTGATCGACCGCGAATTCTATCTGCGCGACGACGATTCCAAGATCAAAGCGGAATTCGTGGCGGGCAAAACAGGCACATACGGCACGTACCTGACCAACAACACGGACGTGTTCGAAGCGACGCTCAAAAACAACCCGGACGCCGAGTTCGCTATCGTGCCTCCGCATGCCGGCGTGCCGGAAGGGCTGGAGCCGCAGGGACGCGCGTACTGGCCGTTCGGCATGATCATGGGCATCAATTACGAATCGACCGATATGGAACGCGCCGCCGTCTGGATGTACCTGGACTGGATGAGCCAGCCGGAGAATCTGTTCTTCCTGCAAAACGGCGTCGAAGGCGAGAACTACAAGCTCGATGCGGAAGGCATCGCCGTACGCGACGCGGACTTCAAAGGCGAATCCGTGCTCGCGCAGAACAACAACAAAGATTACTGGGCACTCGTCACCGAGACGGCGCAGTATCCGGACCCGGAAACGACCCTTGCCGCGAACAAACGCAGCTGGTCTCCTCCGGGCCACGAGTACCTGGTCGAAGACCTGGTCAAATACTACGACGAAGTCGCGGAATTCCGCACGCCCGATGCGCTCTACACCGTCGTGCTGGAGAACGTGAACGACTACAAAGCCGACCTCAACGTCCTGTTCCAGGAACTGTACCTCAAAGTCGCCCTGGCTCCCGAAGACCAGTTCGACAAGCTGTACGAGGAAGCCAAGCAGCAGTACCTCGACGCGGGCTACCAGGAAATCCTGGACGAGAAGCAGGAAGCGATCGATGCGGGGCAGTATAAGTAAATCGTGATCGCGGAAAAAGCATCAGGCAAGCCCGGATTCTCCATGTGGGGCATGGAGAATCCGGGCTTTTGCATGCCAAAGCGGGGAAACATTGAGGAAGATTCGCCGTGCGGTTATAATGGCGGTATTTCAAGGGTGCTTTGCGCAGCGGGCAATCGGATATCGCCACCGCTGCCCGATAAATGGGAAGGCCAAGGGCGGGAAATTCAAGCAGGCTGCGAAAGCCTAAACAGGAGGTCAAGCCGATGGACGAACAAGATTCCGGATGGAGCGAAAAAAGAGCGGACCGATCGACAAGCGAAAAAAAAGCGGACCGACCGACGCCGGGCGGTCCGGCAGATCGTCCGGCCGCCCGGATCGATCTCAACTGCGATCTCGGCGAAAGCTTCGGCGTGTACACGCTCGGGCGCGATGCCGAGATTTTGCCGTACGTTACGTCGGCCAATATCGCCTGCGGCTTCCATGCCGGCGATCCGTCCGTCATGCGGCGGACGGTCCGGCTGGCGCTGGAAGCGGGCGCGGCGATCGGCGCCCACCCCGGGCTGCCGGACCTGGCCGGCTTCGGCCGGCGGAACATGGACGTCTCGGCGGACGAAGTCTACGCCATGACGGTGTACCAGATCGGCGCGCTTGAAGCGATCGTGCGCACCGAAGGCGGAACGCTGCGGCACGTCAAGCCGCACGGCGCGCTGTACAACATGGCCGCGGCCCGGGCGGATCTGGCGGAAGCGATCGCCGAAGCCGTATACCGGACGAACCCGGCCCTCACGCTGCTCGGCCTGGCGGGCAGCGAATCGACCCGCGCCGCCGAGCGGCTCGGGCTGAACGCCGCGCACGAGGCGTTCGCGGACCGCGGCTATCGCGCGGACGGCTCGCTCGTGCCGCGCGGCCTGCCCGGCGCGCTGATCGGCGACGCCGCCGAAGCGGCGGCCCGGGTCGTGCGCATGGCGCTCGAAGGGCGCGTCTCCACTCCGGAGAGTGAAGACGTGCCGCTGCGCGCCGACACCGTCTGCCTGCACGGCGACGGCGCGCACGCTCTGGAATTCGCCCGGCGAATTCGGGCCGCCTGCGAAGCCGCCGGGATCGAAGTGCGGCCGGCCGGTGTTTAGACGGGAGCGGGGGCGCTCGGCGCGGGCGGTGCGGTGCGGTGCGGCGGAGGCGCGGAGCAGGCGGGGCGAGGTGGCGTAGCGCGGAGCAGGGCGAGTTAGGGCAAGGCGGAGTAGAGCGGGGCAGGGTTCGATAAGACATAGCGGACCCAGGCAAAGCGAAGCAAGGCCGGGCGCAGCTGGACGAGACGGAGCCATGCGGTGTTTGGCGCGGAACGGTGGGTAGAGCAAGGCAGGGTGCGATAAGAGGCGACAAAGTGCAATAACAAAGAGTAGATTGGAGCAAGCAGGCAAAGAAAGGCGCAATCAGGCAGAGCAGAGACGCTTTGTGGGAAATAGCTGCGTCAATACAGCTAATTGCTCCGAAAAGCGAGTGTTTAGACGAATAAGTGCCTAGATACATTTAATTTAGCTCTTGAACGGATTTGGAACCAAATTCGAGCGAAATAAGTGTATTTTCGCAGTTATTTGTTCGTGGGATGTGATACGTGCGTAAATAACTGCATCTGTGCAGTTATTTCGCGGCTTGTTTGTTTTTTCGTTGGATAAAGGGTGGGGAAAGAACGGATTTGAGTGGGTTTGAGCAGATCAGGAAGGGAATGCGGATTTTTTTAAAAATAGAATGGCAGGTAGAAGGCAGGAAGAAATCGGCTTGCAAAAGAGTGTTGAGAAAGATGAAGGAAGAGAAAGGAAGACGAGTGGAGGAGGCGGAGCATGGACATGGGAGCAGGTACGGGCAGCGGACGTTCGGATCGGGAAGACGGCGGGCGGGAAGTTGACGGTCGGAAGGATGGTGCAAGGGGACCAAGCGAAACGAGCGAATCAAATACACGAGTAGGACCAAGCGAAAGAAGTCAAACAAGCACACCAATAAAATCAATCAGACCAAGCAAACAAGGCAGATCAAGCGGACCCAACGAACCCGGCACACCAAGCGAATCGCTGCCACGGAGCGCGAACGAAGCGTCCGCAAGCGTGGGAGGCCGGCCGGATCTTGAAGACGGGCAAGATCGGAGCCTGAAGATCGAACCGTTGGGGGAAACGGCGCTTCGGGTCGTTTTGGGAACGGAAATTTCTTCCGGGGTGCAGCGGGACGTGCGGCGTCTGATGCGGCGATTGGAGCAGCGCCCGCTGCCGGGGATGATCGAAGCGGTGCCTTCTTTTGCGGCGGTGACGATTTTTTACGATCCGCTGCGCACGGCGGAACGGCTCGGCGTGCCGGAACATATTCACGGCAAAACGGGACAGGCGGACGCGCAGCGCGCAGATTGGCTGTCCGTGTCCGGGCTTGCCGCGGCTTGGTTGAATCGTCTCTCCGAGGTGGACATTGACGAAGATGCTCTTGGGATTCGGACCGTCGACATTCCGGTTCTCTACGGCGGCGAACATGGCCCGGACCTGGCGTTCGTCGCCGACCGGAACGGCCTGACGGAGCAGCAGGTCGTGGACATTCACGCCGGCGCGGAGTATCCGGTGTACATGATCGGATTCGCGCCCGGATTTCCTTATCTGGGCAGGATGGACGAGCGGATTGCCGCTCCGCGGCTGTCTACGCCGCGTATGTCGGTGCCGGCCGGAGCGGTCGGGATTGCGGGAGCGCAGACCGGGGTGTATCCGGTATCCACGCCGGGCGGATGGAGGATCATCGGGCGGACCCCCGTCGCCTTGTTCCGGGCGGATCGCATGCCGCCGAGCCTGCTGCAGGCGGGCGATCGGGTGAAGTTTTGGCCGATTACGGCCGAGAAGTACGCGGAGCTGGCGGATGCCGGGCTGCGGCACGCCGATACGGGGCCTGCCGCCGATAGCGGGGAGGAGCACGGACAGGAGGCCGAATCGGAATCGGGTGCTGGTCTCGGTGGTGTCGGCGCTGATGCCGGTGCCGAAATCGGCGTTGGCGTCGGCTCCCCAGGGAAGATCGGCTTTGAAAACGAGGCTTGCGAAGATTGCGCCGTACGGGAGCCTGTGCTCGATCCGGCGGAACCTGCCGCCGATTCAGAATCTACGGCTGATTCGGAGGCGGCTTCGGCTCGGGCCGATGCAGGCGGGAAGTCCGTATATGGAGGACTTTCTGGCGCGGAGCAGCCGTCCATCGCGGTGCTGAAGCCCGGGCTGCTGACGACGCTGCAGGATCTGGGCCGTCCGGGCTACCAGCAGTACGGAGTCACGGCCGGCGGCGCGATGGACGCGTACGCGCTGCGCGCGGCGAACCTGCTCGCGGGCAACGCCGAGAGCGAAGCCGCGCTTGAGATTACGTTGACGGGACCTGTGCTTTGCTTCGAGCGCGAGTCGCGGATCGCGCTGACCGGCGCCGATCTGGCGCCTACGATCGGCGGCGAGCCGCTGCCGATGTGGCGGCCCGTCACCGTCCGGGCCGGGGCCGTGCTGGAATTCGGCACGGCCGTGCAGGGCTGCCGCGCGTATCTCGCGCTGGCGGGAGGCTTCGGCGCGCCAGAGGCGCTATCCAGCCGAAGCACGGATCTTCGAGCCGGCCTGGGCGGGCTCGAAGGCCGCGCGCTGCGCGCGGGCGACGTCCTGCATGCGCGGACGCCGACGGCCGCTGCGCGCCCGGCTTCGGGCGGAATCCGGCCCGAAGCGAATTTCGCCGCGGCGGCATGGCACGCCGCGCACGGCTATATCGCCGGCCTTGCGGACTGGGCCGGCTTCCCCGCGGCCGCCGTTCCGGCCGCGACCCCGGCGCCTGCCGAAGCGGCGGCCGCATTCGCGCCTGCCCAAGCGGCGGCATTCGCGCCTGTACAGTCGGCGGCCTCCGACGAGCCTGGCCGTTTTGGAGCGGCCCCCTCCAAGCCTGCCCGTACCGCAGCCGTTGCCGTCACAGCCGTTGCCGCCGCTGCGCGATCCGTATCCGCTTCCAAGTCTGTCCGCTCCTCCGGTCCGGCTGCCGCTGCGGTCTCGGACCCTTCACGTTCCGCGGCCGGGCAATCCGAGGTCGCTTCGACCGCCGCCGTTCGTTTTACCCGCGGCACGCATTACGCGCTTTTCGATGAGGCCAGTCGTGCGGCGCTGGTTGGCGCCGCCTTCGGCGTCACTCCGCAGTCGGACCGGATGGGCTGCCGCTTGTCCGGTCCGACGCTCGGGCTGGAGCAGCCGCTGGAGCTGATCTCCGAAGCGGTCGCGCCAGGGACGGTGCAGGTGCCGCCGGACGGCAGGCCGATCGTGCTGACGGCCGATCGGCAGACGACCGGAGGGTATCCGAGGATCGCGCAGATCGCCGCGGTCGATCTGCGCGTCGTGGCCCAGCTTCGTCCGGGGCAGTCTGTGCGCTTCGTCGAAATTTCGCTGGAAGAAGCGGAGCGGCTGTACATGGAACGCGAGCGGGAAATGGAACGGCTTCGGATCGCCGTTCGGCTGCGCAGCCGTTAGAAGATTCGATCGCGTCGGCAGTCGCGCGTGGATTCGCGTTCTGCGTTTCGCCGCTCCGTTTGCCTGAAAGAAGTGGAACGCAGGTCTATTTCAAGCAGGGCCTGCTCCGACTTGACGGCATAGGGTTTGCAAAAACCAAAAACCGACCAACGCTCCCCGATCGGCCCGATCTATCTGCATGCCGGTTTTCTTTTTACAGATTTAATTATTAATTTTTCTTATATACCGATAAAATGAACTAAACGACATCCCGCCGCAGCTTCGAAAGCTACGGCGGTTTGCGCCAATCCAGAGCGTTCAAGGAGGAACCTTTTTTGCCTTATATTCTAAAATTTGTAGCCACCGCCGCGAGCGCTGCGCTGGCCGCGGCGTCGCTGGCCGCCTGCGCCGCACCCCTTCCCGCCGCCCATTCTGTCGACATGACGTCGGCCTCGGGGAGTGCCGCTTTGCAGGCTGTGGCCGCGCCGTCTTCGGCTTCTTCCGCGGCCGCCAAGCCTGGCACCGCCCCGGTTGCGGCCGCCGCCGCGCCGGCCTCCACTTCGGGATTTGCCGTCGCTACGCCGTCCGCCTCTGGCTACGCCGCTGCGTCGGCCTTCGCCTCAGGTGCCACCGCGCCGTCAGCCGCCGCCGATCCTGCGCCCTATTACTACGTCGCGCCGTCCGGCAGCGACAAGGCCGGTACGGGCGCGCAGGCTCGCCCATGGAAGACCGTGCAGCGCGCCGCGGATGCCGCCATGAAGACCGGCGGCACCGTGTATATGCGCGGCGGCGTGTACGGACAGCGGCTCAAGCTCGCCGGGGAACCGGGCGCGGCGGGATCGGCCGCGCGCCTGACCGTCGCGAGCTATCCGTCGGAGACGGCGGTGCTCGACGGCACGAACCTGTCCGTCGAAGGCACCGGCAGCCTGATCGAGCTGGACGGGGCCAGCCGCTTGACGATCCGCGGCCTGGAACTGCGCAATTACAAGACGTCGAAAGCGGATCGCGTGCCGATCGGTATCCACGTGCACGGGGCCGGCCAAGGCGTCCGCCTGCTGGATAACCGGATCCACGATATCGGCAGCACGGCGGCGCCGATCGGCCGCGAGCTTGCGGGCCGGGACGCGCACGGCATCGCGGTGTACGGCACCGAAGCGCCGGCTTCGATCTCCGACCTGAAGATTGCCGGCAACGAGTTGTACCGGCTGACGCTCGGCTCCAGCGAAGCGCTTGTGCTGAACGGCAACGTCGAGCAGTTCGTCGTGGAGAACAACCGGGTGCACGACAACGACAATATCGGGATCGACGCGATCGGCTTCGAAGGGACGTCGCCGGACGAGCGGTACGACCAGGCCCGGGACGGCGTGATCCGGGGCAACACGGTGACCGGCAGCACCTCGGTGCGCAATCCGTCCTACGGCCGCAGCATTCCGAACGGCAGTTATTCGGCCGGCGGCATCTACGTCGACGGCGGCCGGGATATCGTGATCGAGCATAACCGGACCGAACGCAACGATATCGGCATCGAGATTGCGTCCGAACACTCGGGACGGTCCACTTCGGGCATCGTCGTGCGCAGCAACGTGGTCGTCCGCAACGCGATGACCGGCATCGCGATGGGCGGCTACGACAAAGATCGCGGTTCGACGACGGACAGTATCGTTACCGGCAACACGGTCGCGTACAACGACACGCTGGAATGGGGCACCGGCCAGCTTTACCTTCAGTTCGACGTCAGAAACAATATCATTCGCAACAACATTTTTGCCGCGTCCGCATCCCAAGCGCTGATCCTCAACGAATACGCGGAGAACGTCGGCAGCCGGATCGATGACAATCTGTACTTTGCGCCGAACGCCAAGCAGGCGACCTGGACGTGGAAAAACAAAACGTATACCGGCTTCGCCGCCTACGTCAAAGGTTCCGGAGGCGATGCCCATTCGCTGTTCGCCGATCCGCTGTTCGCGGACCCGGCATCCGGCAGCTTCCGGCTGCAGGCCGGTTCGCCCGCTTCCCGCTCCGGCGTCGCCGACCCGGTGTTGGCCGCCGCTCCCGATCCGGACGGCATGCCGCGCGGCACCGGAAACGGAGGACGCCCGAGCCGCGGCGCCTACGAATAGCCGGGCGCAAGCCGCTCCGGGGGATAAAACGCTATCGATCTCAAGAGGCAGATTCGGCCCGAATCGCAGAGCGCGATTTGCGCCTGAATTGTCTCTTTCGGCAGGGTAACTTTGCTTCGATCGAACCTTGTCCTTTGCGGGGCGATCCTGTAGCATGATTTTTACGTTAAACGGATTTGCGGCACATCCCCGTACGCCGCTTGAACGGTATCCTCACATTCGCACCGGAGCGATCATGGGTTTTTCCGTATCCAGCCGTCTTGCTTATCCGTCCGCTTCTTTCGGTCGATATAACATATTAAGGCAAAAATACTTTTTGGAGGAAACCCCCTTATGACAAAAGGAATCGATTCCCTGGATACGTTGGCCGCGGTCATCCCTCTGCTCAAAGCGGCTCTGCCGGTCGAAGTGTCCATTGCGCTGTGCGACAACGAAAAGTTTACGGCCTATTGGCCGGGCGCGCATATCGATTTGAAGATCCAGCCGGGGCAGCTGTTGCAGCAGGAAGAGCCATTGATGCAGGCGATCCGCGACGATCAGCCGATGCGAGCGGAAGTGCCGGCGGAGTTTTACGGGTTTGCGTTTACGGGCACGGCGACGCCGGTCAAAAACGCATCGGGGCGCATTATCGGCGGTATCGCGGTTCAGGTGCGCCGGCACAGCGAACTGATCGAGATCGCCGACCGGATCGCGGGCGCGCTTGGCCATGCGAACGAGCGGATCGCGCAGATCGCGGAAGGGTCGGGGAATCTGGCGGAAGTATCGCACGAACTGCTGGACCTGTCGCGGGAAGCGGAGCAGAACGCCCACGGGGCGGACGGCGTCGTGCGGATGATCAAGGAAGTGGCGGACCAGACACACATGCTCGGCATCAACGCGGCGATCGAAGCGGCGCATGCCGGCGACAAAGGCGCGGGATTCGGCATCGTCGCGTCCGAGATCCGCAAGCTGTCCGGGCAGACGGTGACTTCGACGAACAGCATCCGGGACACGCTCGGCACGTTCAAAAAGCTGACGGCGCAGATGAGCGGTTCGGTGGAGCGTATCGCCGGCACGGGCCAGGATCAGGCGCAGTCGACGGAGCAGCTGTCGGCGATGATCGAAGAGATTCGCGAAATGGCGCTCAAGTTGAACGATTTCGCGAAGCAGCTGTAGACCTTTTTTTAGAAACGGATTCTTGTTGCGCAAAAAAAGCCCGAACCGACAGACGTGGGAACGTCTTCGGTTCGGGCTTTTGTCATATCTGCCGCGTCTGCTCGGTCGGAACGGTCGGTTCGTTCGGAACCGTCGAAACGGCGGATTATCCTTTTGCCGGAAAGCCGGGGCCCGACAACACGTGGTTGACCAGATCGCCCATGCCGTCCCACGAACCTTTCATCAGGAACTCGTCCTGAAGCTTGAGGTTCCACGGTCTCGGAATGCCGATCGTCCGCTTGCCGGCGTCGCGCGCGGCGAGCAGATTATGCGGTCCGTCGTCGATCAGCAGATCGAATTCGAGCAGCGATTTGCGCTTGGCGACGAAGAAGTTCTCGAACGGGATAAACGGCATATGCCGCTGCAGCCAGGCCCACTTCTCCGGGACGGCCGTCGGCCGCGCTGCCGTAACGATAATGACGTCGTGCTCTTCGCTGATGCGGCGCACTTCCCCGATCGTATGCTCGTCGAACACTTCAAGTTCTTCGTACAGCTTCGGCCGCCCGAAGAAAATCTCTTCGTTGCATTCCGGGTGCCAGATGCTGCTGAGATCGAAGCTGAGTACCTGTTCGATCGTCAGCTGCAGGTCCGGATACGCGGCGTTATGGTAATGAATGGCCCTCGGCACCAGATGACAGATCGTGTCGTCCATGTCGATGGCTACGATTTTTTTACTCATGATAGTCCTCTCCCGCTTGAAAAAATAGTGATGGCTTTCGCAAAATTACATATACTTGCATTGTAACGAAGTTGACGCGCGATGGCAAAGAATTGGCGCGATTTTGCAGGTTTTCCGCGTGTTCAAGGTTGCCTTTTGCCGAAAAAAAGGGTATGAACCCTAGAGCGTCGATACGCCGCGCAAGCGGTCGGAGGCTCTTTTAGACAAACTTGATGAACGGAGGAACGCCGATGACACCCCCAAACCATCCGGGCCCGGGCGGCTCCGGGTCAAATCGTCAGCCAAGCGGTGGCAAGCCCAAACGCAGCCTGTACTCGATCCTCGCCACCGTGATCGTGCTGGGCCTGCTTCTGTTTACCGATACGGGTCGCGGCCTGTTGGGCGGTCTGCTGGACGGCGGCGGCGAATCGCCGCAGGCGGAGAACGCGCAGCCGGGCGCAGCGGGACAGTCCGAAGACGCGCCGCAGAACGGTTCGCCGGGCGACAGCGCCCAGCCTTCGGCCGAGGCCGACGGAAAGATTACGGCCGAAGTAGAGCGTACGGTCGACGGAGATACGTTTATCGCGAACTTCGAAGACGGCAGCCGCGAGCGTGTGCGCATGCTGCTGATCGACACGCCGGAGACGAAAAAAGAAGGCACGGCCGTGCAGCCGTTCGGACCGGAAGCGAGCGAATACGCGAAAAAGCGCCTGACCGGACAAACGGTCGAACTGGAATTCGACGACGAGCCGCGCGATCAATACGACCGGATGCTGGCCTACGTCTATCTGGACGGCGAACTGGTCAACGAAGAGATGCTGGAGCAGGGATTCGCGCGCGTCGTCGTCTATAAGCCGAACGATAAATACGTCGAGTCTTTCCGCGAAATCCAGAACGAGGCCAAGCGCAAAAAGCTCGGCGTATGGAGCATCGACGGCTACGCCGACAACCGCGGCTTCCATCCGGAAGCGGCGCGGTGAGAAGCGAAACCCGGACGCTGCGCCGGCTCGGCTTGGTTTGAAGCGACCCGGCTTGAAGCGACTCGACCCGAAGAGACCTGACTTGAACCGACCCGATCCGGAACTGAATCAGACTGGCGAACCGGTTGACCTCGGGGGACGGTTGTGTATAATGAAGGGAACAATCACATGAGCGAATGTTTTCTAGGGTTCCGCGGCCGCAACGGCCGGACAGGTCCGAGAGAAGACCGCGACAGGAAAGCGTCGACCGGCCGTATGCCCGGTTGACGAACCTATCGCGCCACGGAGGGACAAAAGCCCGGGAGATGAACTGCGACAAGCGGTTTATTCTCCCGGGCTTTTTTACGTTTACGGTGGTTGAAAAAGGAGGATGTATCCATGAAAAACATTAACCAAATCTGGTTGTCCGTCATTGTTGCCGCCCTGTTCGAAGTCGGCTGGGTCATCGGGCTCAAACATGCGGCAGGACTCTGGGAATGGCTGGCGACGGGCATCGCGATCGTCATAAGCTTCTACCTGATGATCGCCGCGTCCCGCACGCTGCCGGTCGGCACCGTCTACGCCGTGTTCGTCGGACTCGGCACCGCAGGCACCGTTGTGGCGGAAATTGTGCTGCTGGGTGCCGAAGTCCAGCCGTCCAAACTGATTCTGATCGGTACGCTGCTGCTTGGCGTCATCGGCTTGAAGCTGCTGAGCGGAAGCAAGCATAACGGAAAAGGAGGCGCGCATTCATGAACTGGACTTTTTTGATTCTGGCCGGCGTATTCGAGATGTTCGGCGTATTGATGATCAACAAGCTGCATCAAGAGCGCAGTATCAAAGCTTTTCTGCTCATGGCGGGCGGCTTCGTACTCAGCTTCGTCCTGCTGAGTCTTGCGATGGAGACGCTGCCGATGGGCACGGCCTACGCCGTCTGGACCGGCATCGGCGCTTCGGGCGGCGCGATTCTGGGCATGGTCTTCTACGGCGAATCGCGCAGCCTGCTGCGCCTCGCATGCATCGCGCTGGTGCTGGGCTCGGCGGTGGGGCTGAAGCTGGTAAGCGGGTGACGCGTGCGGTCCGGGGGGAGGGCGAGGCGCAGGACCGGCGGCGAGCGGACGGAGGCCGGGGGAGCTCGGTCCGGGCTAACGAATCGTCATAACGCTATATGGCCGGATTCGCGGATTTTGGGCCGCTAACGAATCGTAGTGTCGCTATTTCGGGCAAAAGGCGCTTTTACACGCTTAATTTTGGATATAGCGTTATATAGATTCGTTAAAAGTAGACATTGGCATAATAAGGTCGTTTAACGACATCAGGATTCGTTAAAAGTAGACATTGGCATAATAAGGTCGTTTAACGACATTAGGATTCGTTAAAAGCCAGCCGCAACACGAAAACGCGCTATAACGACACGAAGATCCGCTGCCCCGCCCTCGCCCCTTGCCGCCCAAAATACCACGAAAAAGAGACGTCCCGACGGGACGTCTCTTTTTCGTGATCGATCCTGCCGGAAGTGCCGCTGTCGATCGACGCCGTTGGCCGAGAACGCCGCACGGACTTTTTTGACGACGCTGTACGGGGTTAGGCCTGTTCCTGCTCGATCTTGATCCAGCGCGTCGCCCAGCCCTGGATGTCGTCCATCAAGGGCGCGAGGTCGCGGCCCATGTCGGTCAGCGAATATTCGATCCGCACGGGCTTTTCGGGATAGACGGTGCGCAGCACGATGCCGGCTTCTTCCAATTCTTTGAGGCGCTCGGACAGCACTTTGCCGCTCAGGTTGGACAGGGAAGTCTCGATGTCCACGAAACGGCGCGGGCCGTCCAGCAGGCGATAAATGATCAGGGTCGTCCAGCGTTTGCTGAGCAGCTCGATGGCTCTTTCGAATCTCGGGCACAATTGGTTCAGCTCTGCTGCCAAAGGAATCACTCTCCGTAGTTGGATTGATGGGACGCTTGCGAAAAGTCGGTCGGGAAATCTATGTCCATAAGCCCGAACGTGCGGGCCGTGCAAGGTTGAAGGTAGGCGGTGTTTTCCACTTTATTATACAGGAGTGATTAAAATAAACAAGCTTACAATTCGTAATAATTAAAACTTGACTTCGTACCATTTATTAAATATACTCGGTTACATAAAGTAATGTACGCACATGCGCGTATAAGCGGCACTACCGCGTATCTGTTCCTGTCGGAGCACCCGCAATCGGAGGAAAAAAGATGGAACGACATACCGAAATTTGTATCGTGGGCGGAGGCCCGGCCGGGACTTTGCTGGCGTGCCTGCTGGCGCGCCGCGGCGCGGACGTCGTGCTGATCGAGAAGCAGTCGGCTCCGGGGCCTTCTTTTCGCGGAGAAATATTGAATAACGACGGCGAGCGCGTGCTGCGCAAGCACGGGCTGCTGGACAAAGTAGCGCCGGAAGCGGTGCTGCCGCTGATCCGGCTCGAATATTGGGACAATCGGCGCGTCGTGAAGACGATCCTGCCGGAGATGGAGAACGGCAACGTGGGTATCCATATTCCGCAGGCCGATCTGCTGCGCCCGATGCTGGACGAAGCGGCCGCGTATCCGAACTTCACCTACCTGCCCGGCACGACGGTGCGCGGTCTGCTGCAGGGCGAAGACGGCCGGTACACCGGCGTCAAGATCCGTAGAGCGGACGGCAGCGACGAAGAGATTCGCAGCCGCATCGTGGTCGGCGCAGACGGCCGGTATTCGTCCGTCCGCCGGCATGCGGGCATAACGTCCAGTACGGAAGGACACGGTTACGACCTGCTGTGGGCCAGAATTCCGGCGCCGGCCGATTGGGAACCGGTCATGTGCTCGACGATCCAGAACGGGCAGCAGCTGCATCTGTTCACGCAGGCGCGCGGCTACGTCCAGGTCGGTTGGAACATCCGGGAAGATTCGTACAAGGAACTGCGCAAGCGGCCGTTCGAGGAGCTGACCGACACGCTGATTCAGGCTTTTCCGAAGCTGGAGTCGAGCGTCCGGGCCCATATTAAGTCGTGGCGGGACTTCGTGCTGCTGGACATCTTCAGCAGCCGCTCGGACCGCTGGGCCCGGCCGGGCCTCGTGCTGATCGGCGACGCGGCGCATACGATGACGCCTACGGGAGCTTTCGGGCTGAACGAAGCGCTCACGGACGCGGACGTGCTGCACGAAGAACTGCTGGTCTGCATGGAGCAGCTTCAGGATACGAGCCTGCCGCTCGAACGGCTGGAGCAGCGCCGGCGCGGCGACGTGGAACGCCGGCAGCGCGAACAGCTCGTGATGGAACAGGGATATGCCCAAAATTTTAATATTTAACAATTAACTGGTCGATAATAGACAGAACGGCGATAAACTGAAGAGATCCGATCCCGGAATACCGAAAATTTTAAATTCTTTTTGGCAAAGGTGATCCAAGTCGGGACTGCGTGCGAATAGTTGGAGAGGAAGCTCCAGACAAGGCCGACTACCGGTCTCGAAGCACGGTTATTACGCATCACAAGCACGGCGATCCGTCGCAGCGCACCTGCCGTTTCAGCCGCAGCCCGCCTGCACGCCGCCGTCTTCACCAATACGAAAATAAGGATGTGTCACCATGCTGAACAACAGCGCAGCTTTCATGCTCAAAGACAGAATTCATCATGTTCCTTCCGTTCTGAATCCGAAGGAAGGCTACGTGCTGGTCGGTCCGATCACGCTTCCGGTCAATCTGGAAGGCGAGACGATCGTGTTCCGCTGGTACAGCTGGATGAAAGAACCCGAAGGCGGCAAGGACATGTCCGCCGAAGCGCTGATCCGCAGCCTGCCGACGATGGATCTGGCCGAAGGCCAGCAGTCCAGCGTTCTGGTCTACGGCGATTTCGAGCATTCGCACGATGCCGTCATCCGTATGCACAGCATCTGCCATACCGGCGACATTTTCGGCAGCAAGCGCTGCGACTGCGGCTACCAGCTGCACCAGTCGATGAAGATGATCGTGGAGCACGGCTCCGGGGCGCTGTTCTATCTGGCGAACCACGAAGGACGCGGCATCGGCCTGTTCAGCAAAGCGATGGCTTACGTGCTGCAGGAACAGGGCATGGATACCGTGGAAGCGAATCTCGCACTCGGCTTCGAAGACGATACCCGCAATTACGACGGCGCGATCGGCGTGCTGAAATATTTGCGCCCGCTGCCGGTCACGCTCATTACGAACAACCCGCGCAAGCTCGAAGCGCTCAGAGCTTCCGGCATGAACGTGTCCGGGCGCACGCCGCTGTGGGGCGACGTGTCCGAGTTCAACGAGAAGTATCTGCGGACGAAGGTCAGCCGGTCCGGCCACTTCGCGACGCAAAACCCGATCGAAGGCGTGGCGGAACTTCCGGCCGTCGAAGGAGGAGACTGACGAGGCATGAACGAACGGTCCCTTCACGAAAAATATATGCGCCTCGCGCTTGAGAACGCGCGCGCCGCGCAGGGTCAGACCGCGCCGAATCCGCTCGTCGGCTCGGTCATCGTCAATGACGGCCGCCTGGTCGGCATCGGCGCCCATCTGAAGCCGGGCGAGCCGCACGCGGAGATTCACGCGCTGCGCATGGCCGGCGACCATGCCCGCGGCGCGACGATCTACGTCACGCTTGAACCGTGCTCGCATCACGGCCGCACCGGCCCCTGCGCCGAAGCGATCGTGCGGGCGGGGCTTGCGCGCGTCGTCGTGGCCGCGCCCGATCCGAACCCGCTCGTCGCGGGCAGCGGCATCCGAATTCTGCGCGATGCCGGCATCGAAGTGATCGAAGGCGTGCTGCGCGAAGAGTCCGAACGGTTGAACGAAGTGTTCAATCGCTACATCGTCAGCAAGCGCCCGTTCGTCACGGTCAAATCGGCCGTGACGATGGACGGCAAGATCGCGACGCGCAGCAGCAGCAGCCGCTGGATCACGTCCGCGGAAGCCCGCGAAGACGTGCATCGCCTGCGCCACGAGAGCGGCGCGATCCTGGTCGGCGTGCAGACGATTCTGCACGACGATTCGCAGCTGAACACGCGGCTGCCCGGCGGTCGCAATCCGCTGCGCGTCGTGCTGGACAGCACGCTGCGCATCCCGGAGCATGCCCGGGTGATCACGGACGGCGAAGCGCCGACGTGGATCTTCACCGGATCGCAGGCCGATCCGGATAAGCGCAAGCGTCTCGAAGCCGCCGGCGTGCGCGTCATCGAGACGTCGGGCGAGCGAGTGAACCTGAACGAGGTGCTCGACGCGCTCGGCGCGGGCGAGATCTCTTCGTTGCTCGTCGAAGGCGGCGGCCAGGTGATCGCTTCGTTCGTCGAGCAGGACCTTGCGGACAAGCTCGTGCTGTACATGGCGCCCAAGCTTGTCGGCGGCAAGGACGCCCCGACCTTTATCGAAGGTCTGGGCATCTCCGACATGAACGATGCCGTGCAGCTGACCGGCCTGCGTGCCGAGCCGCTCGGACCGGACCTGAAGTTCGAAGCTTATTTTCCGAAGAAATAAGTTCGAATCGCACAGGCGCGAAAGTTCGAATCCCGTATGAGCGATACAGAGATGCAAAAAGGCCGATGTTTCCCGCAAGGGAAGCATCGGCCTTTTACTTGTATTCCCGAAAATAACTGCCTGAGGACAGTTATTTTCCTCTGTTTGGTCTGCGCGGAGACAAATAACTGCGTAGGAGCAGTTATTTGGTCGCCCAAGCGCCGAAACCCTTCTTTTTCCGCAAAATAAGTGTTCCTGCGCAGTTAATCGCCTTCGGACAGCTTTTTCGCTCGAATAAGTGTCGTCAGGACGTTAATTTCACGATCATCCCGATCCCGAGTGATCCCGATCCCGCGCGTCGAACGGCATCTCCGTCCGCACCTCGCGATTTGCCGGGTCGGAAACCGCGGCGGCTGCTTTTGCGCGATACCGGATCGAGCCCGGTACCCAAACTCGCTGCCTGAGTCCCGCTGCCCAAGCCCGGTACCCGAACTCAACGCCCGCATACGCCGAACCCGCGTATCGAACTCCGCTGCCCTAACTCCGGCGCAAGCGACCTAGTTTTTCTCCAGATCGGCTTCCCGGCGCTTCCAGCTGGTCTGGCCGTCGTCTTCGACGATCGAGATCGCCGCGTCGGCGATGTCGGGGTTGGTCGTCAGCTCTTTCTGGATACGGAGCTTGATGTCGTCGGCTTCGCCGAGCGTCAGGCCTGTGCGCAGTTCCACGACGGCGTCCACGTGGTAGTAGCGGCCTTCCTGAATGATGCGCATGCTCTCGATATCGCGCACGTCGGTATCGCCGAGAATGGCCGACGACACGCCGTCTTCGACGTCCTGCGGCGCGGAGACGCCGATCAGGCCGATCATGTTGTCGTAGCCGACGCGGAACGCGACAGCGATCATCAGCACGCCGATCAGCGTCGTCGCGATGCCGTCGATCAATGCGAAGTTGGTGAAGGCGATAACGACGACGGCCACGAGGGCGAAGAACGCGCCGAGCACGGCGACGATGTCTTCATAGAACACGAGGCGCGTCGGAGGGGCGGCGCGACCGACGTTTTTGAACGCGGCCGGCAGCAGGGCGAAGCCCGACGCTTTGGGCGCCCGCGCTTCTTTGAGAATTTCCTTCGAGGCCTTGATCAGGATGGCCCCGTCGACGACGATGTTCAGGATCAGCACGCCGACGTTGATCCAGAAGCCGCTCGAAGCTTCGGCCGGATGCTGAAGCAGGTGGATGCCTTCGTGGATCGTTTCGTACGCCATGATCGTGACGACGATGACCGCGATCATGCAGAAAATGTTGATGACGCGCCCGAAGCCGACCGGGAAACGGCGGCTCGGACGGCGTTCGGACAGCACGCTGCCGACGAACACGAAGCCCTGGTTCACGGCGTCCGCGAGCGAGTGCATGGCCGAGGCGAACATCGCGCCGCTGCCCGTGAAGGCCGCGGCCGCGCCTTTGGCGGCGGCGAGCACGGCATTGCCGGCCATGGCGACGGCGGAAGACGTATTGCCTTTTTTGATTAACGCACCCAGCGTTTCGGGCGGCAGTTCGGATGACGGTTTGGCTTGAGCCACGAACGATTCCTCCTTGTGGATCGAATGATGGAGACTTGCACGTACAGATTTGGACTTAACAGACTTGGACGTCCCAGACTCGGGCGTACCGGCTTGGCAGACGGATTGCCGTGAAACGGATACTGCATTATGTAGGAAAACATGCGGGAAAGCGCCTGGCGTCCCCGGTATTGCGCGGTACTGCACGGTACTGCGCCGCAGCACCGCCCTCGTTATATGTACCCGGAATCGGCGGAGCGGAACACGCCGCCGATTCTTTTTTTATGGAGCGAAAACGATTTTCTCTTATTCTCCTCAAACATGCCTCTCGAACGTCCCTCTTGAATACGGGCGCCCGGACCGGAGAACCCTTGGACCGACCGGACGGTATCAGGAATCACCCGCCGCATCCGGGGTCTGCTTCATTCTGGCCGACTGCCGTATTGTTCCGCGTACCAATCGATCATTCGGCGCGCGATGCTGCCTCTCGGCGGGATATTGGGCAGTTCGTCCGGGCCGAACCAGTTCGCTTCCGCGATTTCTTCGCCGTCGACCGTAATCTCGCCGCTCTCGTACTCCGCCACGAATCCGATCATAAGCGAATTGGGAAAAGGCCACGGTTGGCTGTCGAAGTAGCGAATCTTGCCGAGCGTCAGGCCGATTTCTTCCATCGTCTCGCGCCGCACGCAGTCTTCGAGCGTCTCGCCGGCTTCCAGGAATCCCGCGATCAACCCGTGCATTTTGTTCGGAAAACGGGCCGAATGCGCCAGCAGAATCTTGCCGTCTTTGAGGATGGCGGTGATGACGGCGGGCGAGATACGCGGATAATGGCGCAGTCCGCATTGGGGACACACTTTGGCATGTTCGTGGCCGGCGGGAGCAAGCGGCGCTGCGCAGCGTCCGCAGAACCGGTGGGTATCGTCCCAATTCAGCATTTGCAGCGCGCGTCCGGCGACATGGAACAGGTCTTCGTCCATCATGTCGTACAGCGGACGCAGCGAATGGAAAGCAAAGCCGTCCAGCGGCTCGGCATCGTCCGGCGCTTCGGCAGCGTAGCAGGGAGCGCCGTCGAGCAGGCCGAGAAACAGCGAGCGAACCGGCGTGAAGCCAAGCGTCTCCGCGTGCTGCGCGCTCGGCACGGCATCAAGGCCCGTTCGGTCGCTCAGGAGCAGTTGGCCGGTATTCGACCGGAAAACGAACCAGTAAGCCGGGGTATCCGAAGGTTCCGCGCTCAGCGCGGGGAGGTAACGGTCATAGATGCTCGGTTTGGACAGGGTCACGGTAACAGAACCTTTCGGAGTGGAATGGTCAAGCTTGTCTTCCTTATTATGAGAGGATAGCGGAGGCGGAGCAAGAGGCGTACAATATCCGTAACAGACAAGCGGAAGCGAACTCTCGTGAACCTTTCGCAAAAAGGAGGATTTTTCAGCATGAATCAACCGTTAAATTTGGGTGAGACGTTTCGGCAGGCGGAGTACCGTACGGCGGGGAACGGCCCGAGAAACGTAGGCGTGCTGCTCGATGCCATCAAAGGCGTCGACGCGGACACTCCGAGCGACATGTACGGCCGCGGCGAGCTGATCGAGAAGTTCGAGCGCAAGCTTGCGCGGATGCTGGGCAAGGAATCGGCTGTCTTTTTCCCGAGCGGCACGATGGCCCAGCAGATCGCGCTGCGCATCTGGAGCGACCGCAAAGGCGGCAGGACCGTCGCCTATCATCCGCTCTGCCACCTGGAGATCCACGAGCAGGACGGCTTGAAGGAGCTGCATCATCTGGAGCCGGTGCTTCTGGCGGACAAAGATCGGCTCATTACGCTGGACGACGTGCAGCAGATGCCGGATTCCGTCGTCTGCCTGCTGCTCGAACTGCCCCAGCGCGAGATCGGCGGCCAACTGCCGGAGTACGCGGAGCTTGAAGCGATCTCGGCCTACTGCCGGGAACGGGGCATCGCGCTGCATCTGGACGGCGCCAGACTGTTCGAGATTTTGCCGCATTACGACAAAACGGCGGCAGAAGTCTGCGCGCTGTTCGACAGCGTCTACGTCTCCTTCTACAAAGGCGTGGGCGGGATCGCCGGCGCGATGCTGGTCGGTGATACGGACCTTTCGGCACAGGCAAAAGTGTGGAAAAGACGGCACGGCGGCGATCTGATCAGCCTGTATCCGTACATTCTCAGCTCGGAGTATTATCTCGATCTGCGCCTGCCGCGGATGGCACGCTATTACGGGGAAGCGCGGGAACTGGCGGCGCTGTACAACGCACAGCCGGGCATTCGCACGCTGCCGGAAGTGCCGGTGTCGAACATGTTCCATCTGTATTTCGACGTCCCGGCGGAAGTCGGCGAAGCGGTCGTCGCGGAGGTGCAGGCCGAGACCGGTGTCGGTTTGGCCGCCTACCTTAGAGACAACGGCGAAGCGTCGTGCTCGACGGAAGTGTCGATCGGCGACTCGTACGAGGCGGTGCCCGCCGTCAGGCTGCGCGAAGCGATCGAACGGCTAGGCCGGCGGCTCTCGGAAGTCCGGGGCTAAGACCGGATCAGGACCGGATCAGGACCGGGTCAGGACCGGATCAAGGCCGCTTCAAGGGTAGATTCCGGAAAAAGAAGCAGCCGCCGCGATCAGGTTCGATACCTGATCGCGGCGGCTGCTTGGCGTGCTTTTTTTACCATTAAAATTCGAGCTGCCGTTCGTGCGGCGGGGAAGGAATGGCGCCGTGTTCGCCTGCTTCCGCTTGCGGTTCCAGCATCCTGTCCGCGATCAGCCGGAAATCTTCCGGCGTGATCTCGAACTGGCCGAACCGAAACGCTTGTCCCCAACTGCGGCGTCCCTGCGTGAAGGACAACCGTTCGAGCAGCGCCTGGATGCGTACCGGCTTCGCGGGCATGTAGTGCATGTCGCGCCGATACGGCGCAAACGTATCGCTCGCTTGATAGCGGTAGACCCGCTCGTCGGCGACCCGACCGATCGCCGTAAAAGCTTGCAGCGGCGAGCCGCCGTTCATCTCCGTGCGCGGCGAATAATAGATCAGCCAATCGCCGGGCTTCATCCGCCGGAGCGATCCGGCTTTGCCGTGGCAGGTCTGTGCGATACCCTGCTCAAGCGCATGGCCGACGTGGGACGCGGAGACGACGGCGATCCAATAGCGAACGCCGGGAAGAGCGGGATCGGCCGACAGGGAAGGGACGGATTGTGTGTGTGTCATGGGGAACCTCCAAGGTATGCGTGATAGGTTCCTTCATCTTACAGGGGCGCTGCTGACACCGTAGCGTCAGTAGTCTTTTCACGCATCAGGATTTGAAATTCCTCGCGGTAGATGCGGTCCACGTTGTCCAGCACGGCCTGAGCCTGATCGGCAAACTTGAGCTTGACGATTCCTTTTTTGTCGATCAGCACGCCGGTCTGGTCGCGATACGGGCCAAAAGCCGCTTCGTGCAGCCGCCCGGCGCCCTGCGTCGGCGGAGCGAAAAAGAAGTGCATCAGATAATGGACGGGGAACGGGAGGCCGGATTTTTTGCCTTTGCGAAGCGTGTTGTTGGGGCCGGGATCGGCGCTGCGCAGCAGGATGCCGTCCGCCGCTTCCGCCGGGGCCAGCGCCTGCGTCCAGAGTGACAGCGCAAGCTTGGTGTCCGCGTACGCGCCCGTCAGCGGCTTGAACGTGCCCGGCTTGGCCAGCTTGTCGGGATCGAACTTTTTCGTATAGGCGAACGCGTTCGACGACGTGCCGATGACGGTCTTCAGCGATCCGCGCAGCAGCAGCTCTTTTGTCTCGCGGTAGAGGATATACGGGACGACCGTTTGCAGCTCGTAATGCTTTTCGCGCCCCTGCGGCGAAAATTCGAGCTCCGCCAGACTGCCGCCCGCGTTGTTGAACAGCACGTCGATCGCCGTCTCCTCGTGCCGGATACGCTTCAGCGCCGGGGCCAGCTGCCGGTAATCGGTCAGTTCCGCGGTATAGACCCGCAGCTGCCCTGCGCGGATCGCCGCCGAGATTGCTTCGTCCTCCGCCGCAAACGGCGAACGGATCAGCGCGGCGACGTCCCAGCCTTCGGCCAGCAGTCTGCGCGTCAGTTCCAGACCGATGCCGTTGTTGGCACCGGTAATCAGGGCCGTTCTGCCCGCTGTCGGGGCGGTATGAATATCGTTCATGCTGCATGCCTCCATTCGATTGTTCGATCATGGAGAACAGCATATAACTTGGAGTCGGCTCCAAGTCAACAAACGGTGTGCTGCTTGTTGACTTGGAGACTGGCTCACAAGTCAACAAACGGTGTGTTGCTTCTTGACTTGGAGACTGCATTAAACGGTATACTCGGTTCAACGAACATCAACCGATCAAGGGGAGCGATAGCACGTGGCCGAACAAACAATCCGCCAGGCGGAGACGACAGAAGGATACACGATCAAGCAGACTACGGAGCTGACCGGCCTGCCGGGAGACACGATCCGTTATTACGAGAAGATCGGGCTGCTGCCGAGAGCGAAGCGCAAAGCCAACACCCACCGCATCTATGCCGAGAGCGACGTGCAGACGATGAAGCTGATCCTGTGCCTCAAAAAAACCGGCATGCCGCTGGAGGAAATGAAGCCCTATCTGGACATGTCCCGTACCGGAGACCTCGCCGATACGCCGGAAGCGTTCGAGCGCATCCGGCAGTACCGGGCCGAAGTGCTGGAGCAGATGTCTTCGCTGCAAACGATCGTCGATTTTATCGACCTCAAGCTGTCGCAGGGCACGCTGCTGAACGAGCGCGATTGCGACGCCGACCCGCAGGAAGGGCCGGGATTGCCGGCGAAGCGAGACAGCAATTTTCGGTGAATCAGGCAGAAAATAGCGAGACGGGGCGACGAGGGCTAGCCTACTATCCTGTTATTAAAAAGCAGGACGGATTATTTCGCTCAACATAAAAAGGATCTCACCTTTGAAGGCGAGATCCTTGATTATTGTGCCGGGGCACAGGGCGTAAAGCCCAAATCCATCGAATGTTTACACATTCAGAGCGCAAGGCTCAAACTTATAGAATCGCTGCTTATATTCTTATTATAGCCGGGTTATTTGTTGAAAACAATCCTATCCTTTAATCTTCTAACGTATTTCTTAACAACATGATTTCTTCTTTTTGATCTTCGATTATTTTTTGTAATTCATCCAATTGAGTTTGCAACTGATGCTTCTCTTGCTCATCTTTTTTTGCCGTCATAGGAGCAAGATAAGCAATCAATTTTCTGTCAAGTTCGTCAAGTTTAACGGGGTCACTGACTTTTCCTCCAAGATTTAAAATTCGACCTTTATCGATATACTTGATTTGATCCAATTTTATTCCGCAGTTGCTTGTCATATTTCCTTGATTCGGCACTTTTCTTTCCAACGAAACATGATAATTTTTTCCGGAGTTATAGGCGGATCTACCAATCACCGCCACAATAACTCCGTCTCTATTTCCTGCCAACACCATAGCAGGTCTGTTTTTTTTCTGTTCAGTGCCTATGTGTCCGAAAATATCAATATTAACGATCTTTCCCCGACCGATACCTGGCGTTGCCGAATAGGGTCCGGAATAACTTCCTCTACTATCTTGACTGTACATGTCAAACCCTAAAATCCAATCTGAAGCGGTCTCCAAGGTCAGTGTTTCTCTCAAATGTCTGACAAGTTCGTAGGAAAGGTCATGAACTTCAGCCGTAAACTTTGGATCTGTATTAGCCTGCTTTCCATCACAGTGTCTAAGAGTCGTTCCAGGCACTTTTCTTTTTAAATCTTTGTAATATTGCCTATCCATCTTCCCCTCCAACAATTATTCCTTTTAATTACTTATAAATAAAAACAAACTAAAAATAATTTTAATAATGTCAGATGATTTGAAAATATGCAATGATTCTTTTGGGAAGTTTAAATAGGATAGAAGGCCAGGATAAACTCTTAATTTATGCCAATGTTTAAATGATCAGCCTCAATCACCGATCAACCGACCTCAATCACCAAAGCCGCTTCAAAATACTCGCCCGGCTCAAGTCCGACGGCAAGCTCTTTGTTTTTGAGTTCGCCGTCGAAGCCATCCGCGTCGGCGAGGCCGTGCCACGGTTCGATGCAGATGAACGGCGCATTTTGAGGCTGCCAGACGCCGAGGTACGGGAAGTTTTCGTACGAGACGGTCACGCTGCGTTCGCTTTTGTCGCTTCTCAGCGCCACGCGTTCCGATTTGACGTCGCGGAAGATCATGGCGCCTTCTTCGAACTGCGCGCGCGTCAGCGGCAGCACGGTTCCTTTTTCCAAAACGATCTCCGATTTGTCCGGGATCTGGATATTGCCGCCCGTCACGAAAAAGCGTTCCAGCGTCTCTTCCCGTTCGAACTCCAACCGATAGTCTTCGAAATCGCCTTCGCCGCCGATCGGGCAGTTGAACGCGGGGTGCGTGCCGAGCTGGAAATGGATGCGTTTGTCGTCTTCGTTATCCACCCGGTACTGGATGCGCAGGGTCGAACCTTCCAGCGTATAGGTGAGCGTGAGCGCGAATCGGTACGGGTACATGGCAAGCGTCTCGTCGTCGTACGACAGATGGAACACGGCCCGCGCCGCGTCCGATTCGACGAGCCGGAACTCGCGATTGCGGGCGAAACCGTGGTTTTTGAGCTCGTACGTGCCGCCTTCCGCGCGCATTTTGCCTTCGTACACCGACCCGACGATCGGGAACAGCACCGGCGAACGGCCTGTCCAGAAAGCGGCGTCGCCGCTCCACATGTACTCGAGGCCCGTATCTGTGCGTTTGAAGCTGACCAGTTCCGCGCCGAGCGGCTTGATCTCGACCGTGGCCGTGTCGCTGCTTAAAATTGCGTTCATAGGTTCTTCCCTCCGGGTGAATGATTTTGTGAAGCTTGAACTGCCTTTAGTGTAGCAAAAAAAGCACCGCCGTAAAAACGCCTCAGGCGCTTGCGGGCGGGCGGCGGACGCGCAGATTGGCTATAATGGAGAAAAGCGCGGCTTAGGTTTGGATCCAATCCCGACAGGAGGTTATCCGTCATGACCGAACCAAATCCGATTCGCGAGCAGCTGACCTTCGCCATGGGCTGCTTCTGGGGACCGGAAGACCGCTTCGCCCGGGTTCCCGGCGTCACGGCCACGCGCGTGGGCTACTGCGGCGGCGATACGCCGTCCGCCTTGACCCCGCCGCCTGCTCCGACCCATCGCCGCCTCGGCGGGCATTCCGAGGCGGTCGAAGTGGAGTTCGATCCGCGGATCGTGCCGCTGGAAGAGCTGCTCCGAAAGTTCTGGAACGAGCACAATCCGGCGGTCGTCGAAGGGTACAAACCGGACGATTCCCGCTACCGCTCGATCCTGTTTTACCGAAGCGAAGAGCAGCGGGCGGCGATGGAGCGGCTGCGCGGCGAGCCGGCGGGCGCAGGGCGCAGCCGCGAGTTGACCGCGCTGCGTCCGCTCGGCGTGTTCTACCCGGCGGAAGAGAAGCATCAGCGGTACGAGGCGAAGAAGCGGCAAAGAAAAGGTGCCGGGTAGCGCAGCAGAAGCCGCATAAGCAGCAGAAAAGATGCAGCCTGCGGCGGCCCGGGCTATTTTTAACGGATCGCACGGACGCTTCTCATAGGCTTTGCCTACGGATTTCTGACCTTGATCCTGTGGGTTCTTGTCTTTTTTCTCGGAAATTCGCGTGTAAACTTCCCGTGGCTTTGCACTTTCGGGTACAATCGTGGCATAGGGGAGGGGATCCGCATGAACCATTTCGACAAAGGCATCGAGTGCTACAACCGTAGAGATTTCAGGAATGCCGATTTTTATTTTAAAAAAGCGCTGGTGGAAAAAGGAATGGATGCCGTGACTCTCGACTATCTCGGGCGCTGCCGGCTGATGCTGGGCGATTCGCGCGGCGCGCTGGAACTGTTCGATCAGACGATGAAGATGCGGCCGACCTGGGCCAATCCGTATGCCGGCAAAGCGCGGGTCTACGCCAATCGCGGCAAAAACGAGGAAGCCGAAGCGATGGCGCGGCGCGCGCTCATGCTGAACGCGGAATCCGCGGACAGCTGGTCGGTGCTGGCTTATATATGCGAACGCACGACGCGGCTCAAGGAAGCCAAGTCCTGCTATTTGCGCGCAATCGAACTGGACCCGATGCTGGAAGAGGCGCATGTGCATCTGTCCGTCGTCTATTACCAGCTGTGGGAACCGTATTCGAAATGTCTGGAGCAGCTCGACCGGGCGCTGGACATCAATCCGAATTCGACCGACGCGCTGTTCAACAAAGGGCTGATTTACAAAGATTTGCGCCGCCACGGCGCGAGCAAGGCCGTGTTCGAGAAGCTGCTCGCGATCGACCCGGAAGACCGGGAAGCGAACCTGGAGCTGGCGGAGCTGTACAAGCGCGACCGCCAGTACGAGAAAGCGCAGCAGTGCATGGCCCGGGCGCGCGATCGCAGATCGTACGACGGCCGGGTCGGCGGCAGGTCGCAGGATCGCGGCAAGACCGACCGTTAAGGGCGGGCCGGGCGAAGCCCGATTCCGGATCATCAAGCATTCATCAAGCGAAAAAGAGCATAAAAAAACGGGACGAAGCAGCCGCTTCGTTCCGCTTTTGCATAAGGAGACCGATCCCATGACGGAAAAAGAAAACAGGGCAGGCCGCCCGGCGCATTGCACCGGCACGTCCGCCGAACCTCCCGCCGGCACGGTTCCGCCGAACAGTCAGCCCGCCGATGCGGATCACGGCCTCGGCGCCGATGTTATCGAAGTGCGCCGGATTTCGTTCGGCACGGCGGAATACGAACTTGCGCTGAAGCTGCGCGACGAAGTGCTGCGCCGCCCGCTCGGCCTGAGCATCGCGGACGACGATCTGTCCGGCGAGGAAGCCGCGCTGCATATCGGCGCTTTTGCCCGGCGGCGGGGCGGAGCCGGAGCGCGGCTGGTCGGCACGCTGCTGCTGCGCGCCGCAGGCGAGGGGGCGCTGCAAATGAAGCAGGTCGCGGTCGACGAAGCGCTGCGCGGCACCGGAACCGGGCGGCAGCTGGTGCGGTTTGCCGAAGCGCTGGCCGCGCGGCAGGGGTACGGCGAGATCGTGCTGCACGCCCGCGAGACGGCGGCGCCTTTTTACGACAAGCTCGGCTACGAGCGCGAAGGCGAGCGTTTCGAAGAGATCGGCATTCCGCATTATTCGATGCGGAAGCCGCTCGGCGGCGCGCCGGAGTAACGTGCCGCTCTGCATCGCCAAAAAGCCCGAACGACCGGCAGGAGAAAGCGCCGGCGGTTCAGGCTTTTTTGTCGTTTCAATACGGCGGCATGCGGCGGATCTTCGCGGCGCTCGCCGCCTACTCCACGTATCCTTTGACCAGGCCGGTCGGCAGCGGTCGGGGCTGGTCGCACGTCGTGGACAGCTCCGCGTAGACGCCGCTGTCGGAGCTTGTGTGGAACGCGTGCATGATCTCCAGCACGTGGTTCGCGAGTTCGCCGTTTGCGCGCGGCGTGCCGCCGTTCACGATGCAGTGGGCCATATCGGCGATGCCGAGTCCCCGGCTGTTCTCGGCGTATTGGTGCACGACCGGAATCTCTTTGAACTCGTTCCCGCCGGCCGGGCGCAGCAGCACCGGACCGCCGAAGTTGTTCGGATCGGGCACGATCAGCGTGCCCTGCGTGCCGTAGATCTCGATAAACGGCAGCGTGCTGCTCCAGACGTCGAAGCTCGTGATCATCGTCGCGACCGCGCCCCCGCGAAACCGCAGCGTGCCCGCGATATGCGTCGGCACTTCGACGTCGATCTTCTCGCCGAACCGCGGCTCGCTCGTGATCGTGCGCTGCTCGAACGATTTGGCCGTCATCCCCGCGACGGTCTGCGCCGGGCCGAGCAGCGACACGAGCGCCGTCAGGTAATATGGCCCCATATCGAACATCGGGCCGCCGCCGGCCTGGTAATAGAACGCCGGGTTCGGATGCCAGTTCTCGTGGCCGTGGCCCAGCATGAACGCGGTCGCCGCGATCGGCGTTCCGATATAGCCGTCGTCGATCAGCTTGCGCGACGTCTGCAGGCCGGCGCCGAGGAACGTGTCCGGCGCTCCGCCGAGCAGCAGTCCTTTTTCCCGGGCCAGATGCACCAGTTCGCTGCCCTGCTCGGGCGACAGGGAGAGCGGCTTTTCCACATAGACGTGTTTGCCGTGCTCCAGCGCCAGACGGCAGATACGGAAATGGTCGCCCGGCGTCGTCAGGTTGAGCACGATCTCGATCTCCGCGCTCTCCAGAATCTGCTCGGCCGTCCATTGGTTCGCAATGCCGTATTTGTCCGCGGCCGCGGCCATTCGCTCCTCGCTGATATCGGAGATCGCGAACACTTCCGTGTTGGCGAACGTCCGGGTCAGGTTTTCCAGATAGATGCCGCTGATGTTGCCGCAGCCGATGATGCCGATTTTTACTTTGCGCATCGCAGTTTCCGCCTCTCGTCCGTTTGGAATAACTTCACGTTCAGCGGGCTGCCCACAGCAGGCCGCGCCGCATCAGTTCTTTGGCTTCCGGAATATCGAAAATGTTCACCTGGTGGCCGAGCGAGTTGTAGAACACTTTGCCCGCGCCCCAACGTTTGGTGTAGACGACCGGCATGACGATTTCGCCGTTGGCGGAATGCGGGCCTTCGCTGATTTTGAACGTCGTCGTGGCGAGGACGTCCACCACCGGATCGACGTGCAGGTAATACTGCTCCGACTTCACGGTGAAGTCCGGGATATTGTCCACGATCGGGCTCGAAGAAGTGCGCGTCATGCGGACTTCGTATTCTACGCCGTCGTTGAACGGATGCGCCACCCACTGCGATCCGGTCAAAAATTGCCACTCGACGCTGTTGCGGAACGAATCGCACATGCCGCCGTGGCAGCCCGCCATGCCGACGCCGGATTCCACCGCTTTCAGCACCGGCTGAAGCTGTTCGTTGGTGATCTCGCCCATCGTCCATACCGGCACGATCAGGTCGAGCTTCATCAGGCGTTCTTCGTCCAGAAAAGCGTCCAGCGTATAGGCAATCTCCGCTTCAAAACCTTCCTGGCGAAGAATGTCGGCGAAAAGGTCGGCAACTTCCTTCGGCTGGTGTCCGTCCCAGCCTCCGCTTACGATCAAAGCCTGCTTGCTCATGATATCGATCTCCCGTCTCGTATAAGAATAGGCAATCCGCTGATATAAGACTACACTCCCATTGTAAAGGAAGCCCTTACATGAAGCGCGCCATTTTCGTTGCGGGAGTGGACGATTTTTGCTAATATGCACCTATTCGAACACAAGAACGGAGGCGCGGCGATGAGAGCTTTTCACGAAAACCGGATCTACGGCAGCGGTCTGCCGGTCCAGATCTCCAAAGTGCGCAGTATCGATTTTCTGGCGCATTGGCATCATGACCTGGAGTTTATGTACGTCAGCGAAGGCTCGCTTCAGGTCGGGATCAATTCGGAGACTCGGACGCTGCGGGCGGGCGAATTCGCTTTTTGCGGCAGCGGGGACATTCATTACTACGACAGCGGCAAAAGCGAGTCGGAGATCATTCTGGTCGTGTTCAATCCCCGGCTGATCGGCAGCGCGGCGGGTTGGCCGGAAGAAGGCGCGATCCGGTCGCCTTTTATCCCCTATTCGGATACGGGCGAGCGTTCGCCGTTCGAAGAAGAAGCGCTGCGGGAGCTGGCCGGGGTGATGGAGCGGATCGCGGCGGAAGAAGAGGCGGGACGCGAGCAGTCGGATGCCGTCATTACCGGACTGCTGCACATGCTGTGCGGATTGGCGCTGCGCTACGCGTCGGCGGACGGGCCGGGCCGCAGGCGCAGCGCCCGCGCGGCCGCCCATCTCAAGACGACGCAGGAGCTGCTCGATTATCTGGACCGTCATTACACGCGGCCGCTCACGCTTCAAGACGGGGCGGATCGGGCGCGGATGAGCGTGTTCCATTTTTCCCGTTTTTTCAAAAATGTGACCGGCATGAACTACAACACCTACCTCAACGAGCTGCGGATCGGCCGCGCGGAACGTCTGATCGTGGGCACCGACGCCAAGCTGATCGATATCGCGCTGGAATGCGGCTTCGGCAATGTGCGGACGTTCAACCGGGTGTTCCGGCAGCTTCGGGGAGGGACGCCGTCCGATTTGCGGTATTAGGCGGCGTCGGGCTATTTGGGCTAGGTCAGGCTATCAGGCTATTAGATGAAATGGAAATTCGGTAATTAAAAAAAGCGAAAATTGCGAACCGTTCGGCGGTGCGGGGAGTCTTTGTAACGAGGCGCAGGAAGGCGTGCAGGGCCGTGAAAACGACCGCGGCCTTCTCCGTGCGACCTTGATTAACTGCCGAGCCAACATCCAAATATGTACTTTAAAAGAAAATTTTGAAATTTAGCGAACCGTTCGGCAGCGTTGGCCGTCTCTTATGCAGAACCAAAAAAACAGACTCACTCAGGAGGAACAAATTATGAACATTCCATTCAAACCCGCAATGTTGAGCATGGCCCTGGTCATCGGATTTACCGGCGCAAGCGCAGGCGTGGCCGCCGCGGCGACCGCCCCGGCAAACACTTCGACCAACGCTTCGACCAACTCCCCAACGACTGTCCCGACGAATGTACTGGCCGATCCGGACTGGACATACGAAATTCCCGGCGACCGGGGCATCGAAAGCCTGTTCGGTTGGGCGACGCTTGGCGGAGGCAACGTGAACTTCAGAGCCGAACGCGGCGAAAATTCGTTTATCGCGCAGGCCGTCGACCGCAAAAGCGGCGACAAGGTCAACTGGGCTTACGATTTCCGGGGAGACACCAAAGTGCTGACCGGCGGCAGCTTCTATTACGGCAGCAACGGCGACGTCTACTTCCTGAGCAAAAAGTCGGAAGAGAAAAGCTATACGATCCGCGCCGTCGATGCGAAGGGCAAACTGAAATGGACGACGCCGGTCAAAGTGGACGTGGGCGGCAAACTGACGGTGCTGCCAAACGGAGATATCGTTCTGGAGAATACCGTGCAGGAAACGAAAAAAGCGAAAGGCTACACGACGTTCCACACGTTCGGCAGCGATGGCAAGCTCAAAAGCGAGAAGAAAGTGACCGGTTCCGATGGTTTCAGAATGCTGAGCAACGGCCAGGTCATGAGCAGAGACATGGATTCGTTGAAGCTCTACGCCAGCATAAACGCGCTGTCGAAACCTGTCTTGAAACTGAAGATGTCGGAATACGAGAACCTTTTCCATGACTTCCGCACCATGGGTTCCGAACCTGCCATATATTCGTTGAAAGACGGCGGCACGGTGATCGAAACGTACGAAGAAAGAATCGAACCCGGCAAAGAAGGCGAAGTGATCGAGATCGATCCGGACACGATCGACACCAAGCGGAAGCTGGTCGGATTCGACGCCAAAGGCAAGCAAACGTTCGAGCGCTCCCTGGCCAAAGGCGACAACGTGATGGCCACGGGCAGCGGATTCATCCTGCAAAAAGGCACGAAATTCGAAGCGTACGACATCCATAACAAACGGACGGGAGCCGCAGCGCTCGAAGGCAAAGACCTGTGGATGATGCCTTCGCCGAGCGGAGAGGTATCCGTCACGAGCAAAAAAGACGGCAAATTCTATGCGCTCGACGCCAAAACGCTGAAAGCGAACTACGAAGTCGATATGAACGCCGGCGCGGACCGCGTCAAAGGCTACTCCTTCTACTACGCCGGCAAAGGCGAACTGTACACGCTGGAAGCCGGAGAGAAAAAGCTGTCGCGCTACACTTTGAACTAACCGCCGCAACCGCCATTCCTTCTCTGCCGGAACCCCTCTGGCGGGTAAACCCTGTCAAAACCGCCGTCTTCTCCGGAGACGGCGGTTTTTTCGCGGCTGGAGAGAGGGTGAGGGAGAGGGTGGAGGGGGCGGCGGGCGAGGGACGGGCAGCGGGCAGCAGAGGCGGCGGTGAGGGCAGAGGTGATGGTGGGGCGGGTTGCGGAGTGGCGGGCGGAACGGATGGAAGAGCGGATTGGGGAACGGGGTGTGGAGCGGAGTGCAGACCAGGTGGCGGAGTAAATAGATGCGAAAATACAGTTATTTGGCGCGGAAAAGCTATTTTTGCTTGATTAGTTGCGGATATACAGCTATTTCCGCCGGGATACGGCTTGTTCGGCTGTCGGGGGCGAAATAGATGGATATAGGCAGCTATTTTGAATTTGGATCACGACATGGCGGGAATAACTGCTCACAGGCAGTTATTTTGGCGTTCGTGCGGAGGCGGGGAGAGAAGTGTGGCGAAAACTGGGTGCGAAGAGCAGTTGGCAAAGCGTAGGTCGAAGAGCAGGTTGCGAAGTGCGAGTCGTGAAAAGGAAAAAGCCTGCGCAGGGCGCAGACTTCTTCTTGCTTACAGCGAAAAGCCGCGGAGATCCCGGCATTCGTCAGAACCAGGCGCAATACGCATCGGCTCGATCCATGAGATCGAACGAAGACGGCCGTTCCGCCGCGACGGCAGCGAGCAGCTGCCCCGGCATGTCGTCCGGCGAGATTGCGCGCCCGCGAACGCTTTCGGCGGCTGCGCGCCCGCCGAACGCCGGCTCCGCGCCGCGGTCCGCGCCCGCCTCGCGGACCGCACGCGCTCCGCCGGCAGAACTCGCCGGCCC
>NZ_VPFK02000025.1:25184-72359 GCF_008634075.2 Saccharibacillus sp. WB 17 | reverse complement strand
GTCCTGGCCGGCGGCCGTACCGCCGGCCGCCGGCGCTTCCGCGCCCGCTGCTGCGCTCGGCGCACCTGCCGCAGCGCCTTCCATGCCGGCACCCGCCGCGCCGGCGCCTGCGGCCGTGCCGCTCTGCGCGGGCACGACCGGGATCTCAAGCGCTTCGAGATCTTCGAGCGTCGTGACGTTGCCGTCCACGACGACCGCGGACTGCGAATCGTCCAGCGTGAACAAGCCGAGCGGCGCGCGAACGGCCGAAGCGTTCACGATGTTCTGCACCGTCTCCTGCGTCAGGCCGGACTGTGCCATCTTCTCCGCGTCGAACGTCAGCTGTACTTCGCGGACGTATTGGCCGGACAGCTGGACAGAGGCGATGCCTTCGATCTTCTCAAGCTCCGGCAGCACCTGTTCCTGGGCGATCCGGGACAGCTCTTCGAGATCGTCCGTGCCTTCTTTGGCGGATGCGCTCAGCGAGATGACCGGGAACGAGTTCAGGCTGAAGCGGGTAATCTGCGGCCGCTCGACGCCTTCCGGCAGCGTGACCTGGTTCAGGCCTTCGCGAATCTGCGCGGTCGCTTCGTCCAGATTGGCGCCGAAGTCGAGTTCGACGGCGATCGAGGCGACGTTCTCCATCGACGTGGACGTCACGTTCTGCACGCCGGCCACGTTGCGGAGCATCTGCTCCAGCGGAATGGCGACTTCGTTCATGACCGTCTCGGGAGCGGCGCCCGGATCGACGGCGGTGATGCTCAGAAACGGGACGTTGATATCGGGAATCGTTTCCTGCTTCATGGTAAGACCGGCGTAGATGCCGGCCGCGGTAATGACGATCGTCAGGAACCAGATGGCGAGCTTGTTCCGCAGGGAAAAGCCGATGATACTTTTCATAAAAAGATTCTCCACTCCTCTAAATGGGATAGATCCGTCCGGCGCATCGGCCGCGTTCGGCAGCCCGAACTTTCATGCGGCCCACGCGCGGCGGACTTTCCTTGTCTCTGTAACGGCGGGTTGAAGGATTCGGAAAAATAAAGCGTTCGATCGCGTAACCGCCAGGCTTATCGGCGGGAATGAAGTTCGTCCAGCCGGTACAGCACGAGCGGGGACAGCTGTTCCAGCGCCCCGTGCAGCACGTGCACGTCTTTGAGATTGCCCAGCATGCCTCGGACGACGGAGCGGCGCGGCGCTTCGGCGGACAGCTCTTCCTCGAGCACGTCGAGCGTCTCCAGGGCGTCTTCGCGCTCGCTGCGCCCGATCGGGCTCCAGGCGAGCGTGTCGCGCATTTGGCGCATCAGGATGAACGGGCGCTTGGAGGCGGACGGATCTTCCGGGGCGTCTTCGACCCAGGTCGTCCACAGCGCCGGCGCGATCAGCGGTTCGGGCTTGCGATCCAGCACACGTTCGGCGGTCGCGTCGAGCATCAGTTCGAGATGGCGCAGCGCTTGCGGAATCGGAATCTCCGGCATGCCCCAATCGGTCAGCTGCAAATACGAGAAGACGAGGCCGCCGACGACGATCGCGAAATCGCCGGAATACGGATCGATCTCCGGTCCGTAGATCCCGATCAGGCTGCGGCGGATCTGCACGAACGCCGAAGACAGGATCGGATGGTGTCCCGCGGGCCCGCAGACCGGTTCGCCGCTGCCGTCGGTGCGTTCTTCGCCGATACCGCTGAATTCGCGTTCGCGGATCTGCATCATCATGAACGCCTTGAATTCGATCAGCGAGTGCAGCAGCACTTCGATCTGGGCGTAAAAAGCTTCGCGCGCCGGAAGGTTGGCCGAAGCGGCAAGCTCCAGCTTCTCGTGCAGCGTGCCGAGCGCATACTGGTGAATCGCGCCGATCAGTTCTTCCTTGGAACGAAAATGCTGGTATAGCGTTCCTTTGGAAAAGCCGCAGCGTTCCGCGATGTCCTGCATGGACGTTTCTTGAATGCCCCGTTCCGAAAACAAACCGAGAGCGACCGTGAAAATGGTTTGTCTGCGTTCCGCGGATTTATCGATCAGCAAGCGAAATCCCCTTTCTTTTTTGACCATTGGGTTCCGTAATCGACTGTAGAGTCAAACGTAGTATAAACGAAAAAAACGGCCGCCTCAACTTTACCGGAAAACCGGGGTCGAAAGCGTCCGTTCGGTGGAAAAAAAGATTATAAAAAAAGCGGGATCTTTACGAGATCAGCTTGAGTCCGACCGCAGCGGCCAAAATCATCGAGATGAACAGAATGCGCCGGGTCTCTTTCGGCTCGCCGTACAGGAACATGCCGACGAGCGCGCCGCCGACAGTGCCGATACCGGTCCAGATCGCATAGGCGGTGCCCATCGGAATATGCTGCATCGCGTAGGTGAGCAGCGAGAAGCTGCCCGCGAAAGCGGCAATCAGCAGGGCGTAGGCCGGCAGTCCTTTGCGCAGCGAGACCTGCTTCAAGCCGATGACGCCGAACACTTCGCAGCATCCGGCCAGAACGAGAGCGATCCACGGCATGTTACACCGCCCCCTTTCCGTCGACGACCGGCGGCGTTTCCGCCGGCGAAGCGTCGGTTACGAGCTTCAGGCCGACGACGCCTGACAGCAGCAGCAGAATGAGCAGCGTCTTGGCCAGGCTGAACGGTTCGCCGAACAGCAGCGTCTCGGCCACGACGGTGCCCGCCGTGCCTAGGCCGGTGAAGACGGCGTAGACGCTGCCGATCGGCAGCACTTTCGAAGCGCCGATCATCAGCCAGAAGCTGATGGCGATGCCCATTACCGTCAGCAGCCATTCCCAAATATTCGAGGAGTGCTTCAGCCCGGATACCCAGGCCACTTCGAACACTCCTCCGATCAATACGTACAGCCATCCGCGATTCGTGCGGCTCATGGCATTCACTCTCCTTGTGTGTGAATCGGTTCGTCCGGCCTGACCGGACGCAGTACGCCGCGGCAGTAGACCGGCCAGACGGCTTCGAAGCGCCGCGCCGCGTTGGCGCGGCTGCTGTAGATCGCTTCGGCGAGCACGCCGTCGAGGATCGTCAGATAGGCAAGCGCCGCTTCGCGAGCGCCGTCGGGATACAGGCGCTCGGCGCTGCCCGGCCTCAGCAGCAGCCGGGTCAGCCCGCGTTCGCCCTGTTCGAAAAACGGATTGACGAGGTCCATCACCCGGTCGTGCAGCGAACTTGGCGGAAAATACGACATGCGCAGCAGGAAGCGCGTCTCCGCGTCCTGTTCGTAATCGTCCATCAGGCGTTCGGCCAGCCCGCGCAGCACGTCGTCGAACGGGTCGAACCGCCGTTCGCCCACGAAGCGAAACAGCGCCCGCTTCTTGCGGCGCAGCGCCCGTTCGAACACGGACAGGAACAGCTCTTCCTTGCTGCGAAAATGGGCGTAGATCGAAGGCTTGCGGATGCCGACTACGTCCGCGATCCGGCCAAGCGAAGCGCCTTCGAAGCCTTCGCTGGCGAACAGGTCCAGCGCGATATCTTCAATAGCCGGTTTGCGGGTCATCCGGGATCCTCCTTTGGCGTGCTCGGTCGATTCGTCTTTTTTATAAACGGAAAAACTAACGATCGGTAGGTTAAAACCTAACATGAAGAGTTCGGAATGTCAATTGCAGGGAGAACACAGATGGAGCGCGCCGCGGATTTGCGCAGGAATGAAACCGCGGCGCGCGCAGAGCGTAATGACCGTAACGACAAAGACCGTATGGATGGGCACGTTCGGGTATCCACCCGCATTCCGTCCGGCATTTCGCCGCAAGAGGGGGTTTTTGAGATGAGACGCGGGTTGATCGTATTTTTGCTCGCCGCACTGCTGTTCGTCTTCTATTATTTCGGCGTCGATTTATTCGGCACGACCGCCGCTGCCGTCATGAGCATTTTTTCCACCCTGACCGTCGTCTCGATCGCGTTCGTCATCTTTATGGACAACCGCAATCCGTCGAGCACGCTGTCGTGGATTCTGGTGCTCGGCCTGCTGCCGGTCGTCGGGCTGATCTTCTATTTTCTGTTCGGACAAAATTATTTCCGCCGCCGCAAGTACGACAAAAAAGCCCAGTGGGACCGCCGCATCTACGAATGGAGCGAAAAAGACACGCTGGCCGGCATCGAGAACACAGCGCATTTCAGCGACGAACAGCAGCGTATCCTGCGCTTGTCGCGCCGTTTGTCGCTGACGCCGGTCTCGTATTCCAGCCCGACCGCGGTTCTGACGAACGGAGGCAGCACGTTCTCGGCGCTGCTCGACGCGATGCGCGGCGCGCGCCACCATATCCATATGGAATACTACATTTACCGCGCCGACGAGATCGGCACGCAGATCCAGAAGCTGCTGATCCAAAAAGCGCGCGAAGGCGTGGAAGTCCGCTTCATGGTCGACGCCGTCGGCAGCATCCAGCTTCCGCGCAAATTTCTGGACGAGATGCGGGCGGCGGGCGTGAAGGTGGCGCTGTTCGGCGCGACGAAGTTCCTGCTCGCGACGAGCCGGGTCAATTACCGCAACCACCGCAAGATCGTCGTCATCGACAAAAGTATCGGGTTTATCGGCGGGCTGAACGTGGGCGACGAATACCTCAGCCGCAGCAAGACGTACGGGTTCTGGCGCGATACGCATATGCGGATCGAAGGCGACGCGGTCAGCACGCTGCAGCGCATTTTCCTGCGGGACTGGCGGCATATGACGAATGAGCAGCCGACCGGACCGGGTTATTTTCAATCCAAAAGCAAACCCGACCCCGAGCTCGGCGCCGTGCAGATCATCGCAAGCGGCCCCGACAACGATCGCCGGACGCTCAAGCATATCTTTTTCACGATGATTACGACGGCCAAACGTTCGGTCTGGATCGCGACGCCGTATTTTATCCCGGACGAAGACATTTTGACCGCGCTGCGCACCGCCGCTTTGTCGGGGCTGGACGTGCGGCTGCTGTTCCCGGCGAAGCCCGACAAAAAGCTGCCGTTTTGGGCGTCGCATTCGTATTTTCCGATCCTGCTCGATGCCGGGGTGAAGATTTACGAATACGAAAAAGGCTTCCTGCATTCCAAGCTGCTGATCGTGGACGGGGAGACGGCGAGCATCGGAACGGCGAACATGGACATGCGCAGCTTCCACCTCAACTTCGAAGTCAACGCGCTGCTGATGAACAATGCCAGCGTGGCGCGGATTACGGCCGATTTCGAGCGCGACCTGCTGAACACGACGATGATCGATCCGGCGGTGTTCGGCAGCAAACGAATTGCTCTGCGTTTTATGGAATCGGCCGCGCGTTTGCTGTCTCCTCTGCTATAAATGGGAGGCCTGGCATATCACCGGAAAAAAATTGCAGCTCTCAAAAAGAAGAGGAAGTGCCGCCGCGGCGCGTTCTTTTCTTTTTGCATGCCGGAAAACCCCGAAAAGACGTTTGTGGGATGATGGTTGCTGTGATAGGCTAAAGAGAGAATCTTAGGCTTTGAAAATTAAAATTTGATACAAAAAGATCGCGTTCGCACCGATTTTACACAATACGCCATTCGCAAAGCGAGAAATTCGGCCGGTTGTTGGGTAATAAAAGACGATGGGGCAAGTCTGAAATGAGGAAAGGTGAATCGGCATGGGGCGAAATGAAAACAGCAAGACCGCAGTGATCGTAGGCGCGGGACCCGGAGGATTGGCCGCGGCGATGCTGCTTGGCGCGAAGGGGTACGAAGTCGACGTGTACGAAAAACAGCCCGTCCCCGGCGGACGTTCCGGCAGGCTGAAGCTCGGCGACTACACGTTTGATCGGGGCGCGACTTTCCTGATGATGCCGCAGCTGCTGGAGGAATTGTTCGAGCAGGCGGGACGTTCCGTGCATGATTACGTGGAACTTCACAAGCTTGACCCACTGTACGGACTGTACTTCGACCAGGGACGCACCGTGCTGATGCCTTCGAGCGACAACGAAGAGACGGCCAGACGCATCCAGGCGCTGTTCCCGGGAGAAGAAGCCGGATTTTACCGATTTATGACCGATGAGTCAGTCAAGTACGCGCATGTGGAACCGCTGCTGCGCCGGCCTTTCGGCGGCTTCGGCGATTACATGAAAGCGGACGCGATCAAAGCGCTGCCTCACCTGAAAATAACCGATACCGTCTACGGCCAATTGTCCCGTTACTTCAAGGACGAGCGGCTTAAATATGCTTTTACGTTCCAGTCGAAATATTTGGGCATGTCGGCCTGGGAATGTCCGGGTACGTTTACCATTCTCTCGTTCATGGAGCACCGTTACGGCCTGCTGCATCCGAAGGGCGGCATCTCCGCGCTGTGGGACGCGATGGTCCGGGTCGCGGAAGAACACGGCGTGCGCTTCCATCTCGGCACTCCGGTAGAACGCATCCTGACGGAAAAAGGGCGCGCCGTCGGCGTGAGCGTCCAGGGCGGCGAGCGGCGGACAGCCGACCATGTCGTGATCGGAGCGGACTTCGCTACGGCGATGAACGGGCTGTTCGAACCGGGCGTGCTCAAAAAGTATACGCCGGAAAAGCTCGAAGCGAAAAAATATTCGTGCTCGACGGCCATGCTGTATCTGGGCATCGACGGCGAGATCGATCTTCCGCACCATTCGGTCCATTTCGCGAACGACTATCCCAAAAATGTCGAAGAGATCACGGGCAGCCAGAAGCTGTCGGAAGACCCTTCCATCTATGTGCATAACCCGTCAAAGCTCGATCCGACGCTCGCGCCGGCCGGAAAATCGGCGGTTTACGTGCTGATGCCGGTGCCGAACCTCAAAGGCGACGCCGATTGGAGCGGCCGCCGCGAGGAACTCAAAGAGTGGATGCTGGACCGGGTAGAGGCGATCGACCAGCTCAAAGGGCTGCGCGGACGCATCGAACAGGAAGCGTTCTTCACGCCGCTGGATTGGCAGGATTCGCTCGACGTCTACCGCGGAGCGACGTTCAACCTGTCGCATAACCTCGGGCAGATGATGGCGTTCCGCCCGCACAACAAGTTCGAGGAAGTCGATCGCGTCTGGCTGGTGGGCGGCGGCACGCATCCGGGCAGCGGCCTGCCGACCATTTTCGAATCGGCGCGCATCAGCGTGGATCTGATCGAAAAAACGGATCGTGCCAAGCAGGCCCGGCCTGCACCGCAGCCGCTGGGCGCCGCGGGAGGAAGCGAATGAGCCGCGGGCCGAAAGTCGCCATCGTGGGCGGCGGCATCGGCGGGCTGACGGCTGCGCTGCTGCTCAGCCGCCAGGGCGCGCAGGTTACGCTGATCGAAGGCCGCGACCGGCTCGGGGGCCGGATCGCGTTCGAGCGCAACGAAGAAGACGGCCGCCGGATCGATCAGGGACCGACAATCGTGCTGCTGCCGGAGATGCTGCTGTCGATTCTCGAAGAAGGCGGCGTCGAACGCGAGCGGATCAAGCTGATCGAAGCCGACCCGCTGTACCGCATTCATTATTCGGACGGCCGGATGATGACGAAGCGCCGCAAGCCGGAAGATCAGGCCAAAGAAATCGAACGGCTGTTTCCCGGGGAGTCGGAAGGGTATATCCGGTATATGAACCAAATGCGGGAAATGTATCCGGGCGCCAAAGCTTCGGTGCTGGAGCGGACATTTCCCCGCAAGCGCGATTTCTTCGCGCCGCGCCAGGTGCGCATGCTCGGCAAGCTGCAGGCGCATCGCAGCGTGCGCGCGGCGGCTTCGCGTTATTTCAAGCACGAAGATTTGATCGACGCGTATTCGCTGCAATCGCTCTATATCGGCGGCCAGCCCGCGGGAACGCCGGGCGTCTATTCGATCCTGCCGTACGCGGAGCACGATTTCGGCATCTGGATGATCGAGGGCGGCTATGCCCGCCTGCCGGTCATCCTCGAACAGGAGCTGCGTTCGCGCGGCATCGAGATCCGCTTGAACACGCGGGTCGAACGCCTGACGGTCGAGCAGGGACGCTGCCGGGGAATCGTGACGGGCGGCGTGCCCGAGACGTACGACGCGGTACTGTTCAACGGCGACTTCCCGAACCTGCTGCCGCTGCTCGAAGGACAGCCGGAAGCGAAGCGCAAAAATCCGTACCGTCCTTCGTCGGGCTGCGTGATGGTCTATCTCGGCACGTCCAAGCGCTGGACCGATACGGCGGCGCATCAATTCTTTTTGCCGGACAGCCTGACCGACAGCCTGAAGACCGTGTTCGAGCGGGGGATGATTCCCGCCAATCCGTCCTTCTACGTGTTTAACCCGATCGAGCTTGATCCGCAGGCCGCTCCCGAAGGGGAGAGCGTGCTGTATTTCCTTATTCCGGCGCCCGACGCTTCGAGCACGGCCTGGTCCAAGGAAGGCCGCCGGCTGGCGCGCAAAGTGCTTCAGGCCGCCGAACGCCGGGGCTTCCCGGGACTGCGGGAATCGATCAAATGGATCAAGCTTCGAACGCCCGAAGACTCGCGCCAAGACGGCAATTACGTCGGGGGCAGTTTCGGCATCGCACCGATCCTGACGCAGTCCGGTCCGTACCGGCCGCAGCCGAAGCCGTTCAAAAGTATCGACGGATTGTATGCGGCGGGAGCTTCGGTGCATCCGGGCGGCGGGGTGCCGATCGTGATGCAGGGGGCGAGAATGGCCGTAAATCAGCTTTTGAAGGAGTGGAATCCATGAACGAACATATCATGCAGCAGTGCGAGGATTCGATGCGACGGGGCTCGTCCTCGTTTTACCACGCCTTCCGGGATCTGCCGGAGAAGAGGCGTCACGCCGTCTACGTCATCTACGCGTTCTGCCGGTTGATCGACGACAGCGTCGACGAGCCGGACACGTCGCCGTTTACCATTCACGAGCTGCGCGAGCGCTTCGTCGATCTGGATCGGGCCGATGGCCATTTTATCTGGCCCGCCCTGCGCTGGCTGTTCGACGGCTTCCCGAACCTGGACCGGCAGCCGTTTCTCAACCAGATGGACGGCCAGCTGTCCGATCTGACGCTGCTGCGCTACGACACGATGGAGCAGCTTGAACGGTACTGCTATCTCGTGGCCGGCACGGTCGGCGAGATGCTGCTGCCTGTTCTGCGCGACGATCTGCATGCCGAAGCGGCCGAATCCGGCATCGCTCTCGGCAAGGGGATGCAGATCGTCAATATCATCCGCGACGTCGGCGAAGACCTGGGCCGCGGCCGCCGGTACATTCCGGCGGAACTGATGCTGCGTCACGGCTACACGGACGAAGATCTGTCCCGCGGCGTCATCGACGCGCGGTTCGTCGCGATGATCGACGAACTGCACGCGCAGGCCGCGATCTGGCTGCAGCAGGGCTTGTCGAATCTCGACAGCTACCCGAAGCGCAGCGGGTTGTCGGTCGCGCTCGCCGCGGCGTTCTACGGCGCGATCTTCGATCAGGTACGCCGCAACGGCTACGACGTGTTCGGCCGCCGCGCGATCGTGCCGGACGAAGAAAAAGGCGTGCTGCTGCGGCACGTGCTGGCCCAATTCGGCGCGCCGGGCGACTCGGCGGACAATGCCGCCGTGTCTTAACCGGCCCGGCCGGCGCTCCGGTCAGAGGCTGCGCACGGAATTTTGCTTTCACGAAACTTTGTTTTAATGAAAATACGCTTTAGAATAGGCTCAAGAACACGATCCGATTCGTCGAAAAGGGAGGACGGCACGTTGTTGATTCTGACTTGGATCTTGACGACCGTCTGCGTGCTGCTCGCCGCGCAGTTGGTCTTCGCGCTGATGAACGGACGCTCGCTGCCGGTCCCCGGCCGGCGTACGCGCACGATCGAGAATCGTCCGCTGGTGTCGGTCCTCATTCCGGCCCGCGACGAAGAGCGCAATATTGCGGACTGCCTGCGGCACGTACTGGACTCCGACGATTCGGAATACCGGCTTGAGGTCATCGTCTACGACGACGATTCGAGCGACGATACCGGCGGCATCGTACGCCGGATGGCGATGGAAGACCATCGCATCCGGCTGATGCACGGCGACGAGCTGCCCGCGGGCTGGCAGGGCAAATGCTATGCCTGCCACCGCCTGGCCGAACAGGCTAACGGCAGCTGGTATCTGATGCTCGATGCCGACGTCAAGCTTGGCAAGCTGGCCATTCGCGATACGCTGCGTTCCGCAATGAAGAAAAAGGTCGGCCTGCTGACCGGATTTCCGAAGCAGGTGACCGTGACGTGGATGGAGAAGCTGGTCGTGCCGATGATGGAATTCTCCATCTTGTGCCATGTGCCGATTCCGCTCGTGTATCGCGCGCGCAAAAGTATGTTCGTCGCGGCGCACGGCGCCTACATGCTGATCAAACGTTCCGCCTACGAATCCGTCGGCGGCTACGAAGCGGTCAAAAACGAGATGGTGGACGATATCGCGATGGCCCGCGCAGTCAAAAAAGCCGGCTACAAAATGATGCTGGCCGACATGAGCAAACATGCCGAAATGCGGATGTATCACGGCACCCGCGAAGTATGGGAAGGCTTCAGCAAAAATCTGTTCGCGGGGCTCGGACGCAATTACGCGCTGCTGCTGTTGCTGCTAACGTGGTATGCGGCGCTGTACGTGCTGCCGCCGATCGCTCTGCTGATCGGACTGTTCGGCGGCAATCCGCATCTGGCGGCTTTCAGCGCCCTGGCGATGCTGATCGGCATGGCTATCAAGGCGGTCTGCGGGGCGAGAGGCGGCCTGCCGGCCTGGCACGGCGTATTCGTCTTCGCGACGATTGTCTGCACGATCGCGATCGCGCTGTCCAGCGCGTTCGGCAGCCTGAGCGGCAAAGGCTCGGCCTGGAAAGGCCGGCATTACGGGTAAAAGGATCAGATCAAGGCGCAGCCGCCGGAATTCGCCGCGTAAAGAGCAGGACTCGGGGGCAAGCTGAAGCGCGTGGGCAAATTGTGCTATCGGTCTGATCGCGGACCGGGCACGATCGCGAGGCTCCATGCGTTCCGGCGTGCATTCGAGGACGCAAGCAGTTTGAAGGAGAAGAGGGGAGCGGCCATGACGGAACAAATCAAACGGCCCGGTCCGTCGACCGGAGACCGCAAAAGCGAGCATGTCCGCCTGTGTCTCGAAGAGCAGGTAGCGGGGGTAGGCGTCACGACCGGATTCGAACGGTACGCGTTCCGCCACAATGCGCTGCCGGAAATCGATTTTGAACAGATCGAGCTGGGCACGTATTTTCTCGGGCGTGCGCTGCGGGCGCCGCTGCTGATCAGCTCGATGACCGGCGGCAGCGCCGGCACGGGCCGGATCAATGAGCGGCTGGCCGAAGCGGCGCAGGCGCGCGGCTGGGCGATGGGACTCGGTTCGGTCCGCGCCGCCGTCGAGCGGGAGGAACTGGCGGAGACGTTCAAAGTCCGGCACAAGGCGCCGGACATTCCGGTTATCGCCAATCTGGGCGCGGTCCAGCTGAACTACGGGTTCGGCGCGGACGAGTGCCGGCGCGCGGTGGACATCGCGGAAGCCGACGCGCTGGTGCTGCATTTGAACAGCCTGCAGGAAGTGTTCCAGCCCGAAGGCAACACGAACTTTGCCGGCCTGCTGCCCAAGATCGCGCGGCTGTGCCGCGATCTGGACGTGCCGGTCGGGGTCAAGGAAGTCGGCTGGGGCATCGACGGCGAGACGGCGGCGCGGCTTGCGGACGCCGGCATCGCGTTTATCGATGCGGCGGGCGCGGGCGGCACGTCGTGGAGCCAGGTCGAGAAGTTCCGCAGCTCGGACGCCATGCGCCGGGCGGCGGCCGAAGCATTCGCCGGCTGGGGCACCGGCACGGCGGATTGCATCGCGGAGATTCGCCGCGAACTGCCGGACCTGCCGCTGATCGGCAGCGGCGGTCTGACCGGCGGCGTCGACGCGGCCAAAGCGATCGCGCTGGGCGCAGACCTGGCCGGCTTCGGCCGCGCGCTGCTCGGCCCGGCCGTCGATTCGGCCGAAAGCGCGGCGCAGGCCATGGAACAGGCCGAGTTCGAACTGCGCACGGTCATGTTCGGGATCGGCGTCGGCAGCTTGGGGGAACTTCAGGGTACGCAGCGGTTGATTCACAGATAAAACGCAGACAGACCCTGCTTCCATTCGGAAAGCGGGTCTTTTTCATGCCTGCACAGCATATTTATTCTTATTTTTCTATCGTGGTATAGGGCCGCTGTATCCGTTTCAGGCAAATGCTGATATAATGAAAAGCGATGTTTTCTTACGTCTTCGTTTGTTTCTCTTTTATGATTAAGATCAAACTCAGAGGAGTTGTGTATTCATATGGCATTGAAAGCCGGTATCGTAGGACTGCCGAACGTCGGCAAGTCCACGTTGTTCAACGCAATCACGCAGGCGGGCGCGGAGTCTGCCAACTATCCGTTTTGTACGATCGACCCGAACGTGGGGATCGTCGAAGTACCGGACGAGCGCCTCGATAAGCTGACCGAAATGGTCGTGCCGAAGAAGACCGTACCGACGGCATTCGAGTTCGTCGATATTGCCGGTCTCGTGCGCGGCGCGAGCAAGGGCGAAGGTCTGGGCAACAAATTCCTGGCGCATATCCGCGAAGTGGACGCGATCGTGCACGTCGTTCGCTGCTTCGTCGACGAGAACATTACGCACGTCGACGGCAAGATCGATCCCGTGAGCGATATCCAGACGATCAACCTGGAGCTGATTCTCGCCGACATCGAGAGCGTCGACAAAAGAATCGAACGCTCCAAGAAAAATCTCAAAGGCGGCAACAAACAGTCCGCGCAGGAAGTCGAAGTGCTGGAGAAGGTCAAGGAAGCGCTGTACAACGACCAACCCGCGCGCAGCATCGATCTGACGGAAGACGAGCTTCAGATCATCCGCGAACTGCATCTGCTGACGCTGAAGCCGGTACTGTACGCGGCCAACGTGGCCGAACACGAGATCGCCGACGTGGCGAACAACGCTTACGTACAGCAGGTACGCGATTTTGCGGCAGCCGAGAATGCGGAAGTCGTTCCGGTCAGCGCAAAAGTCGAAGAAGAGATCGCGGAGCTTGAAGGCGAAGACAAGCAGATGTTCCTCGAAGAACTGGGCATCGAAGAGTCGGGCCTCAATCTGCTGATCAAAGCGGCCTACAAGCTGCTCGGCCTGTACACGTACTTCACGGCCGGCGTGCAGGAAGTACGCGCCTGGACGATCCGCAGAGGCACCAAGGCGCCGGGCGCCGCGGGCGTGATCCACTCCGACTTCGAACGCGGCTTTATCCGCGCCGAAGTGGTGGGCTACGACGACCTCGTGAACGCGGGTTCGATGAACGGAGCCAAAGAGCGCGGCCAACTGCGCCTCGAAGGCAAAGAATACCTCGTGCAGGACGGCGACGTCATGCATTTCCGTTTCAACGTCTAAAAGCTTTCTTCGCATAAAAAAAATCGCCGCCGGCACACACGTCGCTTCGGCAGCCCGCACCCGGCCTGCCGAACGCAATCGGCGTTCCGTTCGCCTATAAGCAAGACCCCGATTCCGCCTGGGCGGAACCGGGGTCTTTTTGCTGCGGAAGCGTCGTCGGCGGCGCGGGGACGGCACGGCGGTCGGCCGTCCCGTCGGCCGTTATTGACTCGGCGGGCGATTGTAGCCGCGCTCTCCGTAAGGGCGCAGCTCGGCCAGCCATCTCGATTCCAGTTCGGCGAGCTGCTCCTTGAGCGTCACGTAGACGTTCTCGGACGGTTCCAGCACTTCAAGCACTTCGAATTCGAAAGCGTCCTCGCCGTATTCGTTCCAATCCTGCTGCAGGCCGGAATTGCGGAAGCTGCCGTTGTTCAGCTCGAAGCGCCGTCCGCTGATCGATTTGAGATTGGGCAGCGCGGCGACGTAACATTTGCCGCTGCGCGTATGGACGATGCGATACACGCCGGCTTCCGGCTTGATTTCCTTGTACATCTGCTGCAGTTCTTTTTTTCGGTTCACGGGAAGGTCCTCCTGTTGGGGGTTGGGGTTGGAATCGCGCTTGCGTTCCGCCGTCGGCCGTCCGCCGCGCGTCGTCCAGTAGGCGCTGCCGTCCGGTTCGCGGTCCAGAAAGCCGTATTCGATCAGGAAACGGCGCAGAATCGCGTAATCGGCATAGATCGGTTGAAGCTTGGCATTGACTTCTTTTTCGCTGTACAGGATTCCGTCGCCGAAACGGCGCGCGATCTGCCGCAAGGCGGCGAGCCGCTGCTTTTCCCGCAGGTCGAACGTCTTCAGCGGGCCGTCCGGACCGTCCGGGAACACGCGGCGCACGATCGCTGCTTCTTCCTCCGCCGTCATGTTGTAGCGATCGTCGACCAGGCGGGCCTGCGGATGCGGATCGATCACGGCCGTCGCCCGCGTATCCTGCTCTTTCAGCAGTTCCATCAGCGCGAGGAAGATCCGGGCCTGCCGCTCTTTTTCCTTGAGGGCGAAGCGGTGGTTGCGAATCGTCGAAGCGCTGCCGATACCGAGTTCATCCTTGATCTGCGTATCGCTTTTGTGCGCATAAAAAAGCCGCAGCAGCGCGTTCTGGTGATCGGTCAGGCCGGTCGCCTTCTTGCCGAGAGCGATCAACGCGCCGAACGGCGAAGCGTGCGACGCTTCGATATGGCGCTGCATGAACTTGCGCGCTTCGTAAAACACGCCGTCTTCCGCATACACGATGCCCGTCTCCGCCGAAGTTCCACAGAACAGGCAGGTCAATATTTCATTTTGTTCGATATAGCCCCGCTTCAGTTCTTCGACCGAAGCGGTCGCCAAGAGATCAGTCCAGCTCATGAATAGACACTTCCTTCTTTTGTTTGCTTGCGCACAGACAAGATGATTTTTATCTATATATAAACACATCACACTTTTGTTTGTCAAAAGCTAAACGATATTGTATTTTGTTTGTTTGGCGGAAAAGCGGATATGCAAAAAGCCCCCTGTCCGCACGAAGGCGGTCGGGGGCGGAAAGCGCGAGAAGAAGGACAGGCGAAGAACGGCCCGCGAACGGTCCGATCTCGGCAGCGTTGGGAACAGCTTACTTGTTGAGCGTGTTCATCCCGGATTCCGGATAGCGCAGGCCGGCGGCCGAGCCCTGCGGCGCGGCTTCGTCGATCCGCCGAAGTTCTTCCGCGGTCAGCGAGACGTCCAGCGCTCCGACGTTTTCCAGCAGGTATTTGATTTTCTTCGTTCCGGGAATCGGCACGATATCGTCGCCCTGGGCGAGCAGCCAGGATAGCGCGAGCTGGGACGGCGCGCAGTTCTTCTCGCCGGCGATCTGCTTGATCCGCTCGACGAGTTCCAGATTTCTGGCAAAGTTCTCGCCCTGGAAGCGCGGGGAGTGGCGGCGGAAGTCGTCCGCGGCGAAATCTTCCGGCGATTGGATCTGTCCGGTCAGGAAGCCGCGGCCGAGCGGGCTGTACGGAACGAAGCCGATACCGAGTTCCCGGCAGATCGGCAGAATACCGTCTTCGACGTCGCGGCTCCAGAGCGAATATTCGGTCTGAAGCGCCGAGATCGGATGGACGGCGTATGCGCGGCGGATCGTCTCCGGCGCCGCTTCGGACAGGCCGAGGTAGCGCACTTTGCCTTCTTCGACGAGCCGGCTCATCGCGCCGACCGTTTCTTCGATCGGCGTATCGGGATCGACTCTGTGCTGGTAATACAGGTCGATCGTGTCCACGCCGAGGCGGCGCAGGCTGTTCTCGCACGCTTCGCGCACGTATTCCGGATGTCCGCTGATGCCGAGGTATTCCCCGTTCAGACCGCGGCGGTTGCCGAATTTGGTGGCGAGCACGACTTGATCCCGGTTTTTTTGCACAAAAGGCCCGATCAGTTCTTCGTTGCGCCCGCTGCCGTACATGTCCGCCGTGTCGTAGAACGTGATGCCGCTCTCCAGCGCCCGGTCCAGCACGCGCCGCGATTCCTGTTCGTCGGTCTCGCCGTAGAATTCGGACATGCCCATGCAGCCCAGGCCGAGCGCCGATACTTCAAGTCCTTGCGTTCCGAGCTTGCGGTTTGCCATTTGCGGAAGCCTCCTCGTCGTTTGCGTTTCACCGCTTAATACCCGATTTCGGCGCGGCTCTAACCGGCTCCGCCGAAGAGGCGGTGTCCCGCGCCGCTCGCGGAATTCGGGATATGAAAAAGTGGGAATTCATGCTATAATTATGAGTCGTCACCACAGCCTTGTGTGAACGGCTTTTTGATCTAGACCAAGGGTTCCTATTCTTCTTCAAACAAACACTATTATCGATAAAGAGGTGAACGGCCTTGTTGGATAAATTGCAAGCCCTGGTAGACCGTTACGACAAACTGAGCGAACTGCTGTGCGATCCCGACGTAGCCAGCGACTCCAAGAAGCTGCGCGACTACTCCAAAGAGCAGTCCGATCTGCAGCCGTCGTACGAAGCCTACACCGAATACAAGCGAGTCGTCGCAGACCTCGAAGCCGCCAAGGAAATGCAGGGCGAAAAGCTGGACGACGAGATGCGCGAAATGGTCAAAATGGAAATCGACGAATTGTCGACGCGCCGCAACGAGCTGGAAGAGATGATTCGCGTCCTGCTGCTGCCGAAAGATCCGAACGACGAGAAGAACGTCATCGTCGAGATCCGCGGCGCGGCCGGCGGCGACGAAGCGGCGCTGTTCGCGGCGGACCTGTACCGCATGTACAGCCGCTATGCCGATACGCAGGGCTGGAAAGTCGAGCTGATGGACGTGAACGAAAGCGATCTGGGCGGCTTCAAGGAAGTCATCTTCATGATCAACGGCCGCGGCGCCTACAGCAAAATGAAATACGAGAGCGGCGCGCACCGCGTCCAGCGGATTCCGGCGACGGAATCGGGCGGCCGTATCCATACGTCGACCTCGACGGTAGCCGTGCTGCCGGAAGTCGAAGCGGTGGATATCATCATCAGCGACAAAGACATCCGCGTCGATACGTTCTGCTCCAGCGGAGCGGGCGGCCAGTCCGTCAACACGACCAAATCGGCCGTGCGCGTCACGCACGTGCCGACCGGCATCGTGGCGACGTGCCAGGACGGCAAATCGCAGAACTCGAACAAGGAAAAAGCGCTTCAGGTGCTTCGCTCGCGGATCTACGACGTGATGCGCCAGGAAGAAGAAGCGAAATATGCCGGCGAACGCAAAAGCAAAGTCGGAACGGGCGACCGCAGCGAACGCATCCGGACCTATAACTTCCCGCAAAGCCGCGTCACCGACCACCGCATCGGCCTGACCATGCACAAGCTCGACCAGATCATGAACGGCGACATCCAGGAGATCGTATCCGCGCTGACGATCGCCGAACAGACCGACCTGATCGACGAAAAGGGAGTTTGATTCTGTTGAACAGGGTACGTTCGGGCCGGGGCGGCTTTCATTTGCGCGAAGGCTTGACGCTCCGGGAAGCCTTTGCGGAGGCTTCTTCTTTTTTGCGGGAACGGGGCGTGGAAGAAGCCGACGACAATACGCGGCTGCTGTTGAAGGAAATATTGGGCCTGTCGGGCGCGCAGTACGTCATGGCGCTGCGCGATCCGTTCCCGTACGAGTTCGGGGAGCGCTGCGAGAACGCGATTACCCGCAAAGGCGACGGCGAACCGGCGCAGTACATTTTGGGCGATCAGGAATTTTACGGCTTTACGTTCGAAGTGACGCCGGAAGTGCTTATTCCGCGCCCGGAAACGGAACTGCTCGTCGAAGCGGTGCTGACCCGGGCCAGAACGCTGTGGCCGGAAGGTTCGCCTGCGGTGCTCGACGTCGGCACGGGCAGCGGCGCGATCGCGGTCAGCCTGAAGCTGCTGCGACCGGAGCTCGTCGTTACGGCGAGCGATATTTCCGAAGGGGCGCTGGGCGTGGCGCAGCGCAACGCCCAGCGGCTGGGCGCGGACGTGGAATTCCGCGAAGGCAGCCTGCTGGAGCCGTTCGCGGGCCGGGCTTTCGATATTCTGGTGTCGAATCCGCCGTACATTCCGGCGGCCGACATCGAGGAATTGCAGCCGGAAGTGCGGGACTTCGAACCGCGCGGCGCGCTGGACGGCGGTCCGGACGGACTGTGGCCGTACCGCGAGATCATGAAGCAGCTCGGCCTGCTGGAGCGCGATCCGAAGCTGATCGCGTTTGAGCTCGGCATGGGCCAGGCGGACGCGGTCGAAGAGATGCTGCGATCGCGCGGCAGTTGGCGTACGATCGAGACCGTGTTCGATCTGGCCGGTATCGGCCGGCACGTGATCGGGATCGCCTGACGCCAGGGACGCCGTCCGGGAGCGGCCGGGCCAAGAGGGCGAGGAACGCGAACGGAATGCTTCCGCCGCGCCTCGCCTTCTTGCTGCGGCTGCAGGGGTCGGCAGGCGGGACTTCGTCCACATGACAAGGGGTTTATTATCGCCTACAATATAGAGAACAATAGAGAAGACGCATATCGATGCGCCGACAGAGGGAATAACCGGCCTTGAACAGGCTTTTCGGAGGAAACGCAAAGCATGCTGACGAAATGGAAACACACCGATTGGACTCTCGTTATCATCTTGATGATGATGATGGGCATCTGTATTCCCGTCGTGCACAGCGCCGTCTCGAACGGCGACAAGTTCGCGGGGCTGGACACGCAGATGATCTTTTATTACATTCTCGGCTTCGGCGTCGTCTTCCTGATGACGCTGGTCGACTACCGGCTCTACACCAAATATTTCTGGGCGGTCTATGCGCTCGGCATGCTGCTGCTTCTGCTGACGCTGACTCCGCTCGGCCAGACGCAGAACGGCGCGCAGGGCTGGCTGAAGCTCGGCCCGGTCGGCATGCAGCCGGCGGAGCTGTTCAAGCTGGCGCTCGTGATCACGATCGCTTCGCTGCTGGCCCGCAAGAACAAAGACAAACTGGGCTTTTTTGCCGACGTCGTCCCGATCGGGCTCGTCGCTTTCGTTCCGTTCGCGGTCGTCATGGCGCAGAACGATCTGGGCAACGCGCTCAGCTACGTCCTGATCCTGCTCGGCCTGCTGTGGATCGGCAACCTGAAGTTCCTGCACGCGTTCATCATCTTCGTGCTCGGCGCGGGTCTGCTGTTCGGCGGCATCAAAGGGTATGTCACCTATCATGACGAAGTCTCGGACTTCATGACCAACACGCTGGACCGTGCCCACTGGCTCGACCGGATCGATCCGTGGCTGATGCCCGAAGAGGCGAGCCGCGATGCTTCGTGGCAAACGAAGAACGGCAAATACGCGATCGCGGGCGGAGGCATGACCGGACAGGGCTTCAAGCAGGGTGAAATGGTGCAGAACCCGAACGGGTCGCTCGTGCCGTATACGTATTCGGACTCCATCATCGTCGTGATCGGCGAGGAATTCGGCTTCGTCGGCATCTCGCTGCTGCTCGTCCTGTACTTCATCATGATCCACCGGATGATCGTCATTGCGCTGGAATGCCGGAACCGGGTCGGGTCGTACATTATCGTGGGCATCGTGGCGATGTTCATGTATCAGATTTTCGAAAATATCGGCATGTTTATCGGCTTGATGCCGCTGACGGGAATCACGCTGCCGTTTATCAGCTACGGCGGCACGTCGCTGCTGATCAATATGGCGAGTATCGGCGTGGTCATGAGCATCCGGGCCTGCACGCGGGAAGACGCCGTCAAGGACGAATTCTCCGACATCAAAGATTCCAAAAACGACGACGGCGGGATGCAGGCCATGCGCGGCGCGCTGTCGAGAATGGGACGTTCGGGCAAAGCGTAAGCGCGAAGTCCGCATGACGTGAACGTGCAAGACGATCAACGGTTTTGAAATCTACCGACACGCGGCGCCGCAACCGGCCCGGGCGTGTTAACGGGGAGGCTGCGGCAATGCTGGGCAAGATCAAAAACATCGATTGGACGATCATCGTCATTCTGCTGATGTTCGCGGGCATTTCGATTGCGGTCATCCACAGTGCGGTCGTGGACTCGTCCGATGCCAATATCGTCAATTCCGCTACCAAAATGGTGCCGTATTACGTGCTCGGCTTCCTGCTCGTGGTCGCGATGACTTTTTTCAATTACCGTCTGTTGATCAAGTACGCGCCGTATTTGTACGTGTTCGGGATCGGCGTGCTGATGCTCGTCTGGTCGCCGCTCGGCGTCGTCATCAACGGAGCGCGCGGGTGGATCAACGTCGGGGTCAGCATCCAGCCGGCCGAAGTGTTCAAGCTCGTCCTGATTATCGGCATCGGCGCTTTTCTCGTTCGCAAACAGCGGGAGAAGCTGCGCTTTTGGAAAGACGTCGTGCCGATCGGGCTGGTCGCGCTTATTCCGTTCCTGATCGTCATCGTGCAAAACGACCTCGGCAACGCGCTCTGCTACGCGATCATCGTGGCGGCGCTGCTGTGGATCGGCAACGTGAAGTATACGCATGCGCTGATCTTTATCGTGCTGGCCGGAGGCGGTCTGTACGGAGGGACGACGGCCTATCAGACGTACCATGCGGACATCGTGACTTTTATGGAAAAAAACATGCCGGAGCAGAGTCACTACCTCACGCGTCTCGATCCGATTCTGCTGCCCGACGCGGCCGAAGACAGTTACCATGCCAAAAACGCGCTTGAAGCGATTGCGAGCGGCGGCATGCTGGGCAAAGGGTACATGAACGGCGATCTGTCGCAAAAAGTGCCGTATACGTATGCCGATTCCATCATCACGGTGGTCGGCGAAGAGTTCGGTTTTGTCGGCATGGCGTTTCTGCTGCTGCTGTACTTCATCTTGATTCACCGCATGATCGTCATCGCCCTGGAATGCCGCGACCGCGCCGGTCCGTTTATTATCGTGGGCATCGTGGCGATGTTCCTGTATCAGATTTTTGAAAATGTGGGCATGAACATCGGCATCATGCCGATCACCGGCATCACGCTGCCGTTTATCAGCTACGGAGGCACGTCCCTGCTGATCAATATGGCCAGCATGGGCATCGTCATGAGCATTCACGTGCACAACCAGGAAGTGATCGAGATGGAAGACCGGCTGCAGACCGACCATTTGGACGAAGCCGACAAAAAAGCGGGCCGCAAAGAGCGGGGCTTCAAGCTCCCGTCTTTTGGCGCCAACCGTACAAGAGCTTCGCGCGGGGAAAGCGAATAAAGCGTTCCGATCCCCGTAGGGCGAACGGCGGCAACAATAAAAGCGAAAACAAAAGCGAAAAGCCGTCTCCGAAAGGTGCCGGCTTTTGCCCGTTCGAAACGGTTGATTCAAGCGGAAGAAAGAGGTTAAAACATGAACGCAGGCGTTGAAGGACAAGCATATACACGTATTTGGACCGTAGGGCCGGCCGGGCACGGTTCCACGGGGAACAATTCGGCGCAGGAGCAGGCCGGCATCGCGGAAGCCGCGCGGCTGCTATCAGACGGCGCCCTGATCGCTTTTCCGACCGAGACCGTGTACGGCCTCGGCGCGGACGCCCGGAACACGGCGGCGGTCGAAGGCATCTTCGCCGCCAAAGGGCGCCCGTCGGACAATCCGCTGATCGTGCATATCGCCGACCGCGCGGAGCTGGACGCGCTCGTGCTTGAAGTGACCGAAGCGGACTCGAAGCTGATGGACGCGTTCTGGCCGGGGGCGCTGACGCTCGTCCTGCCGGTACGGCCGGGCGCTTTGTCGCCGAAAGTGACGGCGGGGCTCGACACGGTAGCGGTCCGCATGCCGGACCACGGCATTGCCCTGGCGCTGATCCGCGCGTCGGGCTGTCCGCTCGCGGCGCCCAGCGCGAACCGATCGGGACGCCCGAGCCCGACTCTCGCGAGCCACGTGCGGGAAGATCTGGCCGGCCGGATCGACGGCATCGTCGACGGCGGGCCGGCCGGCGTGGGCGTCGAGTCGACCGTCGTGCGGACGAACGCCGCAGGCGGCGCGACCGTGCTGCGCCCGGGCGGCATCCCGGCCGAGGCACTCGGCCGGGTACTCGGCGCGGAAGTGCGCGCCGTGTCCGCGGCCGAAGGCGCGGACATTGACCCGGCGGCTGCGGCCGGGGAGCGTTCCGCCGCGATGGGGCGGGGCGGCGGCGCGGGGCAAGGCGGAGCAGGGCCGGGCGGCATGGAGCCCGAAGCACTCGGCGCCGGGCCGGCGGACCCGTCTGCGGCCGCTTTCGCTGCGGCAGGCGCGGACGAAGCACCGCGTTCGCCGGGTATGAAGTACGCGCACTACGCGCCGAGCGGCCGGCTCGAACTGGTGCTCGGCGCCGAAGGCGCGGTCGCGGACAAGATCCGCGAACTGCTTGCCGCCGCGCAGGCCCGCGGCGAGCGGACCGGCGTGCTCGTGTTCGACGAGCACCTGGAGCACGTCCGCGACTTCGCGGACGTTGCGCTGACGCTCGGCAGCCGCAGCGACCTGCGGCAGGCCGCCGCGCGGCTGTACGCGGCGCTGCGGCGTTTCGACGACGAAGGCACGACGTACATGCTGGCCGAAGGCTGCGGCGAGGAAGGCATCGGCGCGGCTGTCATGAACCGCATGGAGAAAGCCGCCGGCGGCCGGATTCACCGACTTTAGACGTAGGCGCCAAACGGTTCGGATTCGATCGAATTTCATTTTCAGGCAAAGGAGACGGTTCCCATGACACATATTTTATTCGTATGCACGGGCAATACGTGCCGCAGTCCGATGGCCGAAGCACTGCTGCGGCAGATGGCGCGGCAGCGCGGGGTGACAGTCGAAGTGCGTTCGGCGGGCGTGGCCGCTTCTCGCGGCGTCCCGATCTCCCGTCAGGCCGAAGCGGTGCTGCGCGACCACAGCATCGACGACCGGTTGACTTCTTCTCCGCTCGACGCCGATCTGGTGGAGTGGGCCGATCTTATTCTCACGCTGACCGGTTCGCACAAGAGTCACGTGCTGCGCCATTTTCCGCACACGTTCGAACGCACGTTTACGCTCAAAGAATACGTGGAAGACGATCCCAACGTGCTGGGCGATCTCGAGGAGTTCGACAGCCTGACGGCGTCTGCCGAACTGTCCCGGGCGCTCGGGGAAGTTCCGGAAGCTTCCGCCCGCCAGCGGATAATCGAGCTGCGCCAGCGCATTCCGCAGTTCGATATCTCCGATCCGTTCGGCGGCTCGCGCGACGAGTACGAGTCGACGGCCGCCGAGATCCGCGCGGCGCTCGACCGCCTGCTCGACAAGCTGCAAAACGAAAACAGGCCGTAACGCGGCAGCCGCCAATCGGCAATCACCAACTGCTAATCGCCGAACGGCCGGCCACCAGCCGCCTCCTCCAAAGTTCGAGGCGGTCCGACCCGCTCCGACGCCTCCAACAGTACGCCGACAAATCCTAACTAACGAACCCTCAGCACGCTATTTGAGGGTTTTTGGCGTTTTTCCGATTTTAACGAATCCTAGTCACGCTATTTGGGCGCAAAACAGGTTTTTGCAGCCGATAACGCCGAATAACAGTCTGACGATTCGTTAGAAATCGAAAACAGCGAAAAACGACCCTTTAGCGTGCTGACGATTCGTTAGCTTTAGGAAAATCAGGTTTCGCCCGCCTCGCCCCTCGGGCCCGCGGCTTCTCGCGCTCCGCCCGCGGCTCCCCCAACGCCCGGCCCCCGCGCGCCCCGCTTCGCCGCGCCCCGCACTCCCGCCGCGCCGCCCTTCGCGCTCCCCCTTCCGCGCTTCGCCCGCCTCGCCCCTCGGGCCCGCCGCTCTCTCGCGCTCCCTCTAACGCTCACCCCACTCCCGAACACCCCTGCGCCTCCGGCGTTTTTCGTCCGGGTTTCGCGCAAGTTTAAGTTGATTTTTGCCGGTTGTTGCCTTATGATGAATTTAAATTTACAGATCCGGTGTAACTGGCGACAAATGTGGGTTCAACCACGATGGAGCACCGGAGTTATCGGCCGGTCGCCTGGGCAAAGAGCAGCTTCGCGTTTTTCGCGCGAGGTCGCTCTTTTTGTTTTTTTGCCGGCTTTCCTTTGTTTCCGTTCGGCGTTATGATCGTTAGAGGAACGCCGATATTGCGGCGGACGAGACTCAGCGAAGGAGAGTGGGCAGAATGGAACGTGCAGATCAGATTCAAGAGCAGGCGGAGCAGGCGATCAGGGAACTGGCGCAGACGGCAGGGCTGAAGGCCGGCAAAGTGCTGGTCGTCGGCACGAGCACCAGCGAAGTGGCCGGCCGCCATATCGGGACGTCGGGCGCGCTGGACGTCGCGCAGTCGCTGCTCGCCGGCATCCGCAGCGTGCAGCGGGAGTTCGGCTTCGACGTCGCTTACCAGTGCTGCGAGCACCTGAACCGGGCGCTCGTGCTGGAACGGACAGTGCTCGAACGGTTGAACCTGCGCGAAGTATCGGCGGTGCCGGTACCGAAAGCGGGCGGCTCGATGGCTTCCGCCGCGTACCGCGGCATGGACGAACCGGCGCTGGCCGAGACTATCGAGGCGCATGCCGGAATCGATATCGGGGAGACGCTGATCGGCATGCATCTGCGCCGCGTCGCGGTTCCGCTGCGGCTGTCCGTGCGCCAGATCGGCGAAGCGCGCGTCAATGCCGCTTTGACCCGTCCACCGCTGATCGGCGGGGAGCGGGCGCAATACCGCATCGCGGAAAAAGAAGATTCGACGTTTTGTGAGTAGTCGTATCCGGTCCGGGCAAGTTCGGCGCAGAATTTGCCCGGAAGATTTCCGCAAGTCTGGAGACAGGCTGCGAGACAAGTTCCTATAAGCGCTTCGCCGCGACGCGGCAATGAAGCGAAGAGAGCAAGGTCCGATTTTGTCCGCGTTTGCCCGATTTTTGCCTCATGCGAATACAGACGATATTTTTCAAACCCAGGGAGGAACACGTAAACATGGAGAACTTGAGAAAAAGCGACCCGGCCGTATTGAAAGCAATGGGATTGGAACTGGACCGTCAAAAAGCGAACATCGAACTGATCGCATCCGAGAACATCGTCAGCGAAGCCGTTATCGAAGCGATGGGCTCGGTGCTGACGAATAAATATGCCGAAGGTTATCCGGGCAAGCGCTACTACGGCGGCTGCGAGCACGTCGATATCGTCGAAGACCTGGCGCGCGACCGCGCCAAGCAGCTGTTCGGCGCGGAGCACGTCAACGTGCAGCCGCACTCCGGCGCGCAGGCCAATCTGGGCGTATATCTGGCCGCGCTCAAAGCGGGCGATACCGTCCTCGGCATGAACCTGGCCCACGGCGGCCACCTGACGCACGGCAGCCCGGTCAACGCTTCCGGCATCCTGTACAACTTCGTGGCGTACGGCGTACGCGAAGACAACTTCCGCATCGACTACGACGAAGTGCGCAAAGCGGCGTTCAAACATCGCCCTCGCATGCTCGTAGCCGGCGCCAGCGCTTATCCGCGCACGATCGATTTCGAAGCGATGGCTTCGATCGCGAACGACGTGGGCGCGCTGTTCATGGTCGATATGGCGCATATCGCCGGCCTCGTCGCGGCCGACCTGCATCCGTCGCCGGTGCCGCATGCCCACTTCGTGACGACGACGACGCACAAGACGCTGCGCGGACCGCGCGGCGGCATGATCCTGTGCAAGAAGCCTTGGGCGCAGGCGATCGACAAAGCGATGTTCCCGGGCACGCAGGGCGGACCGCTTATGCACGTGATCGCGTCCAAAGCCGTCGCATTCGGCGAAGCGCTGGACCCTTCGTTCAAAGTGTACGCGCAGAACGTCATCGACAACGCCCGCGTATTGGCCGAGACTCTGGTCGCGGAAGGCCTGGAGATCGTGTCGGGCGGTACCGACAACCATCTGATGCTGATCGACACGCGCGGCGTGGGCATCACGGGCAAAGAAGCCGAGCACGTGCTCGACTCCGTCGGCATCACGGTCAACAAGAACGCGATTCCTTTCGATACGACGAGCCCGTTCATCACGAGCGGGATCCGCATCGGCACGCCGGCGGCGACTTCGCGCGGCATGGACCAAGACGCGATGAAGTCGATCGGACGCATTATCGCTTCCGTCCTGAAATCGCCAAAAGACGAGACCGTCCTGTCCAAAGCGAGCACGGAAGTCAAAGAACTGACCGACCGCTTCCCGCTGTACCCGGACCTGCAATACTAGAATTCCGTTTTCCGTTCGTTGTTCGGACGGATCTGCACCGCTGTTTACCCGGCTCTTTCCGAGCCGGGTTTTTTGTCGTTTTCTGCTTGGTTTTTCGCTTTCTATTTCGTTCTCCGCCTCGCTTTTTCTCCCCGTTTCCCGTTCGGCAATCGGCCCAAGAGTTGAAGGATATTTAAGGATATTGACCCCATCTGACGGAAAACGGCCGAAACGGGGTATATAGACAGAGAGCGTTTTTCATCGCTGGATCGCTTACATACTGGAGACAACGAACGAAGGAGGGATTACGTTGAACCGAAAAAAACTTTCGCAGCTGACGCAGCAGCTCGTATTCGTGGGACCGACGACGATCTTTTTCGTGATGATCGTCCTCATCCCGTTCCTGCTCGGCATCTATTATTCGATGACGAACTGGAACGGGGTCTCGCAGAATCTGGAATTCGTCGGACTGAACAATTACGTTCACGTCTTTACGGCGGACCCGGAATTCCGCAACGCTTTCTGGTTTACGGTACGCTTCACGGTGGTGGCCGTGCTGGCGACCAACCTGCTCGGCTTTTTCCTCGCGTATTTCCTGACCAAGCCGCTCAAAAGCAAAAACGTGCTGCGGACCGTCTTTTTCATGCCGAACATGATCGGAGGCCTGCTGCTCGGGTTTATTTGGCAGTTCATCTTCGTGCGCGGGTTTGCCGCGATCGGCGAAGCGACGGGTATCGGATTTTTCAACCTTCCGTGGCTGGGCAACGAACCGACCGCTTTCTGGGGCATCGTTATCGTATTCGTCTGGCAGTACGCCGGCTATCTGATGGTCATCTATATCGCTTCGCTGAGCAACGTCTCCAAAGACGTGCTGGAATCGGCGCAGATCGACGGAGCGAACCGGACCCAGGTGCTGTGGAAAATCATTTTCCCGCTCGTCATGCCGGCCGTTACGGTCTGCCTGTTCCTGACGATCTCGTGGTCGTTCAAAATGTTCGACCTGAACCTGGCCCTGACGAACGGCGGACCGTTCAACGCGACCCGTTCCGTGGCGCTCGACATCTACCGCGAAGCGTTCACGAACAGCCGCCTCGGTCTCGGTACCGCCAAAGCGGTCATCTTCTTCGTCATCGTCGCGATCATTACCGCCATTCAGGTCCGCGCGACCAAAAGCAGGGAGGTTGAAGCGTAATGGAACAAGATTCGAGATACCGGGTGCAGACTCTGATCCTCGAAGTCGTGCTCGTGCTGGTCGGCCTGCTGTTCCTCGTGCCGTTTTATTTCCTGCTCTCGAACTCGCTCAAGACGTTCGGCGAGATTCTGTCCGACGCCGCGGCTCTGCCGGGCTCGCTGCAGTGGGCGAACTACAAGGCGGGCTGGGAAGCGATCAACTTCCCGTCCGCGTTCAAAAACTCGCTTATCATCACGGTCGTCAGCAATCTGCTGCTCGTCCTGCTCAGTTCGATGGCCGCTTACCAGATGGTGCGCCGTCCTTCGCTGTTCAACCGGATTTTGTTCGGCGTCTTCGTGGCGGCGATGGTCATTCCGTTCCAGTCGATCATGCTTCCGCTGACGGACATCACGAGCCGGTTCGGCCTGAGCGACAGCCTGTGGGGGCTTATCATTTGCTATATCGGGTTCGGCGCGCCGCTGTCGGTGTTCCTGTTCCAGGGCAGCATGAAAGCCATTCCGCTCGAAATCGAACAGGCGGCCCGCGTGGACGGGGCCGGGACGTACGGCGTCTTTTTCCGAATCGTGTACCCGATGATGCGTCCGATGTACGTGACGGTCATTATCTTGAACACGCTCTGGATCTGGAACGATTACCTGCTGCCTTCCCTGATCCTGACGAGCGAAAATTTGCAGACGATTCCGATCGCCACCTACATGCTGTTCGGGCAGTACACGAAGCAGTGGGATTTGGCGCTTCCGGCTCTGGTGCTCGGCATCCTGCCGGTCATCATCTTTTTCCTGGCTATGCAAAAATACATCGTGTCCGGCATCGCGGCCGGCGCCGTGAAAGGGTAAGGGGGACGTATTCGATGTCGATCAAAAAACGCATGCTGCTGCCCGCTCTCGCCCTGGCCGTGACCACCGCGCTTTCCGGGTGTGCGCAGGGTGGAAGTACCGGCGAGGCCGGAACCAAAGTCATCAATATTTATCAGGGCAAAGTCGAGATCTCCGACCAACTGCAGGAGATGAAGCAGCTGTACGAAGAGTCGCATCCCGGCGTGACGCTCAATATTCAATCGGTCGGCGGCGGCACGGACTACGCGGCTTCGCTCAAATCCCGCTTTTCCGCCGGCGCCAAGCCCGACATTTTCACGATCAGCGGGTTCCAGGAGCGCGATCTGTGGCTGGAATATCTGGAAGACCTGTCGGATCAACCGTGGGTCGCGAACATGGATCAGGTGTCCAAAGACCCGATGAGCGCGGACGGCAAACTGTACGGCTTCCCGCTGAACTACGAAGGGTACGGCTTCCTGTACAACAAAGATATTTTCAAAAAAGCGGGCGTGACCGAAATTCCGAAGACGCTGTCCCAACTGGAAAAAGCGGCCCAAAAAATCCAGAAAGCCGGCTACACGCCGTTCGTAAACGCCTACGCGGAATGGTGGGTGCTCGGCAACCATAACGTCAACGTGCCGTTTGCCCGGCAGAAAGATCCCGAAGCGTTTATGCAGGCGCTCGACGACGGCAACGCGGATATCGTCAACAACGAGGTGTTCGACGGCTGGCTCGACCTGCTCGATTTGACGCTCAAGTACGGCGGCGCCAATCCGCTGACGACGGACTATAATACGCAGATGTCCACGTTCGCGAACGGCGAAGCGGCGATGACGCAGCAGGGCAACTGGGTGCAGCCGACGCTCGACGGTATCAATCCCGACCTGAACGTGGGGATGATGCCGATGCCGATCAGCGAGAACGCGGAAGAGAACGACAAGCTGTTCGTCGGCGTGCCGACTTATTGGGTCATCAACAAAGATTCGCCGGTCAAGGAAGAAGCGAAAGAGCTGCTTGACTGGATGGCGGGCACGCCGGAAGGCCAGCAGTTCCTGACCGAGAAGTTCCAGTTTATCCCGGCCTTCACGAACATCGAAGCCGATCCGGAAGACATGGGGCCGCTCGGGACGGATTTGACCACATATATCGACGAAGGCAAAGCGCTGAACTGGTATTTCCAGCAGCTCCCGATCGGAACGCCCCAGGATTACGCCAATCTGATGCAGTCGTATATCGCGGGACGCGACACGCGGGAACAGCTGCAGGAGAATCTTCAGGCTTCCTACGACAATCTCAAAGTACGCTAGACATTGCAATATTCGCGCAGCGCCCCCGGTCGGTATTCCGGTCGGGGGCTTTTTTTTGCGTGTAAAAGAACCGGCGCGAAACGGGGGAAAGGAAACGTTTTTGTGTCGGGCCGTTCAATGCGGATGCACAAGGGGCTTCGTAATGCTATAATGGACAAGATTTACGGGGCTTTGGGCGCAGCATCAAGCTGTGCCAAGAACCCGGAACGGAATTCGAGACGAATTTCCCGAAAACGGACATCGCCGGTTTTTGCGCGCGTTTGCGGCAGGAACCGGCGACGCCGAACATTGTACGGAGGGACGAACCTTATGAGTAAACTGGTGATCTGCGATCATCCCCTGATCCAGCACAAACTGACTTTTATCCGAGACGTTAACACGAACACGAAAGACTTCCGAGAGCTCGTCGACGAAGTCGCGACGCTGATGGCGTACGAAATCACGCGCGAAATTCCGCTGGAATCCATTCCGGTAGAGACGCCGGTCACGCAGACCGAAGGCAAAGTCATCTCCGGCCGCATGCTCGGCCTCGTGCCGATCCTGCGCGCGGGCCTTGGCATGCTCGACGGCGTGCTGAAGCTGCTTCCGGCCGCCAAAGTCGGCCACGTGGGCCTGTTCCGCGATCCGAACACGCTCCAGCCGGTCGAGTATTACGTGAAGCTGCCGACGGACGTGCAGGAGCGCGAGCTGATCGTTATCGATCCGATGCTGGCGACCGGCGGTTCCGCGATCGCGGCGATCGACGTGCTCAAGAAGCGCGGCTGCACGCAGATCAAGATGATGAACCTGATCGCGGCGCCGGAAGGCGTGAAAGCGGTACAGGACGCGCATCCGGACGTGGACATCTACGTGGCCGCGCTGGACGAGCGCCTCGACGATCACGGTTATATCGTGCCGGGACTCGGCGACGCGGGCGACCGTCTGTACGGAACGAAGTAAACGCCGGACGAGCCTGCCCGCTTTGCCAGAGCGGTCCGACGATTTTTCGGGAGACAGTTGGCGGCGGGCGGCAAGTTCGGGCGCAGCGGCGCGGGATTTTCCTGTTTTGCCGCTTCTTTTTTATTTCGCCTTGTTTCTTGTTTTTGCCCTGTTTGTTATTTAATGAAGGAATCCATTTGAGCAACCCACGGTTCGGCTTCGGAAATGGCCGGATGCCGGGCGGAAAGCGAGCGAATATACCGATGAAAAAAATTAAAGTCATGACGATTTTCGGCGTTCGGCCGGAAGCGATCAAGATGGCCCCGCTCATTCTTGAGCTGGAGAAGCACCCCGAAGAGATCGAGTCGATCGTCTGCGTCACGGCCCAGCATCGCCAGATGCTCGATCAGGTGCTCGAAGTATTCAAGATTACGCCGGATTACGATCTGGACGTCATGAAAGACCGCCAGACGCTGAACGAAATTTCGATCCGCGTCCTGCAGGGCCTTGAGCCCGTGCTGCGGGAAGCCCAGCCGGACATCGTGCTCGTGCACGGCGACACGCTGACGACGTTTCTGGCCAGCTACGCGTCGTTCATGCAGCAGATCAAAGTCGGTCACGTGGAAGCGGGGCTGCGTACCTGGAATAAGCTGTCGCCTTACCCGGAAGAGATGAACCGCCAGCTGACCGGCGTTCTGGCCGACCTGCATTTTGCTCCGACTTCGTGGTCGGGAGGCAACCTGGCCAAAGAGAACAAATCGAAGTCAAGCGTTTATGTCACAGGCAACACGGTCACGGATGTGTTTCAATATACCGTGCAGCCCGATTACAGCCACCCGGTGCTCGACTGGGCCAAAGGCAAGCGGCTGATCCTGATGACGGCGCACCGCCGCGAATCGCAGGGCGAACCGCACCGCAACATTTTCCGCGCGGTCAAGCGGATCGCCGACGAATTCGAAGACGTGGCGATCGTGTATCCCGTCCATCCGAGTCCGGCCGTCAAAGAGCCTGCCCACGAAATTCTCGGCAATCATCCGCGCATTTCGCTGATCGATCCGCTCGACGTCGTGGACCTGCACAATTTTTATCCGCATACCCACCTGATTCTGACCGACTCCGGCGGCCTGCAGGAAGAAGCGCCTTCTTTCGGCGTGCCCGTACTCGTCCTGCGCGATACGACGGAACGTCCGGAAGGCATCGAAGCCGGAACGCTGGAACTTGTGGGCACGGAAGAAGAGACGGTGTATGCGCGGACCCAAGCCCTGCTTAGCGACAGCGTTTTGTACGATTCCATGAGCCGGGCTGCCAACCCGTACGGAGACGGCAAAGCGTCGCAGCGTATTGTCAATGCGATTCTGCACAGTTTCGGAGTCAAAACCGAACGGCCGGAAGAATTTCACACAATGGACACAAATGGCCCTGAAGTTGCATTGTGATTGACTAGGTAAACAGTATACAGTATAGCTGTACGGTTGATACGCTTTCAAAAACTTGCCCGTCGCGCTTCGGACGATCGCCCAACGTTTTGCCGGCATGCCGGATTCCGCTTTTTCGCAGGTGAAGACACCTTCTTTCGGGCAGGCCAAAGTCTTGATCGGCAAGGGATTGCGGCACAAAAGGAAAAGTTCGGCGAATTGACAATAACTCTTACTTTTCAGTAAAATGAATGAGGATTATGAGATTGACAAGCGATGGTGAAGCGTATGGCCCCGAACAGAAAAAGCGGCCCCTGGAAAGCGATCGGACTTGTCAGCGCTATCGGTTTCGAGCTTGTTTCGTTTACGCTGCTCGGATTTTTTTTCGGGCGTTGGATCAACGAAAAAACAGGCGGTTCCGGTCTCTGGATCGGACTTGGCGTGTTGGTCGGATTGGCCGTGGGAGCGTTTGGCGTAGTCGTGCTCGTCCGTAAAGTTTTGGAGGGAAGCGATGACTAGCGAATTACCGAAATACATGCGGTGGCTTACACGCGTTACATATACACTCCTGGCGATCGGCGCCTGTTGGATGCTGATCGCTCCCCATCATCACCCGGTGGTATTGGGCATCGTTTTCGGAGCAAGCGTAAGCTGTATGAGCGCGTATTATTTGGGTCACCGGGTTCGTAAAATTACGGACGCGGTGTCGGAAGGAAGAAAGGCTCGGGGCGGTCTGGGCTTTGCCTGGAGAGCGATTGCGGCGATTGCGGCTCTTGTCGTCGCTATCGAATTTCCGCATGAGGTCAATTTGATCGCGCTGATGGCAAGCCTGGTTGCAGCCCCGATTATCCTGCTGATCGTAGGCATTTTGATCACGCGCAAGGATACCAAGGCAGAAGCCCTCTACTTTGAGCAAAAGCGGAGGGAGAAAGAGAAACTGGCTGAAGAAAGGGGTGAAAAAAATGCATGAAGCTCCAATAATTATGCTCGGAGGGATGCGCTTCGATCTTTCGATCATCCTGATGTTGGTCGTAAGCTGCACGGTCGTGTTCCTGATTGCCAAGCTGGCAACCCGTAACATGTCCGTCGAAAATCCGGGCAAGCTCCAGAACTTCATGGAATGGGTCATCGAATTCGTTCAGAATCAGGTAGCCGGAACGATGGACATGAAGAAAGGCAGACCTTTCGTAACGCTGGCCGTGACGCTGATCATGTTTATCTTCGTCAGTAACATGCTGGGCCTTCCGTTCGGTATCGTAATGCATCCGCACAGCGCGGAAGAAGCGACAATCTTCGGCCAACCGATCATTACCGCCGTGGAAGCGTTCAACTCGGCCGCTGCTGCCGGACAGGAACCGCACGTGGAGATCGCGTTCTGGAAATCGCCTACCGCCGACGTTTCCGTCGCCATGGCGCTGGCCGCGATGATTTTCATCCTGGTCCACTTCCTGGGCATTACGAAAAATACCAAGGCTTATTTCAAGCACTACTTCGAGCCGTATCCGGTATTCTTCCCGATCAACTTGATCGAGCAGTTCTCCAGTCTCCTGACGCACGGCATGCGTCTCTATGGCAATATCTTTGCCGGCGAGGTTCTGATCAGCGTGATCCTGAAGCTGGCAGCCGTCAACGTCGTAGGCATGATCGCTTCCATTCCGCTGATGGCGATCTGGCAGGGATTCAGTATTTTCGTAGGCGCGATCCAGGCTTTCGTCTTTACGATTCTGGCACTGGTCTACATTTCCCAAAAGATCGAAACGCACGACGAGCATTAGCCTGATTCCACAGGTTCACCGCTTTACGGGTCCAACGCAAGGATAAGGGGTACATAACCGCTGTCCAAGCTGGCTATATAAACAATTATTTTTCTAATACTTAAGGAGGCTTACACAAATGGGTTTGGGAGCTATGGCATTGATTGCCGCTGCAATTGCAGTCGGTTTGGGCGCACTCGGCGCAGGTATTGGTAACGGTCTGATCATCAGCAAAACGGTTGAGGGTATCGCACGTCAGCCGGAAGCAAAATCGACGCTGCAAACGACAATGTTTATCGGTGTCGGTCTGGTCGAAGCACTGCCGATCATCGGCGTGGTCCTGGCGTTCATTTTCTACGCCGCGGCATAACTTAAAACTAGTATGGCGGGGATGGCACAGCCTCCGCGCCTTCTTTTTGGAATGAGTACTTTTTACGTATTGAAATAAACTTATCTATGTTCCGTTCATTGAACTGGGAAGGAGTGACTCAGATGGATATTGTATGGTCTTCAATATGGATTACGCTGCTCGCGTTTCTGATTCTCTACTGGCTGCTCAGCCGTTACGCGATCGGACCCCTGATGTCCGTCATGGAGAAGCGCCGGGAATTGGTGCTTGGCCAGTTGAACGAGGCATCGGCGACGCGCGAAGAAGCGGCCGCTTACGTGGAACAGCAAAAAGAAGCGCTCCAGCAAGCACGCAAAGACGCTTACGACATCATTGAACAATCGAGACAGACGAGCGGCAAGCAGGCCGATCAACTGATCGCGCAGGCCAAAGAAGAATCCGTGCGCCTGAAGGACGAAGCGCTCCGCGATATCGAGAGCGAGAAGAACAAAGCCATGGCTGCCCTGCGCGGCGAAGTGGGACGCGTCTCCGTACAGATCGCTTCCAAGCTGATCGAAAAAGAGATCGACGAAAAATCGAACGAAGGCCTGGTCGATCAGTATCTGAAAGACGTAGGAACGAAGTCGTGAGCCGCGATACGCGGGTCGCGAAACGTTATGCGCGCGCGCTTTTCGAAGTGACTTTCGCCGAAGGCAAAGTCGCCGAGACTCAGGCCGAGCTGCGTGCCATCGCCGAAGCTTTCGCGTCCGATCCGGCTCTGAACAAGTTCGTGTCTTCGCCCGGCGTATCCGCCGAAGACAAGCAAAAAGTGCTGAACTGCGCTTTTGCGGGCCGCGTCTCCGCACCGGTCATCCGCACGGTCGAACTGTTGATCGCGCGCGGACGGACCCAGCTGTTCGGCGAACTGCGCGAAAGTTACGAACAGATTTCCAATGAAGCGCTCGGCGTGGCCGATGCCACCGTATACAGCGCTTTTCCTTTGACCGAACAAGAGAAAGCCGCAGCCGTCGAACGTTTCGGCATGCTGACCGGCAAAAAAATTACGATATACAACGTGATAGACAAAAGCGTGCTTGGCGGCGCCAAAGTCGTGATCGGCAATACGCTGTACGACGGAAGCCTGGCGGGCAAGCTTGCCCGTCTCGAAAAGTCTTTCGAAAGACAAGCATAGTGACAGGGGGGAAACCACTTGAGTATCAGACCTGATGAAATCAGCACGCTGATTAAGAGCCAGATTGAACAGTATCAAAACGAAATCGAAGTTGCCGAAGTGGGAACCGTTATTCAAATCGGCGACGGTATCGCCCGCGCGCACGGACTCGATAACGTTATGTCGGGCGAACTGCTTGAATTCTCCAACGGCGTAATGGGCATGGCCCTCAACCTGGAAGAAGACAACGTAGGTATCGTTATCCTGGGTCCTTACACGGACATCCGCGAAGGCGACCAGGTCAAGCGTACGGGACGCATCATGGAAGTTCCGGTCGGCGAAGCGCTGCTCGGACGCGTCGTCAATCCGCTCGGACAGCCTGTCGACGGCAAAGGTCCGATCGATACGACCCATTTCCGCCCTGTAGAAGGATCGGCACCGGGCGTTATCGACCGGAAGTCCGTACATGAACCGATGCAGACCGGTATCAAAGCCATCGACTCGATGGTTCCGATCGGCCGCGGACAGCGCGAACTGATCATCGGCGACCGTCAAACGGGTAAAACGACGATCGCGATCGATACCATCCTTAACCAAAAAGGCAACAACGTGAAGTGCGTGTACGTCGCGATCGGACAGAAACAGTCCACCGTGGCCCAGGTCGTAGAAACGCTGCGTCGTACCGGCGCCCTGGAATACACGATCGTCGTGACGGCTTCCGCTTCGGACCCGGCTCCGCTTCAGTACATCTCGGCTTACGCCGGCTGCGCGATGGGCGAGTACTTCATGTACAAAGGCGAGCACGCGCTCGTCATCTACGATGACTTGTCCAAACAAGCCGCGGCTTACCGCGAATTGTCCCTGCTGCTCCGCCGTCCTCCGGGTCGGGAAGCTTATCCGGGCGACGTCTTCTACCTGCACTCCCGTCTGCTCGAACGCGCAGCCAAGCTGAGCGACGCTCGCGGCGGCGGCTCGCTGACGGCTCTGCCGTTCATCGAAACGCAGGCTTCGGACGTATCGGCATACATCCCGACGAACGTGATCTCGATCACCGACGGACAGATCTTCCTGGAATCGGACCTGTTCTATTCGGGTCAGCGTCCGGCGATCAACGTCGGTATCTCGGTATCCCGGGTCGGCGGCTCCGCGCAGATCAAAGCGATGAAGAAAGTCGCCGGTACACTGCGTCTGGATCTGGCCCAATACCGCGAGCTGCAGGCGTTCTCGCAGTTCGGTTCCGACCTCGACAAATCGACGCTGTCGCGCCTCAACCGCGGCGCGCGCATGATGGAAATCCTCAAGCAGGGCGTTAACCAACCTTTGTCGGTCGAACAGCAGGTCGTAAGCTTGTACACGGCCGTAAAAGGCATGCTTGACGATATTCCGGTTGCGGACGTTCGCCGTTTCGAGCGCGAGTTCCTCGCTTACATGACGACCGAGCATCAAGCGATTCTCGATTCGATCATCCAAACGAAGGATCTGACTTCCGACAACGAAAAAGCGTTGGTAGCCGCGATCGACCAATTCAAAAAAGGATTTGCGACGACGGCTTAATCGTACAAGCGCATCTCTTCAACAGAAGCCTTCGGGGCTGCGAATGGGTAAAGCCGCGTCCTTTCCGCAAGGGAAGAGCGGCTTTGCGCATAAGCTCCGCCGGACCGGCTTCGCGACATAGAGCAGAAGCAAGGCAGTAGATGCTTACGAAGTGACTTTGCTTCGCAAAGTCTGGCAGTAGATGCTTACGAAGTGACTTTGCTTCGCAAAGTCTGACAGTAGATGCTTACGAAGTGACTTTGCTTCGCAAAGTCTGGAGGTGAACAAAATGGCAAAAGGAATACGCGAGATCAAGCGTCAGATCAAGAGTACCCAAAACACCCGTCAGATCACCAAGGCGATGGAGATGGTAGCGGCTTCGAAGCTGCGCCGCGCGCAGGAGAAGACCGAAGCGGCTCGTCCGTACTCCGAGAAACTGCGTGAAGTGGTAGCGAGCATCGCTTCCGCCAGTACGGGGATCCGTCATCCGATGCTGGAGAAGCGGGAAGTGCGCAAAACGGCTTATCTCGTCATCACTTCGGACCGCGGCCTGGCCGGCGGTTACAATGCGAATATCCTGCGCCGCGTATCCAACGAACTGCGCGACCGGCATACTTCGCCGGACCAATACGTGCTGTACGTGATCGGACGAAAAGGACGCGACTATTTCCGCAGACGCGGCATCGAGATCGCCGAGACGGTAACGGAATTGTCCGATTCGCCTTCTTTTGCGGATATCAAAGCGGTCGCGGCACGTGCCGTACAGGATTACGAGTTGGGACATACCGACGCGCTGTACTTATGTTATAACCAGTTCGTCAACGCGCTTACCCAGATTCCGCAGGTCGATGCGCTGCTGCCGATGGAGCCGGTCTCCTTCGACGGAGCGACTCAGGCCTACGAATTCGAGCCTTCGGCGGAAGCCGTACTCGGCGAACTGCTGCCGCGTTACGCGGAAACGCTGATCTACAAAGCGGTGCTCGAAGGCAAAGCGAGCGAACTTGGCGCGAAGATGACCGCCATGGGATCCGCGACCAAGAATGCTTCGAAGTTGATCAACGAATACACGCTTACTTACAACCGGGCGCGTCAGGCGGCCATTACCCAGGAAATTACCGAAATCGTGGCGGGCGCGAGTGCCGCACAAAGCTGAAGCTTGTAGGAGGGAAAACCAAGCATGAATACAGGACGCATCATCAGCATCACGGGTCCGGTTGTCGACGTGGAATTCGAACGCGGTCAGCTTCCGGAAATCCTGAATGCGCTCAAGATCCAAAAAGCGACGGAAAACGGCGAAACCATCGAATTGACTCTGGAAGTTTCCAACCATCTGGGCGACAACACGGTGCGCTGCATCGCGATGTCTTCCACCGACGGCTTGACGCGCGGAAGCGTGGTCATCGACACGGGCGCCCCGATTTCCGTGCCGGTCGGCGAAATTACGCTGGGACGCGTATTTAACGTTCTCGGCGAGCCGATCGACGAAGCGGGCGAAGTCGTATCCACGATCAAAAACCCGATTCACCGTCAGCCTCCTACGTTCGACGAACTGTCGACGCAGGCGGAAATGCTCGAAACCGGCATCAAGGTTATCGATCTGCTCGCTCCTTACGCAAAAGGCGGTAAAATCGGCCTGTTCGGCGGCGCCGGCGTAGGCAAAACGGTTACGATCCAGGAACTGATCAACAACATCGCACAGGAACACGGCGGTATCTCCGTATTCGCGGGCGTCGGCGAACGCACGCGCGAAGGTAACGACTTGTACCACGAGATGAGAGAATCCGGCGTTATCAGCAAAACGGCCATGGTATTCGGTCAGATGAACGAGCCTCCGGGCGCGCGTTTGCGCGTAGCGTTGACCGGTCTGACGATGGCGGAGTATTTCCGCGATCAGGAAGGCCGCGACGTACTGCTGTTCGTCGACAACATCTTCCGCTTCACCCAAGCCGGTTCGGAAGTATCCGCCCTGCTGGGCCGGATGCCTTCGGCCGTAGGTTACCAGCCTACGCTGGCTACCGAAATGGGTCAGCTGCAGGAACGGATCACTTCGACCAAGACCGGTTCCGTAACGTCGATCCAGGCGATCTACGTACCGGCGGACGATTATACCGACCCGGCTCCGGCGACGACTTTCGCCCATTTGGACGCAACGACCAACCTGGAGCGTAAAATTTCCGAAATGGGTATTTTCCCGGCCGTCGATCCGCTCGCTTCGAGTTCGCGGATTCTGGCTCCGGACGTCGTGGGCGAAGAGCACTACGATGTTGCCCAAGGCGTCAAGCAGCTGCTGGCCCGCTATCGCGAGCTGCAGGACATCATCGCAATCCTCGGTATGGACGAGCTGAGCGAGGACGACAAAGTCATCGTATCGCGCGCACGCAAAATCCAGCGCTTCCTGTCGCAACCGTTCCACGTTGCCGAAGCCTTCACGGGCCTCAAAGGCCGTTACGTTCCGGTCAAGGAAACGATCCGCAGCTTCCGCGAAATCCTCGACGGCAAGCACGACAATCTGCCGGAAGCGGCATTCCTCTTTGTCGGCACGATCGAAGAAGCCGTCGAGAAAGCGAAAACCCTGTAAGCTGCCAAGCTTTGGGTGAGGAGGGATAGAAGTGAGCACCTTTTTGCTTGAAATCGTTACGCCGGAGCGCCTGATCTACTCCGGCGACGTCAGCCGCATCATCGCCAAAAGCGTGGAAGGCGACATGGGCGTGCTGCCGGGACACATCCCGACAGTCGCTCCGCTTCAGATCGGCGCGCTCACGGTCCAGCATGACGGCAAGCGTTCGCACATTGCCGTGCATGGCGGCTTCCTTGAAGTTCGCCGCGACAAGGTCGTCGTGTTGGCCGAAAGCGCCGAACTGCCGGAGAGCATCGACATCGACCGCGCACGCGCGGCGAGAGAAAGAGCCGAGATGCGTCTCGAAAGCGGAAAAATGCACCAGGACGAAGTCGATTACATGCGTGCGGAAGTTGCGCTCAAACGGGCGCTTACCCGTCTCGACGTAACCAACATGGACATCGTCAACAAATAAATCAGACCGATCTCTCCGGAGATCGGTTTTTTGCTTATTTCACCTATTTCCCCGGAAATAATTTTCGGCAAAGGCTAATGAAAAAAATCCGTATGCCGATAATCAAAAAGACCTGTCGTACAAGCCTTTCCCAATGAAACGCTTACATATTTTAAGCGAGCAAGCAAAACCCAATTAATGGGCTGTGAAGGAAAGTAATGGTCGCTTTTTTGCAAAATTTGTTCGAAATGTGCTGGATTCTTCGGCCGCTTCCCCGTATTATAGAGGAGTCCGCAAAAATATCGTTATGCGGATCGGAGTACGACCGGACGAACGAAAGGAGTGGGGGACGATGGGTGAAAACGCCCTGGCATCTTTCTCGCAAACCGGAGTTTTCGGTATTTTGTCCATGGTCATATCACTGGGCTGTATCCTCTTGTCCTGGTGGGCGCTGCAGAATTTGAAGCTCGATCTGATCATCCGTCATCCGCAGAGCCCGCAGGGGAAAATGCTGCATGTGCTGCTGGCGATAGTGCTCGGGCATTTCGTCGCAAAATTCATGTTGGATTATATCGGATGGTCCCAACTGCTTAGAATGGGATTCTAAAGAACGAAATTGTTTTAAGTCGGAGTGCTTGGGTTAATCACTGATTAGGCCTATTTGCCCTCATGACTCACAAGACGAACCGACCTTCAGGTCGGCATGTGCACAATACCACAAACAAACACACAATTAAACGCAAATTAAACGCGCGGAGGGAATACGTAGATGAGCAAATTTATCGTCCGCGGCGGCAAACGATTGACCGGAACCGTGAAAGTTAGCGGAGCCAAAAATTCGGTGCTTCCTATCATCGCTGCCAGTCTGTTGGGACAAGAAGGAGAGAGCATCATTTCGGATGCGCCTCCTCTTGACGACGTCATGACCATCAATAAAGTTTTGGAATCGCTAGGAGCGGGCATTACATACCAGGATGAAGTTATCCGCGTAGATGCACGAAATCTGACTTCATCTGAAGCGCCTTACGAATGGGTGAGCAAAATGCGCGCCTCCTTCCTCGTAATGGGGCCTTTGCTTGCGCGCTTGGGCTCTACCCGCATCTCGATGCCGGGCGGCTGCGCAATCGGTACGCGCCCGATCGACCTGCACCTGAAAGGGTTCGAGGCGATGGGAGCGACTGTCACGCTGGGTGAAGGATACGTCGAAGCGAAAAGCGACGGCAGACTCCGCGGAGCGAAAATCTATCTCGACGTGGCCAGCGTGGGCGCGACCGAGAACATCATGATGGCAGCCACGATGGCTGACGGCACGACGACGATCGAGAACGCGGCAAAAGAGCCGGAAATCGTTGACTTGGCCAACTATCTGAACGCCATGGGCGCGGTTGTCCGCGGCGCCGGTACGGGCACGATCCGGATCGAAGGCGTCGAGAAGCTGATCGGCGCTCCGCACACCGTCATTCCCGACCGCATCGAAGCGGGCACCTACATGGTAGCCGCAGCGATCACGGGCGGCGACGTGTACGTCGAAGGCGCGATTGCCGACCACCTCGGTCCGGTCGTAGCCAAGATGGAAGAGATGGGCGTAACGGTACTGCCGGACGAAAACGGCATCCGCGTTATCGCCGACAAGCCTCTGCGCGCCGTCGACATCAAAACGCTGCCTTATCCGGGCTTCCCGACGGACATGCAGTCGCAGATGATGGCGCTGCTGCTCAGTGCGACCGGAACGAGCGTCGTGACCGAGACGGTGTTCGAGAACCGCTTCATGCACGTCGATCAGTTCAGCCTGATGAACGCCGAGATCAAAGTCGAAGGCCGTTCTTCGTTCGTGACGGGCAACACCAAATTCGTGGGCGCCAAAGTAACGGCGACCGACCTTCGCGCGGGCGCGGCGCTGATCTGTGCCGGCCTCGTAGCGGAAGGCACAACCGAAGTGGGCGGCACGCACCATATCGACCGCGGCTACGTCAACCTGACGGAGAAGCTGGTCGGTCTGGGCGCAGACATCTGGCGCGTTTCGATGCCGGAAGCGGCAGCCGAGACGTCCGCCGCGGCGGAAACGTCCGTGCGTAATGAAACTCCGATGTTCAACGTTCAGCCGACCTGGGCCTAAGCCCGGGAAGATGCGGACACCGTTCCAAAACCCAAGTTCATTCGAACTTGGGTTTTTTGCGTTTCAGAGCGGGATTTCCCTTGAATTTCCGTTGATGTAGAGCGTATAAATATGGTATGTTAAAAGCTGGTAGTTTGCAGGGCGCCGACGGAAGCGCGCAGTAAAAAAAGCCGAATAACAAGGATGCTGGAGGCCGCGAAAAGACATGTTGAGCAAGGATATCGGAATCGACCTGGGCACGGCGAACGTGCTGATTTACGTAAAGGGCAAAGGCGTCGTCATCGATGAGCCGTCGGTTGTGGCAGTGGAGAAAGAGTCGAAACGCGTGCTGGCTGTCGGCGAAGAAGCGCGCCGCATGGTCGGACGCACGCCCGGCAATATCGAAGTGGTGCGGCCGCTGCGCGACGGCGTCATCGCGGACTTCGACATTACGGAAGCGATGCTGCGTTACTTTATTAACAAAGTGGGCGGTCGCAGCTGGTACAGCAATCCGCGGATTTTGATCTGCGCGCCGACCAACATCACCTCCGTCGAGCAAAAAGCGATCCGTGAAGCGGCCCAGCGTACCGGAGCGAAAGACGTTTATCTGGAAGAAGAACCGAAAGCCGCGGCGATCGGAGCCGGCATGGACATTTACCAGCCGAGCGGGAATATGGTCGTCGATATCGGCGGCGGCACGACCGACGTGGCCGTCCTGTCGATGGGCGACATCGTGACGTCCTCCTCGATCAAAGTGGCGGGCGACACGTTCGACGAATCGATTATCCGTTACATCAAAAATAAATATAAGCTGCTGATCGGCGAACGCACGGCGGAAGATCTCAAAATCAATATCGCTTCCGTGCATCCGGACGGACGCCAGGCTGAAGTCGATATCCGCGGACGGGACATGGTAAGCGGCCTGCCGCGCACCGTGTCCGTCACGTCGGCCGAAGTCAAGGAAGCGCTGGACGAGTCGGTCGCTTTGATCGTCAGCGCCGCGAAGTCGGTGCTGGAACGCACTCCGCCGGAACTGTCGGCCGATATTATCGATCGCGGCGTCGTGCTGACGGGCGGGGGAGCCCTGCTGCACGGCCTGAACGACCTGCTGGCCAGCGAACTGCGGGTGCCGGTCTGGATCGCGGAAGACCCGATGCACTGCGTAGTCAAAGGAACGCAGAAGATGCTGGACCATCTCGATCAGACCGCGAAGAAAAAATTCTGATTTTCGCTTAATTATTTTCCGAATCTGCCGATATATATAACACAAGGCCGAGGGGCTTTTTTAAAAGCGCCGACGGCAGGGGAACGGACGGAGACAGCCGGGATTCATACACGCAGGAACAGACCGCATCCGCGATATCGGAAAGGGGAACACATCGAATGCTTAGAGGATTATACACGGCAACCGCAGGCATGATGACGCAGCAGCACAGACACGACACCGTTACGCAGAACATCGCCAACCTGAACACGACGGGGTACAAGCAGGTAGAGAGCGTGGCGCGTTCTTTTCCGGAAGTCATGGTCGCGCTGCAGAACGGTGACGAAGGCCGCGACAACCGCAGCGTGGGCAAGCTGAACACGGGCGTGTTCGCCGAAGAAAGCATTTCGATGATGGTACAGGGCGACGTGACGGAGACGCTGTCTTCGGACGACCTGGCTCTCACTTCCGATATTCAACTGGCCAATCCGCAGGGCGGCAACTTCGTATTCGACGCTTCCGGCAAAGCGGTTCAGGCGAACGGCGATACGGTCTATAAGCCGCAGGCGTTTTTCAACGTACAGAATCCGCAGGGCGGCGTCAGCTACACGCGTGACGGCGATATGCATCTGGGCGTCGACGGACGTCTCCTGACCTCGATGAACCAGAGCGTGCTCGGACAGGACGGACAGCCGATCGTGCTGGCCGGCACAATGGACGACTACTGGGTGCGGGAGAACGGAACGATTTTCAACAAAGCGACAGGGGCGGCCGCAGGCCGGATCGGCATAACGGTCGCGGAACGGCCGAACGAACTGACGCGAGACGGCGAAGGCTTGTTCACGGAGAAGACGCAGGGCGGAGCTTCGCTCCGGGCGGCTACGGACGCCGACCAGTTCGACGTGAAGCAGGGTTATCTGGAGCGCTCGACGGTAGACGCGGCCCAGTCGATGGTCGACATGACCGCCGCGCTGCGTGCGTACGAAGCGAACCAGAAAGTTGTGCAGTTCTACGACAAGAGTTTGGAAAAAGCGGTTAACGAAGTCGGAAGAGTCTAACTAAGGGGGCATATTCATGAACAACTCGATGATCGGCGCCGCGGTAACGATGAACGGCCTCCAACGGAAGCTCGACCTCATTTCGGACAATATCGCAAACGTGGATACAGTCGGCTACAAAGCCAAGCAGGGCAGTTTCCAGGACGTGTTGACGCGCGTGCAGCAGCAGGGAGATTCGTTCCAACTGGGCGGACGCCGCACGGATGCCGGATACAACCTCGGCTTCGGCGCACGAATGAGCGAAGTCACGATCGACCTGACCCAGGGGCCGCTCAAGGAAACGGGCAGCCTTTCGGATCTCGCGATCGAAGGCAACGCCGTATTCGAAGTTCAGGTGAACGGCGAGAAAGCGTGGACGCGCGAAGGCGGATTCCAACTGGCTTCGCTCGGTGACGATGCCCGGAACGTATATCTGATGACGAATCAGGGACATCCGGTCATGGGCACCAACGGACAGCCAATCCGTATCCCGGCCAACTCCAAGCTGCAAGTAGACAGCGACGGCAGCGTCCGGGCACTGAATCCGAACGGCACGAGCACGGCGGCCGGCCAGATCTCGCTGGCGCGTGTGAATCGTTCGGAAGGACTCGTTCAGACGGAAGGCAACACCTTTGTGCTTGCCGAGGGCGCGAACGAGGCGGAAGTGCTCGGCAACGCCGGCCAAGCCCAGGTCAGACAAGGTTACGTGGAGCAATCGAACGTCGACCTGACCGCGCAGATGACCGAACTGCTGCAGGTGCAGCGCGCGTATCAGCTGGCCGCCAAGGCGCTGACTTCAAGCGATACGATGGCGACGATCGCCAACGGCATCCGTCAGTAATCGAATCACGCATAACTAAAAGTAATCAACAATAAGTCCGAAGCTCCGGCAGATGCCTGGGGCTTCGGACTTTGCGGCAAGGAGGGGTAGAAGTGGAAAAGGTGATGGACGAGCAGAACGAAGCTCCCGTACGCCGTAAAAGAAAGTTCGGCAGAAAGGCGTTGCGTTTTACTCTTTTCCTGCTTTTTTTCATCGTATGCCTGGCCGGAGGACTGGTGTTCGGCTACGTGTACGTCGGCAAGCAGCCGCTGGAAGAAGCTTTTCAGCCGGAAACGTGGGTGCACGTGTTCGATCTGGTGTTTGCTCCGTAGCAGCAGCCGGGACGCAAGCCTTCGGCGCCAAGCGCAAAGTTCGCTCGGGAACGGCGTTTTGGCACGGTCCAATATTTGAAAAAGCCATGCCCTGTCGGGTACGGCAGAGCCGCTTGTCGGGCCATTCGGCCCGGGGCGGCTTTTTTGATGCCCGGTTTTCCGCGATTTCTTTTTGCGTCGGGAAACTGTATAATGATGGGGGAAATTGCCGAAGGGAGTTTTGCTCGTGATTTTGGATTCGCAGCAGATTCAAGAGATTATTCCGCACCGTCCGCCGTTCCTGTTGGTGGACCGGATTCTGGAGGTCGAACCGGGCAAGCGCGCGGTCGGCATCAAAAACGTAACCGTTAACGAACCTTTCTTTGCCGGACATTTTCCGGGTTATCCGGTCATGCCGGGGGTATTAATAGTTGAGGCTCTCGCCCAGGTCGGAAGCGTCGCGATGATGATCGTGGAAGAAAACCGCGGCAAGCTCGGTTTTTTTGCCGGCATCGACGGATTCCGTTTCCGGGGGCAGGTCAAGCCCGGCGACACGCTGCAGCTTGAGGTCGAGATGACCCGCTTCAAAGGGATGATCGGAAAAGGACACGCCGTGGCGAAAGTGGACGGAAAAGTGGTAGCCGAAGGCGACATGATGTTTGCGCTTGCGAACCGCGAATAACCGCACGGTTGCCTCTTCACCCCAACAATCCGGACAGGGAGGTACAAGAATTATGTTGAACGAAAAAACCGCGGCGGTGGTCAGCCAATGGCTGGAAGACCCAAGCATCGACGAAACGACCAAACAAGAGCTGCGCGCGCTGGAATCGCAGCCGGAAGAACTGGAAGATCGCTTTTACCGGGAGCTTGAATTCGGAACGGGCGGACTGCGCGGCGTGATCGGCGCCGGCAGCAACCGCATGAACCGGTACACGGTAGGCAAAGCGACGCAGGGCCTGGCGGAGTACATACTCGAAACGGCGCAGGGCAAAGACGGGCAGCCGTCCGTCATCATCGCGCACGATTCGCGCCATTTCTCGCCTGAATTTTCGCTCGAAGCGGCATTGGTCCTGGCGGCGAACGGAATCGTGGCCAAGCTGTATCCTTCGCTGCGCACGACGCCGCAGCTGTCGTTCTCGGTACGCCATCTGCAGGCCGACGGCGGCATCATGGTCACGGCGAGCCATAACCCGCCGGAATACAACGGCTACAAAGTGTACAACCACGAAGGCGGACAGCTCGTACCGCACGAAGCGGAACGCGTAATCAGCCTCGTGCAGGGCGTGCAATCGTTCTCCGCGATCAAGCGCATCACCCGCGAAGAAGCGGAAGCGCAGGGTCTGCTGGTCTGGCTCGGCGACGCCGAAGACGAAGCGTTCATCGAGACGGTCGCAAGCCTGTCCCTGAGCCGCGAGCAGCTGGCCGCGGGCCAGGGCAGCGATCTGCAGGTCGTGTTCACTCCGCTGCACGGAACGGGCAATCTGCCGGTTCGCCGCGTGCTGGAGAAGATCGGCTTCAAGAATGTCGCTGTCGTGCCGGAGCAGGAGCAGCCGGACGGCGACTTCCCGACCGTCAAGTCGCCGAACCCGGAAGAACGCGAAGCGTTCACGCTCGCGATGAAGCTCGGGGAAGAACTCAATGCCGACATTCTGATCGGCACCGACCCCGACTGCGACCGCGTAGGCGCCGTCGTGCGCAACAAGGAAGGCCAATACGTCGTCCTGAGCGGTAACCAATCGGGCGCGATCATGGTCGATTACGTGCTGGGCCGTATGAAGGAAGCGGGTACGCTGCCTAAGAACGGCGCGGTCATCAAAACGATCGTGACCAGCGAGATGGGGGCGGTTATCGCCCGTCATTACGGCGCGGAAGTGCTGAACACGCTGACAGGCTTCAAGTATATTGGCGAGAAAATGAACCAGTTTGAACAAAGCGGGGAGCACACTTTCCTGTTCGGCTACGAAGAAAGCTACGGCTACCTGGCCGGCAACTATGCGCGCGACAAGGACGCGGTGCTGGCCTCCATGCTGCTGGCCGAAGCGGCGGCCTATTACAAGACGCAGGGCAAGACGCTGTACGAAGTGCTCGAAGATTTGTACGAGCAGTTCGGCACATTCGTCGAACGCCTGGAATCGCGGACGATGAAAGGCAAGGACGGACTGGCCAAAATCCAGTCGATCATGTCCGATTGGCGCGAGAACCCGCCGACCGAAGTGGGCGGCGTCAAAGTCGTGCAGACGCTCGATTACGCGCAGGGCATCGACGGTCTGCCGTCGGAGAACGTGCTGAAGTACATGCTGGAGGATGACTCCTGGTTCGTGCTGCGTCCGTCGGGCACCGAGCCGAAGATCAAAGTCTACTTCGCGGTACGCGGCGATTCGCTCGCGGACGCGGAAGCGGCGGTAGG
>NZ_VPFK02000025.1:0-25175 GCF_008634075.2 Saccharibacillus sp. WB 17 | reverse complement strand
TCCCGAGGATGCCTCTTGCCAAAGCGCGCCGAAGCGGCGCGTTTCGGCAGGGGGCGTCTGACTTATACAACTTGAACAATGCCGGATGCGCGAGTCGTGCCGGCAAGGAGGTATACCGAACTTGAGTCAGAAGTGGCGGCAGTGGAACAAAGCTGCAAGTAAAGTATTGTGGATCCTGGTGATCCTGGGAATCGTGGCTTCTCTTCCGGTCGCGTACGACCGGATCCGGACAGAAGGCACGTCCAAAAACGTGGAAATGATTTTCGATTACCGGGACCTGATCCAGGTATCTTCGTACCAGGGCAATCCGAACGCTTTTATCAATGAACAGCTCGACGTACTCCAAGAAGCCGGCATTCATACGATGGCCATTTACCAGGCTACGCTGACCGAGCTGTCCAACTCCCGTAGAATTACGGTATACAGCGAGCAGGATGCGGCACGTCTGACCGGCAAAGTGCTGACGGCCAACGAGAACGCTACATATCTGCTGTTTACGGACGCGGAGAGCCAGAGCCGGATCGAACCGATCATCCGCAAAGCGTTCGCCAGTCAGGAGATCGCCGTTGCGGACTGGTCCCTGAACGGACGGAGCGGTCTGAAGATCGCGACTCCGCTGCAAAACGCCGTGCTCAAAACGATGGAACCCGACCCGATCTCGATGGAACGGTTGGAGCAAAAAGGATTCCATCTGCTGCCGCGTCTGGGCAACAGCGCCATTTACGATCAGGAAGCGCTGGCTTCGCTGCTCGACCGGTTCAAAGCCGCGGGCGTGGACCGCATTTTGTTCGACGGCGAAGAGACGCCGGGTTATGCGGAAGAGCCGGAAGACCGGCATCTGGACGAATTCGCCCAACTGCTGAACGAGCGCGGAATCGGCATCGCCGCGATCGAGAATCTGCGCGGAGCCCAGCGCGGGTTCGAGACGTTGGCGAAAGAGACCAACTATAACGTTGCCCGCCTCTACTCGCTCAGCGGCCGCGACTCGGCGCTCGATCCGGACATTCTCGCCGATCGTTTCGCTCTGGCCGCCAAAGACCGCAACATTCGCATGATGTTTATTCATACGGCGGTTCAGACGAACAGCGTCGAAGGCAAAATTACCGACACGATCGAGAATATCGTCGAAAGTCTGGAAGGACCGGAAGGCGCTATCCAGCGCATTCAAAATTACGGCTTCGAAATGGGCACCGCGTCCGCGTTCGACGTGGCCGAAATGGCCGGACAGAACTATTTCCGCTGGATCGCCATTATCGGAGCGGTTGCCCTCGTCGCGCTGCTGGTTTCCATTTTCGTGCCGCCGCTGACCCTGCTGTCCTTCGTGTTGGGATTGGTCGGAGTCGCCGGACTTTACGTGCTGCGTCCGCATGTTATGGAGCAGGCGCTCGCGCTGTTCTCCGCGATCAGCGCGCCGACGATCGCGATGGTGTTCGCCGTTCGCAAAATCGATCGCCTGCACGAGGTTGGGCAGACGATGAGCACCGGCAGACGGTTGGCGCACAGCATTTTGCTGTTCCTGCGCACGAGCGCGATGTCGCTTATGGCCGTACCGTTCATCATCGCGCTGCTCCATCACGTCACGTACCAGCTTGTGCTGGACCAGTTCCGCGGAGTCAGCCTGCTGCATCTGGCGCCGATCGCGCTGACCGCGTTGTACGTACTGTTTTATCGCAAAAACTCGGCATTCGGCAGCGTAGGCAAAATCATGCGCATGCCGGTTACGATCGCGATGGTCGTCATCGTGGCGATCGCCGGAGTCGCCGGACTTTACTACTTGTCCCGTACCGGAAACAGCGGCAGCGCAAGCTCCCTGGAGATCGCGTTCCGCAACCTGCTTGAGAATACGGTCGGCGTGCGTCCGCGTACCAAAGAATTCCTGCTGGGCCATCCGATCTTTATTGCCGGTATTTTTGTAGCCTTGAAATATCGTCATGCAATCTACGTGCTGATCATTGCGTCGATCGGCCAGCTGTCGATGGTCGACACGTTCGCACATATCCATACGCCGGTCTGGATCTCCCTCGTCCGCGATCTGCTCGGCATCGGCTTCGGCATTATCGTCGGCCTGGTATTCGTGCTCTTATGGCAAATCATCGAAAGGTGTTGGAAGAAATGGTCTCCGCTGCTCGCAAGATTGTAATATCGGGCTACTACGGATTCCGCAACAGTGGGGACGAGGCGGTGCTCAAGTCGATTCTGACCGCGCTGGAACAGGAAGGGAAACGGATCGGCATCGCATTCGAGCCGATCGTTCTCTCCGGGGATCCTTCCTGGACGTCCGGCATTTACGGCGTCAAGGCCGTGCACCGAATGAACATGAAGGAAGTACGCCAGGCGATCAAGGAAAGCGACGGATTGATCAGCGGCGGCGGAAGCCTGCTGCAGGACGCAACCAGCGCCAAAACGATTCCTTATTACGTCGGCGTGATCCGGCTGGCCCAATGGATCGGCAAGCCGGTGTTCATCTACGCGCAGGGCGTCGGTCCGGTCAGCCGCAAGTTTTTCTACCCGCTGATCCACGGCGCGTTCAAACGCAGCGCTTACGTATCGGTGCGCGATCAGGAATCCGCGCAGCTGCTGCATGCGATGCGGATGGACGGAAGCCGGATCGAAGTGGTGCCGGACCCGGTGATGGGACTGCCGCTGCCGGCGGGCGCGACGTCGAAATTCCCGGCTGAGAAGCCGGGCGACCTGCCCAAGATCGGCATCTCGGTCCGATTCTGGAATCCCGACCGGACCGAACTTGCGGGCATCGCGGACGGCCTGCGCAAATTGGCGGAGAGCCGCAGCGTCCACTTTTGCTTCCTGCCTTTTCACCTGCCGGATGACGAAGCCGCTTCGAATTACGTGATCGAACGGATGGGCGACGTCAAATCGCTCGGTTCGAAGATCACGACGCGGCAGACGGAAGATCCGCAGGCGATGCTGCTTGAAGTCGGCCGCTGCTCGGCGCTTGTCGGCATGCGCCTGCACAGCCTGATCTATGCCGCTTCCCAGCGCATTCCGCTTGCCGGCATTTCGTACGATCCGAAGATCGATAATTTCCTCGGCCGGTTAAAAGTCAAAGCGATCGGCACGAGCGAGGAAGTGCGCCCGGAGCGTCTGGCCGAAGAGCTGGCGCATCTGCTGGACGACGCCGAGAGCTGGAAATCGGACCGCGAGCCGCTGATTGCCGGTCTTCAAAGCGAAGCGGCGCGTCCCGCGCGGGCGATCGCCGAATATTTTGCACAAAAAGGATGAGCGAAACTTATGAGTCAAATCCATCTTGAAGACGGAGTCCGGCAGGTGCCGGTCACTTCGATCCTCGGCGTGAACGTCTCGAAGCTGGGCATGCGCGATACGGTCGACGTGCTGGAACGCGCCGTCGCTTCGGGCAAACCGCATCAGATCATTACGGCGAACCCGATCATGATCATGGCGGCGCTGGAGAGCGAAGACAATATGCGCGCGATGCGCGAAGCCGAACTGATCGTGCCGGACGGCGCGGGCGTCGTGTGGGCAGCCGAAGAATTCGGCGATCCGGTCGCCGAACGCGTCGCCGGGTTCGATCTGTTGCACGAGCTGATGAAGCGCGGCGAGCAGTTAGGCTGGACCGCGTACCTGCTGGGAGCGGCGGAGGAAGTGGTTCAGGAAGCGGCAAGCCGGTTACAGAACCAATATCCGAAGGTTCGAATCGTCGGCGTCCGCAACGGATATTTCGGCGAGTCCGAAAATGCGGGCGTGATCGAACATATTCGCCAGGCGAAGCCCGATCTGCTGTTCGTGGCGCGGGACGCCAAGACGCAGGAGCCGTGGATCGCGCGCCATAAGCAGGAATTGGGCGCTGCGGTGATCATGGGCGTGGGCGGAAGTTTCGACGTAATCTCCGGCAAAACGAAGCGCGCTCCGGTGTTCATGCAGAAGCTGCGCCTCGAATGGTTTTACCGGCTGGCGAAGGAACCTTCGCGCCTGCCGCGGATGATGGCGCTGCCCCGGTTTATGCAAACGGTCAAAAAAGCGAAAAAAAGCACGGGATAAGCAGCTTTTTACGCCAAAAATCGCATATTCGTGCTGGCATTCAGCCGCGGGGCGCGGTATAATGATTCCCGGTTGAAACACATTGGAGGTTTGAGACAAACATGTTCATTGTCTATATTCTCGGTTTCGTACTTGCGCTCGGATTGGCTCTCGGTTTGACTCCGCTCGTCAAGCGGTTCGCCATCAAGGTCGGAGCGGTAGACGTGCCGAACGCAAGAAAAGTGCATACGCGCATCATGCCAAGACTCGGCGGACTCGGAATTTTTCTCGCTTTCGTCATCGCGCTGCTTGCCGTGCTGCCCTTCCTTCCGTTCGATTTGTCGCAGCGGGACGGGAACTTTATCAAGGCCTTCCTGACAGCCGGTACGATCATCGTGCTGACCGGTGCCCTGGACGACCGGTTCGACCTGAACGCCAAACTGAAGTTTCTTATTCAGATCGGTGCGGCTTCCGTCGTCGTGTTCGGATTCGGCATCAAAGTGGATTTCGTCAACATACCTTTTATGGATGCATATTCTTCGCTTGAAAACTGGATCGCCATTCCGCTGACCATCTTCTGGATCGTCGGCGTGACGAACGCGGTCAACCTGATCGACGGCCTCGACGGCTTGGCAGCCGGCGTATCCGGCATCGCGATCGGCACCATCCTCGTGATGGCGCTGATCAACGGCAATCTGCTGGTAGCAATGCTCTGTCTGCTGCTGCTCGGCGGAATCGTCGGTTTCCTGTTCTTCAATTTCCATCCGGCCAAAATCTTTATGGGCGATACCGGCTCTCTTTTCCTCGGATTCAGCCTGGCCATGCTCTCGCTGCTCGGCTTCAAGCAGATCGCCGTCCTGTCCTTCATCACGCCGCTGATCATCATCGGCGTGCCGCTGTCGGACACGTTCTTCGCGATCGTGCGCCGCAAGCTGCAGAAGAAGCCGATCTTCGCCCCGGACAAGGGCCATTTGCACCACTGCCTGCGCGAACTCGGGTTCAGCCACCGCCAGACGGTGCTGATCATTTACGGCATCGCGGCATTCTTCGGCATTCTGGCCGTCATCCAATCCGCTTCCGCCATGTTCGAAGCGAACTGGGTCACGTTCGTCGTCATCTGCGTCATGATGTTCTTCCTGCAGATCGGCGCCGAAGTCATCGGCCTCGTCGGCCAGACCAAGCGTCCCGTGCTGCGATTCCTGGCGCGCTTCAGGGTGAAGCCGGGCGACCGGACGGAACCTTGAGTCATTTTCGGAAGCATCAACAGCCTTATTCCATCTTTCCAAGATGGGGTAAGGCTTTTTTTATTCATAAATTAAGGGTTTTTTATAACATATTGCAGGGACAGGGCCGATAAAAAAGATAACGACGCGTAGTAAGAGTAAGCAGGAACAGTAAAGTGGGAAATGAGGGAGATCCATTGCGGAATGGCAACAACAACACGACGTTCATTGAACGTACGTCGAAAAGGGGAGCTGTACAAGTGGGTAAACAGGGCATTAAGTCTCTGCTGAGCTTAATGATGGCAGTCGTATTGATTTTCACCCTGCTTCCGGTCTATCCGGCAGCAGCGGCAGGCGGAAGCTTGAAAATCACCAATTTGAGTCCCGATATCAAGGCGCCTACCAACAGCGCCAACGGCAAGATCGACATTATCGGTACGTTTCAGGATGTGAACACGTCGACGATCACTTACGTGATCGAATCGATGGTAGGAGATAAGGTTGTCGGCAGCAGCAGCGGCGGCGACCGTCAACCGGATACGGGAGACAACAAGACGTTCAAGTTTTATCAGGTCAACGTGAAATCGGGACTTAACCGGATTACGGTCAAAGCGACCACCACGACCGGCCAGGAAGTTTCGAACCAGGCTTACGTCACGTTCATCGATGCTCCTAACCTTTCTTCCGTAAAAGTCGGAGCCGAAGATACGCAGGAAAACGTTCCGTTCGTCGTATCCTCGCAGACGCCTTCCATTACGGTAGAAGCTCCGAACGCGGCCGACGTCACGCTGAACGGCAATTCGATGTTCAGCGGCGGAGCCGGCACGTTCTACGCCACGCCGACGTTGACGCAGGGTTCCAACAAGCTGACGTTCGTAGTCAAGTCGGCTACGTCTTCGTACGCGGAGACACGGACACTCGTGTATTATGACGGCAACGCACAGGTATACAATACCAAGATCGGCACGACGGCGATCGAGCCGAATACGACCGTCGAAGGTTCGCCGGCCGGACAGCTGTCCGGCGAAGTCGTCATCGCCATGCCGGCAAGCGGCACGGCACCGAATACGCTGGACGGCAAGATCACGTTCAACAAAATCGTAGACAACACGCCGCAGGTCTATACGAACTTCAATGAAGCCAGCGTTACGCTGACGAAAAAAGATACGGTAGGCACTTCGCTGGTCATCTACAGCTTCCGGACGACCGCCTCCGTGGATGCGCTCGATTCGGGCTCGTATCAACTCGACCTGCGCGTCAACAGCCAACAGCGCGCAACCGTAAACTTCAAAGTGCGCGGAACGAACGATTCTTATATCAAAAACATTTACCAGCTCTACGGAGTGACGAACGGCGCAAACAGCATCAGCTCTTACAGCAGTAAAGTTCTTTTCGATGCGGGCACGTCTCCGTATGTTTCCGTTCCTGAACTTCCGCTGTGGATCGCCGTCGATACGGGCAACTCCGCCGCGGTCAATATCAAAGTCGACGGTACGGCGCTGCCGGCCGGCAACTACAAAGCTTTTACCGATTCGAGCGGCACGGGCTACAACGTCTACCAAATCACCAAGCTCAAAAGCGGACGCCAGACTCTGACTTTCGAATACGGAAGCGATTCGGTCTCCGTTCCGATCAACTATCAATCCGCTCCTTATATCCAGGTGACCAACCTGTATAACGAGCAGGTCTTCACGAGCGCCGAAGACGTCAAATCGGTTCAAGGCCGCCTGATCAACTTTACGGCAGCCACCAATACGGTTACGGTCGAATACAGCGGACGGACCAAAACCGTGACGTCTACGGACGGAACGTTCTCGCTCAGCTCCGCGGATTTCCCGCTGACGCTGACGCCGGGCTCCAACACGCTGACGCTGTCGGGTACGACGGACGGCAAAAAAGTCTCGACGACGCTGAATTTGTACCTGATCGAAAACGACAGCATTCAAATCGAAAATTTCCATCCGCTTCCGGTCAATTCCCTGACCCAGGACAATGCGCTCTTTATTCCGGGAGAAACCGACAAGTATACGACCAATGAATTGTCGATGGACGTCGAGTTCGCCATTACGCCTGCCGATACGGCAGACGAAATCATCGTGCGTCTGGACGGCAACAAAAAAGAAACGCGCCTGACTCGCGGAACCGGCACTTCGTGGTCCCAGTCTACGGGCGAACTTAGAGTCAGCTCCAAAGCAGGCACCGTAAACGGGTTTATTATCGAGGATCTGTCCCTTCCGACGACGGGCGACCTGAAAGTAACCGTATTTGTACGCAAAGGAACTTCGACGACTTCGAAGACGCTGACGGTAACGCGCGAACTGCGTCCGTACACGATTTTGTCGCCGAAACTGCCTAACGAAAGCGTCATTACGCAAAACTTCCTGGATATCAGTATCCAAGCCGAAGGCGCGACAAGCGTCCTCGTGGGCAAACTGGCTCTGGAAAAAGGCGATAAAGACATTTTCCGCGGCCGTCTTACCGGATTGAAAGCGGGCAAAAACACCGTTAAGTTCGTAGTCAATGCCGGAAAGACCAAAACCAACGGAACGTTCGAAGTGAACTACTCGTCCGAAAACGTGCAGGGCGCGCAGTACAGCACGACGATGCCTTCCGGCGGCAAGCTCAAACTGTTCAAAGGGGATCTGCAAATTTCCCTGCCAAAAGGAACGCTGCTGAGAGAAATCAACCCGACGCCGGGCAGCCAGTCTCCGACAATCAGCTTGTTCGACAAGCAGGAGTTGATCGCGGGAATCGCGAGCCCTCTGGATGGACGTACGCTTAAAATTTACAATCAAGTCAACGTAAACGACGGTCAGGGCGGATACCGCGACGGCCAGTTGAAACTGCTGGAATCCAACGGTACGATGATCAGCCGCATGGTGCCTAAGCCGCACTTCGGTTATGCTTCCAACCTGTACTGGACCGATGCCGGGTACTTCACGTCGACCGCTACAAGCGACGATTACAAAACCGTTCCGGGCAACCAGCCTTATACGACTCCGGGCTTCGAAAGCCGTTCGTCCAAGCAGTGGCTGGAACCGACCCAAACCGGTACGATCACTATCAAGTATGACCCTAAACTGGTCGATGCTTCGGCCGGCAACCTGGGCATCTGGAGACTGAACGGCAACGAATGGATCAACCTGGGCGGTACCGTCAACAAATCCGCCAAAACCGTTACGGCTCCGCTCGACGGATTCGGTTATTACGCCGTACTCGGCCTGCGTTACAGCTACGGCGACGTCATTGCCCAATCCGACCTGCGGGAATCCGTAGAGATGATGATGTCCCGCGGCGTGATGAAAGCCAAAGATGCAAACGAATTCGGCGTCAACGAAGTCATTACGCGCGGCGAGTTCGCGACGATGCTGGTGAGAATGCTGAACATTCCGCTGGATTATGACGAAGACATCACCAAACGTACTTTCGATGACGTAGGTCCCGTGACGAACCAGTACATGGATTATCGCTACATCGAAACAGCCGTGCGCAAAGGGATCATTCGGGGTACGGGTCCGAGAGTGTTCATGCCTTACAACACGCTCAGCCGCGAAGATGCCACGATGATGATTGCCAGAGCGATGAACCTGAAGCTTACGGATAACACCAAAGCCAAAGCCGGTCTCGAAAAAGCGTTTACCGATGCCACGACCATCAATGCCAGCTACGCAGGCGCCGTTCTCGCGGTGACCAAAGGCAAGTATATGGAAGGCAAGGCCAACAAACTCGAAGAAGGCCAGAAGAAGGCGACGTACCGCTTCGATCCGAAAGCGACGTTTACGCGTGCCGAAGCTGCCGATATCGCAGTCAAGGTCATGAAGAAAATGAAGTCTCTGTAAGCTTGCAAGAATGATTTCGATTTAACGCAACTAAACCGAAGCACGGAGCGTCTCTATATTTTGGAGGCGCTTCTTGCTTTTTCTATGTCCGTACGTTTGAAAGATTGTCTAAAACCGTTTTTGTAATTTAAAGCAGTTTACGTTAAAATAACGAATAACAATACTTACTGCGAAGGTGGAAAACGTAGCGATGAAACCGATTAAGTCGAAAGCCCAGATCGATTACATGAAAGCCAAAACAAAGTTCGAGGAACGTTCCAAGGTATTGGAAGCACGCGTAGCCGAAGAACAGAAGACCGAAGAGGTTGAACAGGAACTGATGGAGAAGTTGGTCATCGAGACCGGATTCCACGACGCGTTCAATGAATTGGCAGAAGCCGAGAACGAGCTGATCTCCTGGTCGCATGCCACGATCAAGCACGACAAGACGTACAAGGACAACAAGAAGCCGATCGACGAAATGTACGAGAAGCTCGATGTCGATCCTCAGATGCGCGCCCGTATTATCCAACTGGCTCTGCGCATTCGCTAACAGCGGCTGCGTCCGGAGTTTGTAACCTTCTATAATAGAAGAACAAGATAGAAGAACACAAAAAGCGTCGATTCCCGGCGCTTTTTGTGTTTATAAAGATAAAAAGCGGTTTAAGTAAATGAGTGGACATCTCTCATAATGAGGAAAAGCGCTAGAAGTTACAGACATTTTAGAAAAACGAAAAAAACTTTTAAAATGCCGCAACTTTATTGTAACCTTCAGCGTCTAATCTATTGAGTGTCAAAACAAGACGCCTTTAGCTCCTGATCTTCCAAAGATTGGCCTTAAATCCGTAAAGTTGTGAGCCCTTGTGCGAAAATGGACTTTACGGCGGTTAGCGACCAATGTATAATACGGGAAGCGGGACTGGCTATCCTTTGTCTTTGCACTTACTTAACTACCGGTTTCAAGTTTCTGTGATACCCGTCACAGACCTTATTTATACTTATTTACCTGCTCTACTCTGGAAAGGGGGTGCAATCAGCGATTGGTAACATGAGCGAATGCGAACCGACTACAGACAAAAAAAACACAGCTTTACTCCAAGGAGGAGAACAAACAAGTATGAAGAAAATTGTATCCCTGGCCCTTTCTACGGCTATGGCTCTCTCGATGTTCGCTTCGGTAACATCGGCAGCAACGCTTACTACGCAAGAAAAGTATAACGCACTGGTTACTCAAGGTATCTTCGCCGGCTACCCAGACGGCAACGCTTACCTCGACAAAGACATGACTCGCGCTGAATTCGCGAAAGTAGTAGCTCTGCTGACTGGTCTGGAAACTTCGACTACTGGCACGAACTCCTACCAGGATCAAAACTATGCGAACGCTTGGTACAAGCCTTTCGTTGAAGCCGTAACGAAAGCCGGCTACATGCAAGGTACAACAACTGGAACTAAAAAACTGTTCAACCCGAACGGTAAAGTAACAGTTCAAGAAATGGCAGCTACACTGGTACGCGCAGCTAAGCTCGAAGTTCCAACTACGGGCATCAACAACAGCGCATCGGCTTGGGCCAAAGGCGAAGTACAAGCTGCAATCAACGCTGGCCTGATCAGCGGAACTTCGAACTTCACGGCAGCAGCAACACGCGGCCTGCTGGTTGACACAGCTTACTCGTACCAAACTGCAGTCGTTAAACCGGCTGTAACTTCGTACGAAGTTACAGACAACGGCGCAACTGTAGTGTTCACGCTGGCTAACGGTGAAAAAGTAACAGTTAAACCTACAACGGCTCTTAAGCCTAACGTAGCTACAACTGTAACATTCACTTACGACGGCAAAGATTACAGCGAAAGCGTAACTTGGAAAGTAACGGACGCTACTAAGGTTGAGAGCGCTGCTGCAAGCAACCTGAAGCAAGTAACTGTAATGTTCGACGGACAAGTGGACAAATCGTCCGCAGAAAACGTCAACAACTACAGCATTCCGGACCTGACGATCGAAAGCGCTATGCTGTCGGCCGACAACCGTTCGGTTACCCTGCTGCTGGCTGACACAGCCAACAACATGCTCGCTAACAACCGTCAAACTTCGGTTAAAGTTAGCAACGTGAAGCAAAACACTGGAGCGACTGTAATCTCCGGTACTGTAAACTTCACACCTTCGGACGTAGCAGTTCCAACAATCACTGAAGTTAACGCTCTGGGCACTGGCGCAGTAGAAGTTATGTTCAGCGAGCCAGTTGTAGCTAGCTCCATCACCGTTGCCGGCATCAACATCGACGGCCGCGCAGTAGCTGCAAACTTCAAATACGACTACGACAGAAACTCGGTTGTGATCGAGACTCCTCTGACAGTAGGCGAGCACACAATCAGCCTGTCGAACGTACGCGATTACTCGGGTCTGGTAATGGCTCCGGTACAACGTACATTCACAGTAGTTGCGGACACGACTGCTCCTACGATCGCTTCGACAACTTCGAGCGACCTGCGTGAAGTAACCGTAACATTCAGCGAGCCAGTTCGTACGATCGGAAGCGCACGCGCTAACAACGTATCGACTCCGGCAAACGTTGAACTGTCCGGCAGAACGGCTAAACTGACGTTCTCCAGCAACCTGAGCTTCTCTGCTAATACAATTACGCTGACTGGCGTAACGGATTACAGCGGCAACGCTGCTCAAACGCTGACAGCTACAGTAACGCCTACACTGGATCTGACGGCTCCTACCGTAATCGGTACTAGCGTTGGTACAGCAAACGGCAACTACTATGTAGACGTTCAATTCAGCAAAGCTGTAAACGTTGATGGAACCGAAGCGGGTTCGGCTCTGAACCGTAACAACTACACGCTGAGAACTACTGGCGGCGCTGTTGTTACGAGCGCAGGTCTGACTGACCAAGGACATCCGGTAGTCGTTCCAGCAGTACAAGGAACAAACAACCGTACCGTTCGCGTTACATTGGGTCCTACAACTGCACTGACAGCAACGAACTACACGCTGGAAGTAGCTGGCGTACGTGACGTAACGACAGCTCAAAACATCCTGACTCCTTACAGCGCACAAATCGCTCTGAGCCAATCGGCTACAGCAACGATCGAACGTTCGTGGGTTAACGGATCGTGGGTATACGTACAGTTCTCCGGTCAAATCGCGACTAGCGGTAGCGGCAACGCTCTGGAAGCTTCCAAATACCGTCTGAACACACCAGCAACTCCAAGCGCAGGCGGCGTTGCGACTACAGTACTGACAGACCGCAATGCGGATGTTGAGCCAGTAGGCGCTAACACTGTACGTATCTACGCTAGAAACTTCGTGAACAATGCACCTACCCTGGCGGGTAACAGCATCATCGCGAGCTACGTTGGCAACGCATCGGGTACATTCTTCACTAGCCCGGACCGTAACGGCCGCGTAGAAGCAATCACTGGAATCTTGTCTTCGGAAAATGCAATTTCGATCACTAACGCGCCAAGCGTAAACAACAACCGTACGGTTGAAGTAACGTTCAGCGGTCAAGTATCGGGAGCATCCGTGAACAACGTTCGTTTCAACTTCACTGGAGCAAACGGCGCAACATTTGTAAGACCTACAAATGTTACGAACTCCAACAACAACAGAACTCTGACGATCACGCTTCCAGAAAGCGTACCGGCTGACTTCACAAACGGTAGCATTGTATTCGAAAGCATCGCTGACCAGTTTGGCAACACGCAAACTAACGCGACTAAAGCTGTAACGAATGCATTCAGACCAGTAGCTTCGACTACTGCTCCGACTGTAACTCGTGCAACTTACAATGCAACTCAAGATACAATCACTGTAGCGATTCCTGTTACAAGAGGCGTATACGTAAACGGAAATGCAGCTTCGGCAGCACAACTGTTCTCCGCTAGCGTAGGCACTAACGCAGCTGTCAAAGGCGCAACAGTAGCAGTAACAGGTACTGACCTCAAAACAGTAAACGTAACGTTCGCAATCCCGGTTGCTACTCCAGCTAACACTCCGGTATACGTAACGTTCGACGGTTCGGCAAATGCTACAACTAAGCTGATTGCTACAGGCAGAGACGTAGAAGCAGCTGATACAGCTGCTCTGGGAAGCTTCACTGTTAACGGTTCGATCGTAACTGGTCCTACTCGTTAATAGAAACAAGTAACTCTCAGCAATCTGTATGCAAAAACACCCCGGGACGCCGGGGTGTTTTTTTGTTTTATTTGACACTCCATCCCAAATCCGCTACCATTACAACCGAGGATGGAATCATTGACCTTTTCCCGATCGGGAAAGGTTCGTTTTTTGTATACGGGAAATTTCAAGGTGGAATTCAAGGAGGTACACGCTTATGTCGCTTCAAGGACGGCGTTTATTTACGTCCGAATCCGTAACGGAAGGTCATCCGGACAAGATCTGCGATCAGATCTCCGATGCGGTTTTGGATGCGTTTTTGGTTAATGATCCGAATGCTCGGGTAGCTTGCGAAGTTGCCGTCGCGACGGGCCTAGTGCTCGTCATCGGTGAGATCAGCACGAAATCGGAATACGTGGACATTCCGGCCATCGTGCGCAACACGATTAAGGAAATCGGGTATACCCGTGCCAAATACGGGTTCGATTACAATACGTGCGCGGTGCTGACTTCGCTTAACGAACAGTCGGCTGATATTGCGCAGGGCGTCAATTCGGCACTGGAGACACGCGATCCCGAGCAAATGAAGCTTGAAACGGAAAACATCGGTGCCGGCGACCAGGGACTCATGTTCGGCTTCGCGTCGAATGAGACGCCGGAACTGATGCCGCTTCCGATCGCGCTGTCGCATCGCATTGCTCGCCGCTTGGCGGAAGTTCGCAAGAACGGAACGCTCGAATACCTGCGGCCCGACGGCAAAACGCAGGTGACGATCGAATATGACGGCGATACGCCGGTTCGTGTCGATGCGATTGTGGTCTCCACGCAGCATGCCGAAGAAATCACGTTGGAGCAAATCCAGCGCGATATCAAAGAACATGTTATTCTGCCGGTTGTACCGGCCGAACTTTTGGACGACGCCACTCAATACTTTATCAATCCGACTGGGCGTTTCGTGATCGGAGGCCCGCAGGGAGACGCAGGACTGACAGGACGCAAGATCATCGTCGATACGTACGGCGGTTATGCACGCCACGGCGGCGGCGCTTTTTCGGGCAAAGACCCGACCAAAGTCGACCGTTCTGCGGCTTATGCGGCCCGTTACGTAGCCAAGAACCTGGTAGCCGCCGGGTTGGCCGATAAATGCGAGATTCAGCTGGCGTATGCGATCGGCGTAGCCAACCCGGTCTCGATCAGTATCGATACGTACGGAACCGGTACGGTCAGCGAAGAGACGCTTGTGAAGCTTGTGCGCAAGAACTTCGATCTGCGCCCTACCGGCATTATTCGCATGCTGGATCTGCGCCGCCCGCTGTACAAGCAAACAGCGGCCTACGGCCACTTCGGACGTACGGACATCGATCTGCCTTGGGAACGTACGGACAAAGCGGAAGATCTCAAAAATCAGGCCGGCGTATCTTAAAGGTTCGTTTTCCTGTTCATTTAAAGCGATCATTACGTTACAAAGGGTCTCCTTCGGGAGGCCTTTTTTGCGCTGCATCCCTCCACGTCCGTGGGCTGCTTGGCTAATCATTTTCTTGCTCTCTTCCGATATAGAAAAAGACTGTCTGTTACGGATTTCGGAAGGAGAGATGTACGAATGAAAAATAAAATCGCATTGGCCATGGCTTCCTTGATGATGATCAATCTGCTTGCGCCCGCCGCATGGGAAACGATGGGTGGAGCGCAAAGCTCTAATATCGCGGCCGCTGCCGAGGCGGAAGCGACCGCTTCCGTTCAAACGTATTCGCCCGCCGTCAAAGCGCCCAACGTGTCTTTGACACCCGGGTTTTTGCTGACTTTTAATCGTGCGGTCAAGTTGGCCGAAGGGGCAGCGGACAAAACTTTCGTGTTGAAAAAACAAAGCGATAACACCACGGTACGCACGATCAAAGGCAGAGAACTTCAATTTCAGACCGAAGGGACACAAGTGGTACTTCCAAGCGACCAGCTCAAGCTTGAGCCCAACACCGGTTACTATATTTTGGCCGATGCGGGCCTGTTGTCTCCGGTTCTGAAAGATACGGAGATTCAGCAGGGCGTTTCCGCCAAAGTCTGGACGGGCATTACGAGCGCGATCACCTGGACGTTCAAGACGGGGGCGGAAGCCGATACGACCGATCCCGAACTGACTGCAACGAGCCCGTCGAACGACGAGATCGGAGTGAAAAGCGGCTTCAAAATGGGATTGGCTTTTTCGGAAGCCGTTGCCGCGGCAGAAGGCGATATCGTCTTGACGCAAGAAGATCCGGCGCTGCCGGATAACAAAGCGATTCTTAAAATTCCCGTTCTCTCGGAAAAGGTAAGCGGATTGGGTACGGCTAACGTATCGATCAAACCGGATGCGGAATTTTTGAAGCCCGGCGTTCGATACCGGGCGCATGTCGATGCCAACGTGTTTGCGGACATGTCGGGACGATTCTACGCCAAGGCGATCGACTGGACGTTCCGAACCGAGTCGGCCAACAACGTGGCACCGACGATTTTAACGCAAAATCCACAGAACGGCTTGTCGGGAGCAGGGACAGACGGAACGTTGTCGATTCGGTTCAGCGAACCGGTCGTACCGAATAAAGGGACCGAAGCTTTGCCAAACAAAGGCGGCGTCTCCATTTATCGGCTGAACGACGGCAAACTCATTCAGACACTGACGCCAAGCGAGTTCAAGATGGACAGCGAGACCGGTGCGCAGGCTTCCGCTTCTTACCAAGGACTGGAACGCGGCACGACTTATTATGTGCTGGCCGATGCCGACCTGTTCCGCGATTTGGACGGCACGCCGTTCGCCGGCATTCCGACTTCCCGGACGTGGACGTTTACGACGACAGGGGACGCTTTGGCTTTGTCCGCGATGCTGCCTCAGACCGGCACGACAGGCGTGACGGCCGGCTCCAACCTGCAGCTGACGTTCAGCCGCAACGTATATCCGAACGGCGGCACGGGAAGCCTTCGAATCGTCAGAAACGACGGAGTCACGGATACCGTGACGCTGGGCTCCGGACGCATTACCGGCGGCGGAACGAAGACGATGACCATTACGCCGGCGACGCCGCTTGTGAGCGGGTATACGTATACGGTAGAAGTTCCGGCCGGCCTGTTCGGAGATTCGGAAGGCAACGTCTATCCGAAAGCCGGACAGCCTCTGACTTGGAGCTTTTCGACGATGGCGGATACGGGGCTGCTGCAAATGTCCAGCCTGTATCCGACCGACCGCAGTACGAGCGTCCCTACCGATGCCAAGCCGACTATCCGCTTCAACCGAAACGTGGCTTTGAGCGGCACGGGGATTACGTTGTATCGCAGCGGAGGAGCGAAGGTCGAAGCGGAAGCTGTCGTCAATCCCGCCAACGCGGCGGAAGTCATCCTCACGCCCAAAGAGAAACTTGCGCCGGGAACGTTCTATTATGTCGACTTGGAAAACGGTGCGGTGAGAGACCGGGTGAATACCGGGATTGCTTTTGCCGGAATCAAAGGGAGCACGTCGTGGAGCTTCCAGACGTCTTCTTCCGACAGCACGCTGCCGGTCATCCAAAGCGCCAAAATGGATAGCCCTACATTGATACGTCTCGCCTACAACAAGTCGCTGAACGTATCGCAGACGCCTCTGCTGGCCAGTTACACCGTATGGGTGAACGGAGAGAAGCGGGCACCGGGCAGCGCGTATATTAGCGGAGACAGCGTGTATATCCGTTTGGATACGGGAATTGCGGTCGGCCAGGACGTGAAAGTGTCTTACGATCCCGGAGTCCGTCCGCTCATCGATTATAACGCGAACGCGGCCGCTTCCCTGTCTTCTTACGCGGTTACGAACGGGATCGACAGCGCCATGCCTAAGCCAAAAGAAGGCAACGTATACGGCAGCATGATTACGTTGATTTTCGAGAACGGCGTTAAAGCGCCTACAGCGCAAGCCGCAAGGCAGTTTACCGTAACGGCAGGCGGACGCAGCTATGAGGTTCGTTCGCTCAGCAGCAGCGCCCAGGCGCTTCTGCTGTATCTGGATGCGGCAGTACCGGACGGAGCCGTCGTAAAAGTGAACTACACGCCTGCCGGATATCCGCTGCAGGACGTGCTGGGGCAAAACATCTCCGCCTTTTCCGACTTCAGCATTCGAAACCTGATGGATACCCGTCCGCCGGAGTTCGTGAGTGCGGAACTTGCCGGCACGGAGTTGGTCCTGAATTACAACGAGACGCTCAGAACGGACGCACTGCCGACCAACAGCCAATTTTCGGTACTGTCGGGCGGCAATCCGGTGTACGTGAACGGCGTCAAAGTCACGGGCAGTCAGGTTCGCTTGACGCTTGCTTCTTCCTTGATCGCAAACGGAAACATCACGGTATCGTATGTTCCGGGGACGTTGAAGCTGGCCGATCTTAACGCCAACGCCGCCGGTTACCTGAATCTCCAACCGGTCGATGCGGCTTCCGGCACCAGCGGAATTCGTACGGCGAGCGGGAATGCGGGACAGGTTGCGGTAACGTTCACCGGTTCCCTGCTTACGCCGGCAGAAGCGGCTTACAAGCAGTTTTCGGTTACGGCGGACAACAACGCGCTGGAAGTGACTTCGGCTTCGTTCGCCGGCAGCACCCTCACGCTCAAGCTGGGAACCGAATTAAAAGCCGGGCAAGTCGTTATGTTGTCCTATATGCCGGGCGGAACGCCGCTCAAGAATGTATCGGGAACGCCGGTCATCGGCTTCAACCGTATGCCGGTGCAAAACGTCACCGGAACGACGACGGCGACAGACCCGGCGACTACGCCCGCAGCGGACGGATCGATCCTGCCGGCATCCGAATTCGGCAAAGAAATGACGATTCTTGCGCGCTCGGCGGCCGTTTCGTCCGATGCGACTTCGGCGCTCAATACGAATACGCACCGGTATACGCTTAATGCGGTCGAGCTGCAAAAAGCGTTGGATGCCGCTTTTGCGCGCAGCTCCAAAAACGGCACCGTCGTTTTTGAAGTACCCGACGCGGAAACGGCCGGAGTCGTCACGATTCCGATCCAGCCATTGAAAGACGCTTACGCCAAACACAACGGCCTGTCGTTTACGGTCCGGCACAAAGACATCGCCTACGAACTGCCGCTGGCTTCGCTGGCCGGCGTATCCGGCGGAAGCGATGCGCAGCTGAACGTGCAGCTCGAAACGGTGCCTGCGGCTTCGCTAGGTCGCACCATCACGATGCTGAGCGACGCGGACGCGCAAATGCTGACCGGTCCCGTCGATATTCGAACTTCCGTCAGCCCGTCGGGCGGTGCCCAGTCTTCCGCCCAAAACGTCGACCTGCTGGGTACGTACCGGTTGAAACTGAACGTGAACGCTCCGGCTTCGCGGACGTCCGTCGTCTATTTTGACGGAACGTCGACCTCCCCGTCTTTTGTGCCGACCAAGACGAGCGCGCAATCCGCCGGCATGCTGTTGACCGGGGATTTCACGGGCGGACGTACGCTGATTCCGGTCAATTCGACCCGCACGGTCAGCGGAGCGGCCGGACATTGGTCGCAGGACACGGTTAACGAACTGGGCGCCAAGTATGTGCTGAGTCCGACTTTGTACAATGCGTTCGCTCCAAAAGCCAACATGACGCGCGGCGAGTTTGCCGAACTGATCTCGCGCGGCTTCGGATTAAGTGCCGACGCTGCGGCCGCGGCCGCTTTTAGCGATATCGGATACAGCAAAGTGCCGATCGGATCGATCGGTGCCGCCGTCAAGGCAGGCATCATCAACGGAAATACCGACGGCACGTTCCGGCCGAACGATTCGATCACGCGCGAGCAGATGGCGATTATGATGGTTCGGGCGTTGAATTATACGGGAACCGAGCTGACGCTTGACGGCAGCGCAAGTCAGGTTCTGTCTGCTTTCAAAGACAAAGCCAAGATCAAATTCGTCGACGAAGCCGCCAAAGCGGTACAAGCCGGCGTCATTCAAGGAGCGAGCGGCGGGAAATTTAATCCGCAGGGCAGCGCGACCAAAGCGGAAGCGGCGACGATGCTCCAGCGCGTTCTCCAAAAATCGGGATATTTGAACTAAATTCCTGCCTAAATCAAAAGTCCCAAGCATTTTTTTCTTCTTCAGCCAAACTTTATTTACCCGTAAACAAAAGCGATCATTTCTTCGGATTATTTGAGGAAATGATCGCTTTTTCTCTTTTCATTTTGCCGAAGTAAGGTAAAATTAGTTATTGTGATTTCTTTTTTGTCGAATTTGCAGGAACTTTTTCACGCCGTTTCAGTCTATTAGAATAGTGGCGTATATAGGTCTACACTACAGAGTCATACATACGCGAACGAATCTGCACAGATAGGGAGCGAAACTCAACCTCATGAACAAGCAGGGCAGCAAAACGTTGAAAACGAGCCGAAAGTGGATGATCGCCGCGCTGGCCGGAGCCTTGATCGTACAACCGCTGGCCGTACCGGGCTGGGGAGCGCTGACCGGTACGTACACCGCTTCCGCGGCGGCAGCCGTGTCGATCGAGAAGGCGTCGGAAGAGATCATTACGTCGGGCGCCAAACTGATGACCTATAAATATTCCGTACCCCGCTCGGGCAAAACGGCTTCGGGACTGGCGGACGTGATCCAGGTGGATCTGAAAAATCCGTACGTGAAAATGGATGTCATGACCGGACGCGGCGGCAAGTTCACCACGCTTCAGACCGTCAGCGGCATGGCCAAAGAAACCGGCGCGGTAGCCGGCGTCAACGGCGATTACTTCAATACGGCGGCGGAAGGGGCTCCGATGGGCGCGCAGGTATCGAACGGCGTCCTGATGTCCAGCCCGTCGGATCTCAAAGGCATGTACGCGTTCGGCGTGACGAAGGACCGCAAACCGGTGATCGACCAATACGATTTTGCGGGCACGGTCACAGCGAGCGGCGGGCAGCCGTTTGAACTGTCCGGCATCAATTTGGTCTCGTATTCGACAGAATCGGGCAAAACCTACAGCCACGTGGACGCGATGTACATGTACACGGAAGCGTGGGGCAACGCGGAACGTCCGAAGAACAGCGCGACGATTCCGTCCGAAGCGCTCGTGCAAGACGGCGTCGTGACGAAAGTCTCGCTCGGCAAAGCGCTGGAAGGCACCGTGCCGGCAGGCGGCTACATTTTGCGCGCGCACGGAACGGCGGCGGCGTATCTCAAAGCGAACCTGACCGTCGGCGCCAAAGTCCAGACCGACTACAGCCTCGTGTCCAAAACGAACGGGCAAAAGCTCGATCCGAATTCGCTGGAAGTGATGATCGGCGGGCATACCATTCTGGTCGATAACGGCAAAGCGTCTTCGTTTTCCCGCAATGTCGATTCGATCGGCGGCTACCGGGCCCGGACGGCGCTCGGCTACTCCCAGAGCGGACAGTACGCCTACATCGTGACGGTGCAGGACAACGACGGAAGCAGCGGCATGTCGCTGACCGAGCTTCAGGGACTGATGACGAGTCTTGGCATCTGGAAAGGCATGAACCTCGACGGAGGCGGATCGACGACGATGGTGACGCGTCCGCTCGGCGAAGAGCAGGCGCAGCTGACGTTCACGACCGAATACGGCGGAGAGGTGCAGCGCAGCGTCGTCAACGGGCTCGGCGTCTACACCACGGCTCCGGCAGGCCAATTGAAAGGCTTCGCGGTCAGCGGCAAAAAGCAGCTGCTGATCGGTGAGACCGCAAGCTACAGCGTCAAAGGGTACGATACCTACTATAATCCGATCGCCGCGTCGAGCATCAATCCGGCGTGGAAATCGAGCAATGCGAACGTCGCGGTCAGCGGAAGTACGTTTACGGCGAAAAAAGCGGGCACATCGACGATTACGGCCACGAGCGGCGGAGTGACTTCCACGTTGCAGGTCGAAGTCGTGGGCGCGGATTCGTTGTCGGCGCTGAATCTCGGCACGACCTCGGCTCCGCTCAAGGCAGGCACGACGATTTCGCTGCCGGCAACGGCGACGCTGAAATCCGGCGGCACGGTCAGTATCGATCCTTCGGCGCTGCAGTGGGAATTCATCGGGTTCAAAGGCAGCATCAAAGACGGGACATTGAACGTGACTTCGGTCGATGCCGGAACCAAAGTCGGCTATGCGATCGCAAGCTACGAAGGGTTCAAAAGCATGCTGACACTGGCGGACGTTCAGGAGAACAGCTGGGAAAACTTCGAGAACGTCACGTACGGATTAGGCTTTACCGGCAGTCCGTCGGCGGTGACCGGCAGCGCGCAGATCAAAGCGGGGAGCGGCACGCATGCCAACTCCAAAGTGCTGCGGATCGACTACGATACGACGGGAGGCACGGGCAACAAGTACGCCTACGCCAACCTGAACGGTTCGTCCGGCAAAACGCTGGCATCGGGCGCAGGTTCGATGAGTCTCGACGTATTGGGCGATAACAGTTACAATTGGCTACGTGCCGAAGTTGTCGGCGCCGACGGCAAAACCGTCTACGTCGACCTGGCCAAAAGCCTGAACTTTACCGGTTGGAAAACACTGACCGTCAACTTGAACCAATACGGCAGCATCGCGTATCCGGCCAAGTTGAAACGGATTTACGTGGTGAATCTGGCAGAAGGACAAGACGAACGTTCGGCCAGCGGCTTCGTGGAAATCGATAATATCAAAACGATGTCCGCGGCTTCCGCGGGCTCGCTGGACCTTCCGTCCGGCGTGACCGCGAAGATGACCGTCGGTTCGAAAACGCTGCTCACGAACGGAACGTCCAGCACAATGGACGCGGCTCCGGTCGTGCAGGGCGGCGTCACCTATCTGCCGGTCAAATATATCACCGATGCGTTCGGAGGAACGTCGGGCTGGGAAGCGAAGACCGGTTCGATTGCCGTTCGGCGCGGCGATCAACTGCTTGTACTGAATTTGAATAAGAAGGACTATATCCTCAATGGAAAACGCAAAACGGGCGAAGCGGCGACGATAAGCGTTTCCAATAGGACTTTAGTCCCGGTCAGGCTTGTTTCCGAGCAGCTCGGATTGTCCGTAAAATGGGAACAAAAAACGAAGACCGTGACTATCGAGTCATGATACGATAGGTTCTGAACGATCACCCTTACAATAGGAAGGCTAGCAAAAAGGTGAACGCCAGAAGAATGGAGTCGATTTTGCCCGTGGATTTCCAAGCGGATGCTTTAGACCGAGTCATCAAAAATGCCATTCAAGTCGTGGAAGACAGCAAGTATCAAATTTTTGAGATATTGGATCAGTCCCGCGCCGAACTCAACTCACTCACCGAAGAACTGCAGAAGGTCATCAAGGATACTTCGGACACCGCCGACAAAGTCGACGATCTCGAAGGTAAATTCCGTCTTTCCCGTATCCGGCTCACGGAAGTGAGCCGGGATTTCGTAAAATATACGGAGAATGATATTCGGCAGGCCTATGAACGGGCGACGCAGTTTCAGTTGGAGCTTTCGGTGTATCGGGAGAAAGAAGCTTATTTGAGAGCCAGGCGCGATGAGCTTCAGCTTCGCGTGCGCAATTCGATGAACGCGATCGAGCGCGCGGAGACGCTGGGCTCGCAGATGAGCGTCGTTACCGAGTACTTGTCCGGCGGAGAAGTCGGTCAGGCGACCAAAATGCTGGAATCCGCCAAAACCCGTCAGATGGTCGGCCTGAAAATCATTCTGGCTCAGGAAGAAGAACGCAAACGCATTTCCAGGGAAATTCATGACGGTCCGGCGCAACTAATGGCTAATATGGCGCTCCGGACCGAAATCGTCGAGCGCATGCTGAGCAAAAAAGATTACGGCCGCGTTCAAGAAGAAGTGGCGGATCTCAAAAAGCAGGTGCGTTTCAGCCTGGAAGAGATCCGCAAAGTTATTTTTAACCTCCGTCCCATGGCGCTTGACGACCTCGGATTGATTCCGACGCTTCGCAAGTACACGCGCGATTACGAGGATAAGAACCGGATTCGTACCGTATTCGAGACGAGGGGCAAAGAGTATCGGCTTTCTTCCGCAATGGAGGCTGCCGTCTTCCGTTTGATTCAGGAGGCGCTCACCAATGCGGCCAAGCACGGGGACCCGACTCACGTCGTCGTCGAGATCGCCTACCAGACGCAGCTCGTCAAAATTTCGATTCGGGATAACGGGCGCGGTTTTAACACGGAAATCTTGGAGCAAAAGGCGAGTCAGCATGTGCACTTCGGTCTGATTGGAATGCGGGAAAGAGTCGAGCTGCTTGAGGGAAGAATGGAGATCGAATCAGCCGAGAATCAAGGAACTAAAATCGTGATCCATATCCCGACGAATGTAGAAAATGGAAAGGGGTATGAAGATGGAGAGCATGAACTCGGAACAAATTAAAATTAAAGTACTTTTGGCTGACGATCACCAGTTGTTCCGTGAGGGATTAAAAAGGATTTTGAACATGGAGGACGACATCGAGGTCATCGGGGAGTGCAGCGACGGCATTCAGGTGCTGGAATTTTGCAATTCCCTCAAACCCGACGTCATCCTGATGGACATCAACATGCCCAACGAGAACGGCGTGGAAGCGACGGCGAAACTCCGCGAGATTTTTCCGGATATCAAAGTTATCATGCTGTCGATTCATGACGATGAAAGCTATGTCTTCGAGACGCTTCGCAAGGGAGCAAGCGGCTATCTCTTGAAAGATATGGAAGCGGAATCGCTGATCAACGCAATCCGCAGCGTAGCGGCCGGCCACGCTTATATTCATCCCAAAGTGACGGGCAAACTGATTCAACAGCTGCAGCGCATGACGTTCGTCAACGAGCGCGGCGCCATGTTCGAAAGTACGCAGAACGAGGAAGCCGGCGTCAAGTTCATCGGCGGCGAAGACAATCCGCTGACGCGCCGCGAAGCCGAAGTGCTGCGTCTCATGTCGGAAGGCAAGAGCAACAAAGCGATCGGCGAGTTCCTGTTTATCAGCGAGAAAACGGTCAAGAACCATGTCAGCAGCATTTTGCAAAAGATGGAAGTCGAAGACCGTACGCAGGCCGTAATCAATGCGATCAAAATGGGCTGGGTTACGCTGTAAGTGTGACGATTCGCGAAGATATAAAGATGCATTTTTATTTCATGAACGAAAGTAGGGAATTGATAGAACTTGGAAAAGGTTAGTAAGTGAACAAAATAACGTAAAATCCGAAACGGTCTCAGACCGGTCGGAAGGAATGAAGCACACTCCTTATACGCTCTCAAGAGCGAAAAGGGTGTGCTTTTTTTGTGGGATTTTCTAAAAAAATTTGGCGGGAGGCCTGAACATGAAAGCTTCATTATACGCGGCGGGAGACGGGAACGAGAGAAAATTGTATTTATCGCTCGATTTGGAAGCGGACTTTTTGTGGTGGGGACCGTTCGGCGCCGCGGAACACGGCAATGCGAGCCGGCTGCCCGGGAAGCTGGTTTCTTCCGGCATGCCGCTGCAGTGGGCCGCGCGCCTGAGCGGAAAAACCGTGCAGAAATCGGCGGATCATTGGAGCACCCAAGAGTGGGAAAGGTATATTCGCCGGTGGCTCGCGCCGGAGCTTGCGGCTGAAGATCCCCATTCGATCGCGTCGCTGCTCGGGATGCAAGAAACGGATGGCGGAAGCGCAGGGCAGCGATGGATGGAAGCGGGAGGCCGGGAACCGGGCGAGCCCGACATCGATCAACTGGAAAAGAAACGGCATTTGAACGAGCAGGCCCATGTGCTCGGAGAACTGCTGGAAGGCCGTTCGCTGCTCGGCCGCGAACTGCTTGCGATGATTCGCGAGATCGCCCCGGGGCTGGAACGCGATTGGAAAGCGATCGTGCAGTGGGCGTATTTGCAGGGACGGCTCACCTTGTCGGGCGCGGTGGAGAAGACCGCGGGAGCCGGCCCAAGTCGGCTTTGCGGCCGACCGAGCGGGGAAGCTCGCCAGAGCCGCTTGTCCGGCGGCCGCTTCGCCGCCGCGTCCCGCGCCGCGCATCGCTGCGTGCGCTGCGGCAGCGAAGCTGCGGGCGGCCCCTGCGCCGCCTGCGGCTCGGCGGACTGCGCACGCTGCGAAGCGTGCCGCGCGCTCGGGCGC
>NZ_VPFK02000024.1:0-326783 GCF_008634075.2 Saccharibacillus sp. WB 17 | reverse complement strand
GCCGAAGCCCGGCGCGCGGAGCTGGACGCGGCGGCCGAGGAACACGGCCGGCTGGCGCGCGTGCGCGAACGCGCGGGCGAGCGCCGCGAGACTGCGTCGGCGCTCGGGCAGCTGCAAGCGCGCGGCGAAGAGATCCGCGCGCTGCAGGCGCGCACGGAACGGGCGCGCGCGTCGGCGGCGCTGCTGCCGGCGCTGGAACGGTTCCGGGCGGCTTCGGCGCGCTCGGAACAGCTGGCCGCCGCCGCGGAGCGGCTTCAGGCCGCGCTGGGCGAAGCGCGCGGGCGGGCCGACCTGGCCGCGTCGGCCGAAAGCGCGGCGCGCGAAGGGCTGTCCGGCGAAGAGCCGACGCTGCTGCGCCGTATCGCCGAACTGGAACAGGCGCTGCAGCTAGAGCGCGAACTGGAGGCGCTGCGCGAAGAGAGCCGGCGGCTCGAACGCGGCCGGACCGAAGCGGCGGCTCGCCTGGAACGGGCGCGTACCGACGCCGACGAGCTGCGGCGCAAGCTCGACAAGGCCGCGCAGCTGCGCGCCGAACTGCAGGATCAGCTCGGCGGCTGCGAAGTGCGCAGCTCCGACCGGACGGAACTGGAAGTCGCCGGTCGGCTGGCGGATTCGATCGCCGGGCTCGAAGCGCAGCTTCCGGATATTCGCCGCGATCTCGAAGAAGCGCGGCGCCAGGAGGCGGAAGCGGAAGCGGAACTGTCCGCCGGCCGCGAGCGGGAAGTTGCCTGCCGCGCCGATCTGCTCCGCGCGGCGGAGAACGCCGAGCGGTACGCGACGTCGCTGGATGTGTTCGACGGGGAGATCGCCGCGCTGATCGAAGCGGCCGAAGAGCGGCAGTCGCTGCTCGAACAGGCGGACCGCGATTCCGCGCAGCGCCGCATGGCCGCCGAGCTGGCGCACGCCCTGACCGACGGCGAGCCCTGCCCCGTCTGCGGCGCGACGCATCATCCGCTGCCGGCGGAAGAAGACGCTTCCGCCGCCTCGGCCGCGGCGGAACTCGAACCGCTGCGTGCCCTGCAGCTCCGGGCGCGCGAGCTGCGCCTCGCCGCCGCCCGCCTGCGGCAGGGCGGCGAAAGGCTGGCCCGGCGCCTGCGCGAAGAACTGGCGCAGACCCCGGACGGCTCCGCCTCCGGGCAGGTTCAGCCTGACCCCGGCGTCGAAGCCGCACCCGCGCAAGCGCCCGGTTCGGCGCCTGCCCTCGCGCCCGGGGTCGCTTCCGCGCCTTCGGCCGCGTCTGCTCCCGCGCCCGCTCCCGCAATCCGCCTGCTTTCCCCGCAGGCCTGCGCGGACGAACTGCTCCGCCTGCAGGAAGCGGCGGAACGCTTCGAGCGCGAATCCGCGCAGCTCGACAGCGCGGCGCGCGACGGCGAGCGCGCCTTGTCCGCTGCTTCGCGCGAAGCGGAAGCGCCGCGCGTCAGGCTCGACGGCGCTTCACGCCAGCGCGTGCGCGCCGAAGAGCGCCTCGGCGAACTGGAACGCCGCCTGGCGGAAGCGGAGCGGCAGTGGGCGGCTTCGTTCGCCGAACTGCGGCGGGAAGAACTGGAAGCCAGACGCGCGGATATTCGCGACCGGGACAGCCGGGCCGAAGAACTGAAGCGCCGGCTCGACAAGAGCGGTCCCGTTATCCGCGATATGGAAACGGCGCTGAAAGCGCACGAGCAATCCGCGGCCGAAGCGGAACGCGGCCTTGTGCTGTTCACGGCGCAGGCCGAAGGCCGGGCAGAGCTGCTGGCCGAGAAAGAACGGCGCCTGCGCGAGACATCCGGCGGCGATTCCGCGGCCGAGCTGCTGCGCCTGGCGTCGGAACGCCTAGAGAGCCTGCGCGAAGCGGCGGAGCGGACGCGGCTTGAACTTGAAGCGGCGCGCCGCACATGGCAGACCGCGGCGAACGATTCCGCCGCGGCGCAGCAGGCGGCATTATCGGCCGCCGAACATGCGTCCGCCGCGGAGCAGGGCTGGAGCGAAGCGCTGGACGGTTCGCCGTTCGGGGCGGCGGAAGAAGCGGAAGCCGCCGTTATGCGCGACGAAGAGATGCAGGAAGCGGAGCGCCTTGCCCGGACGCACCGGGAGCGGGAGAACGAACTGTCCGCCCGGCTGCGGGAACTGGAGAAGCTGCTCGGCGGCGCCGACGTGTCGGAAGATCAATGGGCGGCCTGCGCCTTGCGGCTGGGCGAAGCCCGGCGGCAAGACGAAGAAGCGCTGTCCGCCAAAGCGCGCGCCCAGCGCGACCTCGAAGACGTCTCTGTCCGCAACGGACGCTGGAACGAACTGGAGCAGGTACGCCGCGTGACCGCCGCGGAGATGGAGCGGCTGTCGAAGCTGCAGGCCTGCTTCCGCGGCAACGCGTTCGTCGAATACGTGGCCGAAGAGCAGCTGATCCAGATCAGCCGCGCGGCGTCGAGCCGGCTGCGCTTTTTGACCAAGCAGCGTTATTCGCTGGAAGTCGATTCCGGCGGCGGATTTGTCGTATGCGACGACGCGAACGGCGGCGTGCGCCGTCCGGTCTCGACCTTGTCCGGCGGAGAGATGTTTTTGACTTCGCTGTCGCTCGCGCTGGCTTTGTCGGCGCAGATCCAGTTGCGAGGCGAATATCCGCTGCAATTTTTTTTCCTGGACGAAGGATTCGGCACGCTCGATCCCGAGCTGCTCGACACGGTCATCACGTCGCTTGAGCATCTGCACAGCGACCGGCTGTCGGTCGGCGTTATCAGCCACGTGCAGGAGCTGCGGGCGCGTCTGCCGCGCCGCCTGATCGTGCAGCCGGCCGACCCTGCCGGAGCCGGCTCCAAAGTGCTGCTGGAGAAAATGTAGCCCGCAGAACGTGACACAGATCACAGATACAGATTCACCGGGCTGTTACACTACAGTCAGCCGACATGCCATGGAAGTCCCCCGAAGCGCCAACTGTCCGAACGTCCCGTGCGTTCGCTCCGGCCGGCGCTTCAAGCAAACGAATCCCGCCGGGATTCGCGGGGGGCTTCTTTTTTTGTTTTTTGCGCGCATAATCGGTACAATAAACGAAGCCGAATGCCCAACCCCATACCTATAAGGAGGAACACAGATGAGCGAGACGATTTTCACGAAAATTATTCAGGGCGATATTCCAAGCCGGAAAGCGTTCGAGAACGAACGGATCTATGCGTTCCACGATATTCAGCCCGCGGCTCCCGTCCACGTACTGATCGTGCCGAAAAAGCCGATTCCGTCGCTGAACGATATTGCGGACGAAGATCTGGCCGTTATCGGAGAAATTCACCGCGTCGCCGTGCAGCTGGCCGAAGAGCTGGGCATCGCGGAGAGCGGATACCGCGTCATTAACAACTGCGGCCGCGACGGCGGCCAGACGGTGCCGCATCTGCATTTCCATCTGCTCGGAGGCGGCAAGCTCGGCGCGCTGACCGGAGCGTCGGACTCACACGCTTGACCGATCCGGACAGGCCGGGCCGATGCCCGGTAGGGCTCGGCGCAGCCGGGCATCGGATGAGGTGGGCCCGGTAAGCGGGAATGCGCCTGTTGGGGTCGGTTTTCCGCTCGGGCCGCGATTTGTTTTGACGGCGCAAAGCGCGCGGCTTGGGCTTTCACGGCTCAAAACCGCCTGCTTGCCGTCTGGATCGAAACAGACTTTTTTATAGGCATTGACACGGACTTTTGTTTTCGCCTATAATGAAAGTTGATTAACCGTGTTATGCTCTTGGACGGTCTGGTCGGAGGGAGGGGAAACTGGTGTCTGAAACTAAAGTTCGCAAAAACGAGACTATTGATGCTGCTCTTCGCCGCTTCAAACGCTCGATCGCAAAAGACGGCGTGCTGGCGGAAGTTAAAAAGCGCAAGCATTATGAGAAGCCTAGCGTAAAGCGCAAGAAGAAGTCTGAGGCTGCTCGCAAAAGAAAGTTCTAAGTAGTGTTTAACCCGGTCGCTTTTTTTGGCGATTCGAATAACACGTCTTGGTAGGAGGATTTATTGTTAAATGAATCTTAGCGAACGATTAAACGAAGATATGAAGCAAGCCATGCGGAGTAAGGATAAATTCAAACTCTCGACCATACGAATGATTCGCGCGACGATCAAGAACCAAGAGATCGATTTGAAGCGGACTTTGGATGACGCAGAAGTGCTTGAAATTCTGAGTCGTGAGATCAAACAGCGCAAAGATGCCCTCCATGAATTTGAAAAAGCAGGTCGTGACGATTTGGCCGAGACTGTCAAAGCCGAGATCGTTATTGTTGCTGACTATCTTCCTACCCAGCTTAGCGAAGAGGAAGTGAAAGCCATTGTACAACAGACCATCCAAGAAACCGGCGCTTCTTCCAAAGCCGATATGGGAAAAGTCATGGCCGCTTTGATGCCGAAAGTCAAAGGCCGTGCCGATGGGAAGTTGGTTAATCAAGTGGTTCAGCAGGGCCTGCAATAAACGAGCGAAACGAACACCCTTCCGGGTTTCCGGAAGGGTGTTTTTGTTGTTTTTTTAGTAAAACGGGATTTTTTTGGAACCTCGCGGCCGGAAGCACGTATACAATACTGAGAAACTGTTGTTTCGTCAAGCCTAAACAGAGGGAAATGAAGAGCAGCAAGTTGTTTCGTAAGCGCCTCACATTTTAGAGAAGGAGGGGAAATCGATGCATACACAAGCACGGTCCAAATGGTGGGTAGGATTCGCCGCGGCGCTGTGGGGTGCCGTCTGGCTGGTCGGGATTCCGTTGATCGTCTGCACCTCGTTCGTGTCCACGGCTTCCGCGGCCGGTACGGCCGTTTCGTCGCAGGGCGCCGAGCAGGCCGGGTTTTTGTCGAATCTCTCGGGATTTCTGACAGAGCCCGTCATGCTGACGCTGCTGCTGTTTATCGGACTTGCCGGCGTGGTCATCGAACTGCTCGTGCCGGGACTCATTTTTCCGGGAGTGCTCGGGGTCAGCGCGTTCGTTCTGTACTTTTTCGCCAGCACGTTCCAGGGTTTGGCCGATCCTTACGTTTGGCTGCTGTTCGCAGCGGGAATCGTTTTGATGGCACTCGAAATCGTTCTGCCGAGTTTCGGGATACTGGGCCTGCTCGGAGCGGGCTCGCTTATAGGAGGAGTGGTTATGGCAGCATGGGCAACCGGACACGCTTTGCAGACGCTCGGAATCGCTTTCGTATTGGCCGCGGCGGCTGTAGGCATCGTTGTATTCGTGTTCAAGGAGCGGGGCATTTGGAATCGCTTCATTCTTAAAGACAGTTTGACGTCCGAAGCCGGTTACAATTCCGCGGTCACGCGGTTTGAACTGGTCGGACGCGACGCCGTTACCCTGACGCCTCTGCGTCCGTCGGGTACCGTCCTGATCGAAGGCGAACGTCTCGACGTCGTCAGCGACGGCGCTTTTATCGAACGCGACAAAGCGGTCGTCATCGTCAAAACGGAAGGCAGCCGCATCGTCGTTCAGGAAAAATGGCACAGCGGGCTGGGACCGATCGAACCGATCTGATCTGGGTCCGGGCAGCAAGACGCACACTCACGCAACAGCTCACGCAACAGAACGACATAACGGAGTTTGAGGCCGCCGAACCGGAACCCATTTTCGCTCCGGCGCTTTGAACCCGAAACTTGGAGGGGTACTTATGGCAGATGCAGTTTGGATTACTCCGCTGCTGATCGTAGTGGTAGGCATTATTCTTTTGAGCATTTTCTTCAGCTTTTTCCCGGTCGCCCTGTGGATCTCGGCGCTCGCTTCGGGTCTGCGCATCAGCATCATTACGCTGGTCGCTATGCGCTTGCGGCGCGTAACGCCGTCCCGGATCGTCAATCCGATGATCAAGGCGCACAAAGCGGGCCTGACGTTGACCATCAACCAGCTTGAGAGTCACTATCTGGCCGGCGGTAACGTCGACCGCGTCGTCAATGCGCTGATCGCGGCGCATCGTGCCAACATTCCGCTGGAATTCGAACGGGCGGCCGCGATCGACCTGGCCGGCCGCGACGTGCTGCAGGCGGTACAGATGAGCGTTAACCCGCGCGTTATCGAGACGCCGAGCATCTCGGCCGTTGCGCGCAACGGTATCGAAGTCGTCGTTATTGCCCGCGTTACGGTGCGTGCGAACATCGACCGCCTCGTCGGCGGTGCCGGCGAAGAAACGATCATTGCCCGTGTCGGCGAAGGTATCGTCAGCACGGTAGGTTCCAGCGACACGCACAAGGAAGTGCTGGAGAATCCGGACAAAATCTCGCGCACGGTGCTTGAAAAAGGACTGGATGCCGGTACGGCGTTCGAAATTCTGTCGATCGATATCGCGGACGTGGACGTCGGCAAAAACATCGGCGCTTTCCTGCAAACCGAACAGGCGGAAGCCGACAAGCGGATTGCCCAGGCCAAAGCCGAAGAACGCCGCGCCATGGCCGTAGCGGAAGAACAGGAAATGAACGCCCGCGTCGTCGAGATGAGAGCGCGCGTCGTGGAAGCCGAATCGGAAGTGCCGATCGCCATGGCGGAAGCGCTGCGCGGCGGCAAAATCGGCGTTATGGATTACCTGAACATCAAAAATCTCGAAGCCGATACGGAAATGAGAGGCTCGCTCGGCGGCATGAACGTAACGCATGTCGACAAGCAGGATCCGAACAAGTAAGGCGACACAAGTAATTAGGCGGAACAGGAGGGGATATCGTGCCCCAATTCTTGGATTGGATCGTAAGCAACTTCTTCATCGTCATCATTATTATAGGTGCGCTGATGTCCGTGTTTGGCAAGAAGAAAAAGAATCCCAACGGAGGCGCCGAGCCGTTCGGCGGACGCGGCGCTTCCGATCCGGGCAGGCAGGCGACGCGGCCTATGCAATATGAAGAAGAACAAGCCGAGCAGCGCCAGTCCCCGTTCGGCCGCGCTCCCGCTCCGAATCCGCGCAAAGCGGATGCGCGCGGGAACGATGCCGCTTCGCGTACCGATGCCCGGTCGGGCAGAACCAACCTGGAACAAGCTTCGATCGGCATGAACGAAGAGATCGAGAAAAGGCTGCAAGCCGGCCGTTCGACCCAAAGCCGGGCCCAGGCGATGCCGAACGCGGTACGCGAGATCGACCGCAAGTCGACCCGGGGCGGCGGCAATCGTCCGAAGACGGCCGCTTCCTACCATCAGGTCGGAGGCCGGACCGCACCGGCGGAGACGCCGGTCGCCGCCGCGGATCTGTTCGTCAAACCGACGGCCGAAGATCTGCGCAAAGGGGTCATGTGGGCCGAGATCCTCGGCACGCCCCGTGCCAGAAAACCGTATCATTCCGGGCGCAGGTAATTCTGCGGAATCGCCGTTTCCCGACGGCGCAGCTGCCGGCCTTTTCCGTCCCCGACGAAAAAGGCCGGCTTTTTGCGTCCTGCGCGTCTCCGAACACGCTCCCAAAATCTTTTGCATGGGGCCTCTTAGAATGGTAAAGTTGAGAAATAAGGTTTGATCCGGCCGCTGCCGGATTCCGTAGGCTCCAAGCGGCAGACGGAATCCGCGCGGCGCCCGGCGGTTCAAGATTCCGATAGGCGAACAAGGGCCCGGTTCCGCACAGGAAGCCGAGGCCTCCCATCATATCGATATAAGGAGACTGAGAGCTTTTGACAGAACAGACGAGAAGCATCAAAATTCCGCTGCATAACGCGGGAGAAGGTTTGGCCCTGTTTGGTCCGCAGGACACGTATCTCAAGTTGATCGAACGGCAGTTCGGAGCACGGATCGACAGCCGCGAGGAAGAAATCGGCATATACGGACCCCAACAGGAAGCGGATCAACTGGAGCAGCTGTTCGACGTGCTGCTGCAGTTGGTTCGCAACGGCTACAACTTGACCGAACGGGATGTGCAGTACGCGCTCGATCTGGCCAAAGATTTCCGCGCCGATCAACTGCTCGACCTGTTCAAAGGCGAAATCGCCCTGACGTTCCGCGGCAAGCCGATTCGCCCCAAAACGATCGGCCAGAAGCATTACGTCACGACGATCAAGAAAAAAGACATCGTGTTCGGTATCGGTCCGGCCGGTACCGGCAAAACATATTTGGCGGTCGTGTTGGCCGTAACCGCGCTCAAGGAAGGTCTGGTCAAGCGTATCGTACTGACGCGTCCGGCCGTCGAAGCGGGTGAGAGCCTCGGCTTCCTGCCGGGCGATCTGCAGGAGAAAGTCGATCCGTATCTGCGCCCGCTCTACGACGCGCTGTACGACGTCATGGGCACGGAGCAGGTAGCCAAAGCGCTGGAACGCGGCCTGATCGAGATCGCGCCGCTTGCGTACATGCGCGGACGGACGCTCGACGATGCGTTCATCATTTTGGACGAAGCGCAGAACACGACGCCCGAGCAAATGAAGATGTTCCTGACACGGATCGGGTTCGGTTCCAAAATGGTCATCACGGGCGACGTGACGCAGATCGACCTGCCGCGCGGCAAAAAGTCCGGTCTGGTCGAAGCCCGGCTGATCCTGAACGAAATTTCCGATATCGGCTTTGTCACGTTCGCCCAGGAAGACGTCGTTCGTCACTCGATCGTACAGAAAATCATCGTGGCTTACGAAAAGGCAGCGGAAAGCATCGAATAAGAACCGATTTCCAAACGATAGGGACATCTTTCATTTTGGAATAGGCTCAGGAGTCTAATACCGGAGGTTCTTCCATATGGCTTCAAAAGAAAAATGGAACAGAAAAACCGATCCGAAAATTTCCGGCTGGAAAAACAGCCGTCTCGTCAAGCTGGCTTTGTTCGCCCTGATGACGCTTATGTTCTACGTCGGGCTTGCGCCCAAACTGCTGCCCGAAAAATACGATATCCAGGTCAACATGCCGAGCGACAAGGAAATTCTGGCTCCGGCACAGATTCCGAACAGCAAAGCGACCCTGCAGGCGCAGGAAGAAGCCGCGGAGCGCGTGCAGCAGGTGTACCGCATCGTGCCGCTTCGCAACGATACGCTGATCAACCAGCTGCTGGACCGGATCGATACGCTGAATCAGGACGACCAACTGACGGAAGCGAACAAAATCGAGATTTACCGGGAAGAGCTGCCGCAAAAAGTCAATCAGTTCATGGCGAACAGCATCCGCAACAGCGGCAGCAACGGAGCATATTCGGCCGCGCTGCTGCGTGAAGTGCAGACGCGGCTCGGCGAGCAGGAATACGATATCCCGGAAGAAACGTTTTACAAAATTCCGGCGCTGACTTCGATCCAAATCCAGCAGATGAAGTCGGAAGCGACCGGAATCGCTTCCCGGCTCATGAGCGATCAGGTGACGGACGCCCAGACGGCGCGCGCCCAGGTCGCGGAGTTCGTCAGCCGCAGCACGTTGACCGACCGCACTTCGCGCGAGGTCGTGCAGGAGCTGATCAAGCTCGCGATTACGCCGAACCGGTTCTATGACGAAGAAGCGACGAAGGAAGCGGCCGTGCAGGCCCGCGAGAATACCGAAACGGTATATATCGAGCAGGGCGACGTGCTGGTGCAGCGCGGCGAGACGATTACGCAGGACATGTACAATCTCCTCAAGGAGAACGACATGCTCAAGACGGAGATCAATTACTGGCCGCAGTTCGGCCTGCTGCTGCTGTCCGGCCTGCTCTCGCTCGGCATGTTCCTGTTCACGCGCCTCAGCGGCAACGAGTTCAAATACAGCAATCCGCAGCTGCTCATGATCGTGTTGATCTACTTCATTATGCTGATCGCGATGCATCTGACGGCGCTCGTGCAAAGCGATACGGCGCGGTACGTCGGCTATCTCGCTCCCGTCGCTATCGGCTGTACGCTCATTACGCTGCTGCTGAACAATCCGTTCGCCTACTTCAGCGCCGTCATTTTCTCGGTGCTCGCGAGCGTCGTGCTGAATGCCGGACAGACGGGAAGCGACATTTTCGATTTCCATTTCGGTTTCTACACGCTTGTCGTTTCGTATGCGGCGATCTTCACCGTGCACCGGGCCAGCCAGCGGTCGACCCTGCTCAAAGCGGGCATCATGGTCAGCTTGTTCGGCGCGCTGGCGGTATTGGCGTTGTCGCTGATCGGAGATCCCGACCCGAGCCGCAGCACGATTCTGTATCCGGTCGCGTTTGCGTTGGCTTCGGGACTGCTGACCGCCATTTTGGCGATCGGGCTTATGCCGTTCTTCGAAGTGACGTTCGGCATCCTGTCGGCGCTCAAGCTCGTCGAGCTGTCCAACCCGAACCATCCGCTGCTGCGCAAGCTGCTGATCGAGACGCCGGGCACGTACCATCACAGCGTCATGGTCGGCAACTTGTCCGAAGCGGCGGCGGAAGCGATCGGGGCCAACGGCCTGCTCTGCCGGGTCGGTTCGTATTATCATGATATCGGCAAGACCAAGCGTCCGAGCTATTTTATCGAAAATCAGAACAATATCGAAAATCCGCACGATTCCATCGATCCGAAGCTGAGCAAGTCGATCATCGTAGCCCATGCGCGCGACGGCGTCGAGATGCAGAAAGAGTACAAGCTGCCCAAGCGTATCCGCGATATCGCGGAGCAGCATCACGGCACGACTTTCCTCTATTTCTTCTATCAAAAAGCGCTGAAGCTTGCGGAAGAACGCGGCGTCGAACCGGACTTCACGGAAGCGGAATTCCGGTACCCGGGACCGAAAGCCCAATCAAAAGAAGCGGCGGTCGTCGGGATCGCGGACAGCGTCGAAGCGGCGGTCCGCTCGCTGCACAAGCCGACGATCGACCAGGTGGAATCGATGATCGGCAAGATCATCAAAAGCCGGCTGGACGACCAGCAGTTCAACGAGTGCGACATTACGCTCAAAGAGCTGGACGTGGTGTCCAAAACGCTCAAGGAAGCCGTAATGGGAATTTTCCATTCGCGGATCGAATATCCCGAAGAGGTCAAGCCCAAGACAAAGGAGAACTGAAGCATGAGCCTGCAACTGGAATGGAGCAACGAACAAGACCAATACGAAATCGGCGAGACGCTGATCGGGCAGCTGCGCCTGCTGCTTGAAGCGGCAGGGCAGACGGAAAACGTGACCGACGGCGAAGTGGCGCTGACTTTCGTGGACGACGAAGAAATCCACCGGCTGAACAAAGAGTTCCGCAATATCGACCGGCCGACCGACGTTTTGTCGTTCGCGATGCGCGAATCGGCGGGCGAAGAGCCGGAGATCGTGTACGAAGTCGACGCGGCCGAAGCGGCGGAGCCGGAACTCGAGGAAATGTTGGGAGACATCATCATTTCCGTGCCGCGCGCCATCGCGCAGAGCGGGGATTACGGACATTCGGTCGAGCGGGAGCTCGGCTTTCTGTTCGTGCACGGATTTCTGCATCTGCTCGGCTACGACCATCAGACCCCGGAAGACGAAGCGGAGATGATGGCCAAGCAGGAAGCGGCTCTGCAAAAAATCGGGCTGACGCGCTGATGGACAAACGGCGCACCTGGGGAGACGTATTTCGGAATGCCTGGGACGGCGTCCGGGCAACGGCTTCGACGGAACGGAACTTCAAGGTGCATCTGGCGCTGTGCGCGGCGGTGCTGCTTCTGGGTGCGCTGCTGCGGGTTCCCCGGCTCGACTGGGGACTGTTGTGCCTGGCGATCGGACTCGTGCTGTCCGCCGAATTGATGAATACGGCGGTAGAAGCCGCGGTCAACCTGACCGTGGGCGAACGGCTGCATCCGCTGGCCAAAAAAGCGAAAGATGCCGCCGCGGGAGCGGTGCTGGCTTCCGCGGTTTTCGCCGCCGTGATCGGTCTTATCGTGTTTGCGCCTCCGCTGCTGCGCTTGGTGCAAGACTGGGGCTGGCTGTAACGGGCGGACGGATGTACAATAGAATGCACCCGACAAGAAGCAGATACGGAGAGGGGAAACAGGTCGAATGGATGCAGCGGTACTGATTCAGGAAGCGATCAAAGCGCGGGCGCAGGCTTACGTGCCTTACTCGGGCTTCAAAGTGGGAGCGGCTTTGCTGGACGAGCACGGACAGGTGCACCACGGCTGCAATATCGAAAATGCGGCGTACGGACCGTCCAACTGCGCCGAGCGCACGGCGCTGTTCCGCGCGGTGGCGGACGGCCATCGTCCGGGCAGCTTCAAGATGCTGGCCGTCGTCGGCGACACGGAAGGCCCGATCGCGCCGTGCGGCGTATGCCGGCAGGTGTTGGTGGAATTGTGCAAACCGGATATGCCGGTCATGCTGAGCAATATGAAGGGCGATATTCGCGAGACGACGATCGGGGAACTGCTCCCGGACGCGTTCGGGCCCTGGGATCTGGATAAAGCATAAGGCAAGAACAAGTGACAAGGACGGAAAAAATGTATCAGACATCAAGAGGAGGAATAGAATGGAGAGCAAAAAAGGCTTCAAGTCCGGGTTCGTCGCTATCGTCGGCCGCCCGAACGTCGGCAAGTCGACGCTGATGAACCAGATTATCGGGCAAAAGATCGCGATCATGTCCGACAAACCGCAGACGACGCGGAACAAGATTCACGGGGTGTACACGGGGGAAGGCAAACAGATCGTGTTCCTCGATACGCCGGGCATTCACAAACGTCAATCGAAGCTGGGCGATTTCATGAACAACACGGCGCTGAACACGCTGGGCGAGGTGGAAGCGGCCATGTTCCTCGTCGACGCTTCGGAAGGCATCGGCGGCGGCGACCGCTACATTATCGAACAGCTCGGCAAGATCAAGACGCCGGTGTTCCTGATCATGAACAAGATCGACCTGATCGAACCGGAAGCGCTGCTGCCGTTGATCGAGACATACCGCAAATTGTACGAGTTCGCGGAAGTGATTCCGATCTCCGCCAAGTTCGGCAACAACGTGAACACGCTGATGGAACAGCTGGGCAAATATTTGCCGGAAGGCCCGCAGTATTATCCGGCCGACCAGATCACCGACCATCCGGAACAGTTCGTTATCGCCGAACTGATCCGCGAGAAGATTTTGCAGATGACGCGCGAAGAAGTGCCGCACTCGATCGCCGTCACGATCGAAGACATGAAAGTGCAGGACAACGGCATCGTGTACGTGGGCGCGGTCATTTTCGTGGAACGCGATTCGCAAAAAGGTATCGTCATCGGCAAGCAGGGCGCCATGCTCAAAGAAGTTGGCAAGCGGGCGCGCCAGGATATCGAGAATCTGCTCGGTTCCAAGATTTTCCTGGAGCTGTGGGTCAAGGTGAAAAAGGACTGGCGCAACCAGGATCGCGTGCTGCGAGACCTCGGCTTCCACCGGGACGCTTAGGATGCTGTACCGTCTCGAAGGAATCGTGATTCGGGCGATGGACTACGGCGAAACGAACAAAATCATTACGCTCTGCACCCAGACGCACGGTAAAATGGGCGTGATGGTGCGCGGAGCGAAAAAGCTCAAAAGCCGGCACGGTTCGCTGACCCAGCCGTTCACGTACGGCATATTCAGCTTTTTCCGCGGCGGAAGCGGGCTGGGAACGCTGAACGACGCGGAGATCTACGAATCGAACCACAAGCTGCGCGAAGATCTGGTGCTTGCCGCCCACGGCGCCTATGCCTGCGAGCTGATCGACCGGGCGCTGCAGGACGAAGATACCGGCAGTTTCTGGTTCGAGCAGCTGCAGGCTTTTCTGACCGGCATGCGGGAAGGCAAAGATCCCGAAGTGATGATGCGCTTGTTCGAAATGAAAATGCTGCAGGCGTCCGGCTACGGACCCGAACTCGACATTTGTTCGTCCAGCCGGCGTCCGGTCGAAGGCGACGCGCTGATCAGCCCGCGTCTGGGCGGCGTGCTCAGTGTGCCTTTTCGCTCGGCCGATCCGTACGCGGTTCCGGTGTCGGCCCGCACGCTGTCGCTGCTGCGCGTATTCGCGCGGCTCGACCTGCGCCGGCTCGGCAACGTGGACGTCAAGCCGGAGACCAAAGCCGAACTGAAGATCGTCATGGAAGCGCTGATGCGCGAACATATCGGCATGAACTTGAAATCCAAGCGGTTTCTGGATCAGCTGGATCAGTATGGCTTTGACAAATAACCATTCGGGTTTTACAATAAAGGTAGATTGCTGAAAGTTTCGCAGCAGCGTTGAACGGAAAATGCGCGGATGATTTACGAGGCCCAACACCAGCGAACCGGGAACAGTGCAAGCCCGGCAGGCCCTATTTCGCGCTTATCGGCATTTCCGGGAGCGTGCGATACGGGAAGCGTACGGAAAAGAGGAATGCGCATCGCGTCCGCTCGCGGACGCCGCGTATTCAAGTAGGGTGGAACCGCGGGAGCAAGGACGTTGGACGGGCTGCATTCGGATCTGCCGAATGCCTGATCCGCTCAACGGACCCGAACCCGGGAACGGCGCATGCGCGGCATGATGTCGTTTCCGGGTCCGAAACTCTCGTCCCTACGTCTGTCGAATCAGGCGTAAGGACGGGAGTTTTTTGTGTACAGTCAGATAGGTGCCCAAGTTCCTTGTCCGGTCTGCCGATCCATTTTGCAAAGGGGTGTTTGTATGAATTTTCAGAACATGATCCTGACGCTTCAGAAATTTTGGGCGGATCAGGGATGCATTAACGCGCAGCCTTACGATACGGAAAAAGGCGCGGGCACGATGAATCCGATGACGTACTTGCGTTCCCTCGGTCCCGAGCCGTGGAAAGTCGCTTACGTCGAGCCTTCGCGCCGCCCTTCGGACGGACGCTACGGCGAGAACCCGAACCGGTTGTACCAGCATCACCAGTTCCAGGTCATCATCAAGCCGTCGCCGGACAATATTCAGGAATTGTATCTGGACAGTCTCAAAGCGCTCGGTGTCGATCCGCTCGTGCACGATATCCGGTTCGTCGAAGACAACTGGGAGAACCCGACGCTCGGCTGCGCGGGTCTCGGCTGGGAAGTGTGGCTGGACGGCATGGAAATTACGCAGTTCACTTATTTCCAGCAGGTCGGCGGTCTGGAGACGCATCCGGTCGCGGTCGAGATCACGTACGGCATGGAGCGCCTCGCTTCGTATATTCAGGACAAAGAGAATGTGTTCGATCTGGAATACGTGGAAGGCATGACTTACGGCGACGTCTACCGCCAGGCGGAATACGAGCATTCCAAATACACGTTCGAGCTGTCCGACGCCAAGATGCTGTTCACGCTGTTCAACATGTACGAGCAGGAAGCGGCGCGCGCGGCCGAAGCCAACCTCGTGTTCCCGGCTTACGATTACGTGTTGAAATGTTCGCATACGTTCAACCTGCTCGACGCCCGCGGCGCGATCAGCGTGACGGAACGGACCGGCTACATTACGAGAGTGCGCAATCTGGCCCGTAAAGTGGCGGCTTCCTACGTGGAGGAGCGCGAGAAGCTCGGCTTCCCGTTGATCAAGAAAGGAGGGGAAGCGTAATGGCAAAAGATCTGCTGCTCGAAATCGGGCTTGAAGAAGTACCCGCCCGCTTCCTGCGCGCGGCGATGAACCAGCTGCGCGAGAAAACGGAGAAATGGCTGGACGCTTCGCGTCTGGGCTACGATACAGTAGAAGCGTACGCGACTCCGCGCCGCCTGGCCGTATTGGCGCGCGGCGTTGCGGAGAAGCAGGAGGACGTCAGCGAAGAAGTCAAAGGCCCTTCCCGCAAAATCGCGCAGGACGCAAACGGCGAATGGACCAAAGCCGCTTTGGGCTTTGCCCGCAGCCAGGGCGTGGAAGCGAGCGACTTCACGTTCAAGGAACTGGCCGGCGTGGAATATATCTACGCGACCAAAAGCCTGAACGGACAGGAAGCGTCCGCGCTGCTGCCGGAAGGACTCAAAAGCCTCATATCGTCGATGAGTTTCCCGAAAAACATGCGCTGGAGCACCTACGATTTCAAATTCGTCCGTCCGATCCGCTGGATGGTCGCGCTGTTCGGCGAAGAAGTCGTGCCGTTCGACATTACCGACGTGCACACGGGCCGCGTTACGCGCGGACACCGGTTTCTCGGCGGCGAGACTTCGATCGACCGGGCTTCAGATTACGTCGAAGCGCTGCGCGCGCAGCACGTCATCGCGAACGTGGAAGAGCGGCAGGCGCTGATCCTCAAGCAGATTCGCGACCTGGCCGAAGAACGCAACTGGAATATCGCGATCAAGGAAGACCTGCTGGAAGAAGTGGTGTTCCTCGTCGAGACGCCGACCGCTTTGTTCGGTACGTTCGAAGAATCGTTCCTGAACATTCCGCAGGACGTGCTCATCACGTCGATGCGCGAACACCAGCGGTACTTCCCGGTTCTGGACGCCGAAGGCAAGCTGCTGCCGTTCTTCGTAACTGTGCGCAACGGCGATGCCAAGTCGCTCGACGTGATCGCCAAAGGCAACGAGAAAGTGCTGCGGGCCCGTCTGTCGGACGCCAAGTTCTTCTATGAAGAAGACCAGAAGCTGCCGATCGCGGACGCGCTGTCGAAGCTTGAGAACGTCGTGTTCCACGAAGAGCTCGGCAGTACCGGCGACAAAGTGCGCCGCATTCGCCAAACGGCCGACCACATCGCGGAGCTGCTCAACCTGGACAGCGAAGACAAGCAGGACGTCAGCCGCGCCGCCGACATCTGCAAGTTCGACCTCGTGACCCAGATGGTGTACGAGTTCCCCGAACTGCAGGGCGTCATGGGCGAAGACTACGCGCGCAAAGCCGGCGAGAAAGAATCGGTCGCGCGCGCCGTATTCGAACATTACCAGCCGCGTTTTGCCGGCGAATCCGTGCCGGCTTCCATCGTCGGCTCGGCGGTCAGCCTGGCGGACAAACTGGACGCCATCGTCGGATTTTTCGGCATCGGCATCATTCCGACCGGTTCGCAGGACCCTTACGCGCTGCGCCGCCAGGCGGCGGGCATCGTGCAGATCCTGCTCGACCACAAGCTCGACCTGACGCTCGACCAGCTGTTCGACGTGTCGATCTCGGTACACGAGCAGGCCGGCAACCTGAAGCGGACGGCGGATGAAGTTCGCGGCGACCTGCGTGACTTCTTCGAGCTTCGCGTCAAAAAATTGCTGTCGGAGACGCTGCGTTACGACGTCGTCGACGCGGTCATCGCGGCCGGCTTCGGCGACGTTCCGGCCGTCGTGGCCCGGGGCAAAGCGCTGATGAACGGTATCTCCGGCGAAGGCGATTTCAAGATCACCGTGGAGTCGTTCACGCGTACCGGCAATCTGGCATCCAAATCGGACGGCAGCAGCGTGCAGCCGGAGTTGTTCGAAGGCGAACCGGAGCAGGAATTGTTCCGCGCGTGGCAGGAGCTTCAGCAGCAGCGGGCGTCCTGGGCAAACGGCGAACGCGGCGCCGCCGAAGCGGAACTGGGCGCGCTGGCGGGGCTCAAGCAGCCGATTACAACGTTCTTCGACCGGGTAATGGTAATGGCAGAGGACGAAAAGGTACGCGCCAACCGTCTGGCCCTGCTTGCCGCGATCGATGCGGATCTCAAGCGCTTCGCCGATTTCGGCAAGTTGGTCTGGCAGTAAGACGCGCGGCCGCGCAAGCAGCTGAATAAGGAATCGATACGGAATCTTCCCCGTACAGAGAAGCAGGATCCGGCACGCCAGAGCGGCGCCGGCGCATTGTGTGCTCTGGCGGGGGAATTCCGTTTTTCGCATAGGGGCAGGCGGCGGTCTTCAAGCGGCCGCGGCGCGCCTTCGCGAAAAGGGGGAAGAAGATGGAAGCGGAAGGACTGCGGATTTTGGTCGATGCCGATGCGTGCCCGGTCAAGGAAGAGATCAAGCAGGCCGCAAGATTGACCGGCGTGCCGGTCGTCATGGTGTCCTCGTACGACCATGTGCTGCGCGAATCCGACAACGTGCGGGTCGTGCGGGTGGACCCCGGCAAGGAAAGTGCGGATCTGTATATCGTCAATCATCTGCGCGCCGGCGATCTGGTCATTACGCAGGATTACGGGCTGGCCGCGCTGGTGTTGGCCAAACGGGCTTACGCCCTGTCGGAGCGCGGCCTCGTGTACGACGCGGACAATATCGAACTTTTGCTGGATCGCCGGCATATTAGCGCCAAAGTTCGCCGCGGCGGCGGAAGAACCAAAGGTCCCAAAAAATTTACGTCGGAAGACCGAAGCGCTTTTTCGGAAAAATGTTTAAAACTTTTACATGATTTGCAGGAGAAGGCTTAACTATAGCGAATATTATTTTCATTAGAAGGTGGTTACTATGAGTACGGAATACGGAAATATTCCGGAGGAAACGATCGATGCGGTGCTCACGCAGCACGATATCGTCGAGACGGTGGGCAGACACGTTCATCTGACCAAGCAGGGCAAGTACATGAAAGGCCTGTGCCCGTTCCATTCCGAAAAGACCCCTTCTTTTACGGTGACGCCGGATCGCCAAATCTTCTATTGCTACGGCTGCGGCATGGGGGGCAACGCCATCAAGTTCAGGATGGAAATCGAAGGACTTTCTTTCCCCGAAGCCGTGAAGATTATGGCCGAAGAGTCGCATATCCCTTTCCAGAATACGAGCGGAAAGCCGGAGTCGCCTCAAGACCGAGAAACCGGACGTCTCCTTCAAGCTTACGAATGGAGCGAGAAATTTTATCATTTTCTGTTGAAAAACACGGAGCACGGGCTGCCCGCGCTGGAATATTTGCGCGGCCGCGGCATTAACGACAAGCTGATCGAACAATTCCGGATCGGATTCGCGCCGGACCGCTGGGACACGCTGGTCCAGTTTCTGGACAAACGGTCGTTCGACCTGGCGGAGATGGAAAAAGGCGGATTGATCTCGGCCCGCCAGAGCGGCGACGGTTACGTCGACCGCTTCCGCAGCCGGATCATTTTCCCTATCGCGAACCGCAGCGGCAAAACGATTGCCTTTGCCGGCCGGATTCTGGGCGAAGGTCAGCCGAAATACTTGAATTCGCCCGAAAGCCGGTTGTTCAACAAAAGCCGGGTGCTGTACAATTTCGACCAAGCGCGAAGCGCGATCCGCAAGCAGCGGCAGGCCGTCCTGTTCGAAGGCTACGGCGACGTCATCGCGGCGTGGGAAGCCGGCGTCCAGAACGGCGTCGCCACGATGGGCACGTCGCTTACCGAACAGCACGCCGCCATGATCAAGACGACGGCGGACGAAGTGCTCGTCTGTTACGACGGCGACAATGCCGGCCAGAACGCCGCGCTCAAAAGCATTCCGATTCTGGAGCAGGCCGGCTTGCAGGTCAAGGTGGCGATGCTGCCGCCCGGCCTCGACCCGGACGATTATATCCGGTCGAACGGCGGCGAACGCTTCGTGCGCCAGATCGTGGAAGACGCGGCGTCGACAACGAAGTTCCGGTTGTCCAATCTGAAGCGGGGCTACAAGCTCGCCGAAGAAAGCGGCCGGCTCGACTATGCCAAAGCGGCACTGCCGATCATCGCGGCGCTGCATTCCCCGACCGAACGCGAAGTGTATCTGCGCGACCTGTCTTCGGAAGTCGACATCTCGTTCGACAGCCTGAAGCAGGATTCGAACCTGATCCGCCAGGAACAGAGCCGGCCGGCACCGGGTCAGGAAGATCCGGGACCGGCCTACTCCGGGCCCCAGCAGGGCGGCCGGGGCGGCGGGCAGGGTCAGTACGGCGGCCAAGGACGCAAGCGGAGCGATTACACCAACAAAAGCGATTACGGCAACAAGGGAGGCTACGGCAAAAAAAGCGGCTTCGGCGGCGGCAATTACGCCAATGCCGAAGAAGACTTTTTCCCGCAGCAGCGCAGGTCGCGTCCCGACCGCAATCTGCTGCCGGGCCATCAGGCGGCCGAACGCCGTCTCCTGTTCCTCATGCTGCAGGACCGCCAGGCGGCCGATTACGTCGCGGCCCGCCTCGGCGAAGAGTTCAACACACCCGAATATGCGGCAATCGCCGCCTATCTGTATGCTTTTTACGCGCAGGACCGCGAGCCCGACAGCAGCCGCTTTATCTCGTCGCTGCAGGACGAGAAGCTGGAGAAAGCCGTCAGCTCGATCGTCATGATCGAAGGGCCGCGGGAGTGGAACGAGCAGGTACTCGACGACTGCATCCGGGAAGTGCGCAAGTTCCCCCGGCTGCGCGGCATCGAAAGCAAGCGCGAAGAGATGATCCGTGCCGAAAAAGACGGGGATTTCCTGCTCGCCGCTCAAATCGCAAGTGAAATCATAGCCCTGGAGCGTCAGTAACGAACGAGTTTCCGGTTCGAAGTCCGGGGAGGAGGGAGTCTAGAATGGCGAACGAGCAACATACGGAATTGGAAGGCGAACAGACCCTTGAACAGGTGAAAGAACAATTGATCGAACTCGGCAAAAAAAGATCCCATCTCAGTTACAAGGAGATTGCGGAGAAACTGTCGCCGTTCGATCAGGACCCCGAGCAGATCGAAGAGTTTTACGAGCAGCTCGGCGACCAGGGTATCGAAGTGAGCGACGAAACGGACGAGGAAGAAGAACAGGCACGGCCGCGCGAACGGGAGGGCAGCGAGGAATTCGAATTCAACGATGACCTGGCGCTGCCTCCGGGTATCAAGATCAACGATCCGGTGCGCATGTACCTCAAAGAAATCGGCCGCGTTCCGCTGCTGTCCGCCGACGACGAAGTCCAGTTGGCGAAGCGGATCATGGAAGGCGACGACGAAGCCAAGCGCAGGCTGGCGGAAGCCAATCTTCGGCTTGTCGTCAGCATCGCCAAACGCTACGTCGGCCGCGGCATGCTGTTCCTGGACCTGATCCAGGAAGGCAACATGGGTCTGATCAAAGCGGTAGAAAAGTTCGATTACAAAAAAGGGTTCAAATTCAGTACGTATGCCACCTGGTGGATTCGTCAGGCCATTACCCGCGCGATCGCCGACCAGGCGCGTACCATCCGGATTCCGGTGCATATGGTCGAGACGATCAACAAGCTGATTCGGGTCTCCCGCCAACTGCTGCAGGAATACGGACGCGAGCCGTCGCCCGAAGAAATCGCGGCGGAGATGGAACTCAGCGTCGAGAAAGTGCGCGAGATCATGAAGATCGCGCAGGAGCCGGTATCGCTGGAGACGCCGATCGGCGAAGAAGACGATTCGCACCTCGGCGACTTTATCGAAGACCAGGAAGCGTTGGCTCCGGCCGACGCCGCGGCTTACGAACTGCTCAAGGAGCAGCTCGAAGACGTGCTCGACACGCTGACCGACCGCGAGGAGAACGTGCTCCGGCTGCGTTTCGGCCTGGACGACGGACGTACGCGCACGCTCGAAGAAGTTGGCAAAGTGTTCGGCGTGACCCGCGAGCGGATACGCCAGATCGAAGCCAAAGCGCTGCGCAAACTTCGTCATCCGAGCCGCAGCAAGCGTCTCAAAGATTTCCTCGAATAGAACCGGATACGCACAGCCGAACGCCGGAGCGCCGCTCCGGCGTTTTTTTGCCTCAAAACCTGCCCGCACCCGTCGGATTCGTTTCGTTCACGATCAAAAGTCCCGGATGTTTATGCAAAGCGCCGGATAGGCGGGACGATTCTTTCCGGGTAGACTGGTCGTAGAAGAATGTTCGCGTCCGCTTGTCGACGGGGACAAGCCGGTTCGCGGCAGAAAAATGCGCGTCCGCTTAATCGCGGCGAAGCGACCTGCCGATATAGAAGAAGAGAACGGCTTCAGTCATGGAGGAGGAGCGCTTTTGGAACGGGAAAAAAAGAGAGTCATTATTATGGAGATCGAAAATTGGCGCAAAGGCAAACTTTTGCCCGAACATTACTGCGATTTTTTGTTAAACTTATATGACGACGAGGCGACGCAGACCCAGAAAAGCACTTTGTCGGTCACCGAACTGAAAAAGGGCAATTTCAAGCTGTGGGCGCTTTCGTTTATCAGCGTGGCGCTGATCTTCCTGATCGGGTTCTATTTCCCGATTCTGGATTGGCCGTTTCAGGCGGCCGCGATCGCGGCGCTTGTCTCGTTCTGCTACGGGCTCGGTACATACGCCAGGGGAAGAGCCTGGATGGGCGGCATGGGCGGGCAGATGCTGTACGCGATCGGCAGCATCGTGCTGCTCGGCCTCGGGGCGTGGATGATTCGGCTCAACGGCTGGCAGGAACCGATGGCCATGCTCGGATTGATCGCGGTATGCGCCGTCGTCTGGTTGGCGGTCGGGATGATCGTGCCGAGCGGACTGCTGCATTACTGCGGCTGGGGCGCGCTGATTCTGCTGTACGCCAAATTTTTCGGGCAGATGAATCCGGCGGCTTCCTGGCCGATGCTCCAACTGCTCTGGGTGCCGCTCAGCATGCTGCTGCTGTGGCTCAGCTGGCTCGCCCATCATAAAGCGAAACGCTTCGCTTCGATTTACTTCGCGGTCGGCATCACGCTCTGGTTCATGCCGGAGCTCGACGACCTGCTGCTGCGCCAGAATACGACGGACGGCATCATTTTGTACATCCTCGGCAAGCTGGCGCTGGCGTTCATCTTCTTATTTGTCTGGCGAAAAAAATGGATTGCGTGGGTGTCTGTATGAAATTATCGGAACGTTTGAACAAGATTTGCGGGTTGATCCCGCCCGGCAGCCGCCTGGCGGACATCGGCTCGGACCATGCGCTGCTGCCGACTTTCGCGGTGCGCGAAGGCCGCGTTCCTTCGGCGATCGCGGGCGAGGTCAATCGCGGCCCTTACGACGCCGCGTCGAAGCAGGTCGCGGAAGCGGGACTGCAGGGCCAGATCGAGGTGCGGCTCGGCGACGGTCTGGCCGCGATCGAAGCGGGCGAAGCGGACGTCATTACGATCGCCGGCATGGGCGGCGCGTTGATCGTCCGCATTTTGACCGAAGGCAAAGCCAAGCTTGCCGGCGTGCAGCGGTTGATTCTGCAGCCGAACGTCGGCGAAGATCTCGTGCGCCGCTGGCTGCTGCGGGAAGGCTGGCTGCTGACGGAGGAACATATCCTCGAAGAAGACGGCAAGATTTACGAAGTGCTGACCGGGGACCGCAGTCTCTCGGCGGAAGCGGACAATGCGCGCCTGTACGCGCCGACGACCGTGGGCGAGCCGCCGGTCCGGCTCGAAGCCGACGAGCTGCTTGACTTGGGCCCTTTTCTCGTGCGCGAAGCTTCGCCGGTGTTCCGCCGCAAATGGCGGAGCGAGATCGCGAAGCTGGAAGGGGTTGCGGCATCGATGGGCCGCTCGGATAGCGAAGACGCACGCGGCAAAAAAGAATTGCTCGAACGCCGTATTCAACGGCTCAAGGAGGTGCTGGCATGTTTGCCAAAGGACAAACCGTTGTCCAACTGATGGAGAAGTTCGCGCCCAAAGCGCTGGCCGTAGAGAACGACAAAATCGGCCTGCAGCTCGGCACGCTGAACAAGGAAATCCCGAAAGTGCTCGTCGCGCTTGACGTGACGCCCGAAGTGGTGGACGAAGCGATTGCACTCGGCGCCAATCTGATCGTCGCGCATCACGCGATCATTTTCCGGCCGCTTGCGAACTTGCGCACCGATACGCCGATGGGCGCCCTGTACGAAAAATTGATCAAGCACGATATCGCCGTCTATATCAGCCATACGAACCTGGACGTGGCCGAAGGCGGCATGAACGACTGGATGGCCGACCTCGTCGGCATCGTCGAACCGAAGCCGCTCGAAGAACTGCAGCGCGAGCCGCTGTACAAGCTCGTCGTCCATGTGCCGTCAAGCCATCATCAGGGCGTGCTCGACGCGCTGCTGTCTGCCGGCGCAGGCACGATCGGCGACTATTCGCACTGCAGCTTCAGCACGGCAGGCACAGGCACTTTTCTGCCGGGCGAAGGGACGAACCCGCATTTGGGCAGCCCCGGCAAGCTGGAGCGCGCCGAAGAGATCCGGATCGAGACCGTGCTGCCGGAAAGCGCACGCTCCAAAGCGATCCGGGGCATGTTGAACGCGCATCCTTACGAAGAAGTGTCGTACGACCTCTATAAGCTTGAGCAGACGGGCAAAGCGTACGGTCTTGGCCGTATCGGTAAGCTGGCGCAGCCCAGGACGCTGGGCGAACTGACAGAAGTCGTCAAGCGAGGCTTCGACGTGCCGGCGGCCCGCGTCGTCGGCGATGCGGAGCGCGTAATCAAAAAAGCGGCCGTGCTCGGCGGATCGGGCAGCCGCTATATTCACCATGCGCTCCGTCAGGGAGCCGACGTGCTGATCACCGGCGATATCGATTACCATACGGCGCATGACGCGCTGATGGCGGGACTCGCGATTATCGATCCCGGCCACAACTCGGAGAAAATCATGAAGCGCGAAGTGGCGAATATTTTGGGCGAGATGCTGCGCAAGAGCGGCAGCGAGACGACCGTCCACGCTTCCGAACCGAATACGGAACCGTTCCGTTTCGTGTAGGAAGAAGTTCATGTCAAGAAAAAAGGCTTGTCACCCGCGGGAATTCGCGGTATAATAAATGCCGTTGCTCAAGGAAAGTTTAACAGACAATCGCCGGTGCCGCGTAAGGCGGTACGGGAGGAAAGTCCGGGCTTCGCAGGGCAGGATGCTGGATAACGTCCAGTCAGCGCGAGCTGAAGGATTAGTGCCACAGAAATGGACCGCCGATGGCCGCTTTCGGGCGTGCACAGGTAAGGGTGGAACCGGAGTGTAAGAGACTCCGAGGGGCGCTGGTGACTTCGTCCCTGGTAAACCCCATCCGAAGCAAGACCTAATGAAACGCCGTTTCCGGCTTGCCGGAAGCAGCCCTTGCCCGGGGTGCGTTTAGGTTGGTCGCTTGAGCCGTACAGCAATGTGCGGCCTAGACAGATGATTGTCGCTCACAGCGGGAGGGTAGTTCCCGTCTGCACCGCAAAGTAGCACAGAACCCGGCTTACGGTAAGCTTTCCGAACTGCGCAACCTCAAATCTTGATCGCGCCCCAGGCACGGTCGGGAACCGAATGTTTTGCACGAACACTTCGATTTGGCGGCGTCCGTTTCCTTCGCAAGAAGGAGACGGACGCCGTTTTGCTTGGGCTTCATTGTCGCGACGGCCGCGGCCCGCGCCATGCAGACGTTTTGAAATCGCGCTGCCGGTTAAGTAACGGGTACAGGGATCTTTCGGCGCATTCTTTTGCAGCTTCCGAAGACCCGCCTCGAATCCGATCTTTTTTCACGGCAAGGACCGCTTATCACGATTGTTTATCGGCGGCGGGGCACAGGCCCTTTGCGGATGCTTTTACTTTAATTTTATGCTACGATGGACGGAGCAGGGACAGGGTTTGCAAGGAAGCCCGCTTCGCGCCTTCGCGCGATCAAATACCAAGGGGGAAACGCCGTTATGTCAGCGTCTAACGTACAGAAAATGTGTGAATCGACCAGGGATAAGTTGAAAGCCGCCATCGTGAGAATCGAAGACTTTTTGAATGAATACTCTCTGCCTCAACTTGCCGAATCGCAGGAAGAGGAAGAAGTCGCCTATTACAAAGGGTTCTTGTCCGATCTTCGCCATCTGCTCGTATTCTCGGAAACGTCCTCCGAAAAAATCGGAGTGCTGCTGCGTCGGGCCAATTTCGACGTCAATTCCGCGGAAGATACGCTGTATAAGGTATACCACAACGTGATCAACAGCTTCTTTTACCCGAAAAACGAATGTTATGCCGAAGACGGCCGCTACGCGTACACCGGCCAGGAAGCGATTCGCTTCCGCAGACATATCGCGGCTCCGGCCCGCGAAGTCATTCTCGACGTGACCAAAACGTACGAAGAACTGCGTGACGATCTGGACTACTACGAGAGCGATTATTTGAGCCAGCGCCGCATGAGCGCTCCGCGTTCTTAACGACACCGAGATTCCGGATCAACGCTGGAAAGGGAGTGTAAGGATGATTATCGATCCGAGGACGGCCAAGCAGCTGATCGAGCTGCAGTGGATAGACAGTATGAATCTGGACAAATCTTCGCTCAAGAGCATGGAACAGGGCAAGATCGACTCGTCGGTCTTTGCCACGCTGCTGCAGCAGAAGATGGACCAGTCCGGCACCGCTTCAATTTCGGCGCAGGAGCTGATGAAGACGCTCGACGCGATCGCGCTGCCGGCCGACCAGATGGGCAAGCTCAAGCCCGGTGCCATGTCGCTGGACAGCGCTTCGGACTCGCCCGGTGCCGCCGGCGCTTCGCTGGACCGTTCGTCCGCCAAGATCAGCATGCCGAACGTGTCGGAACCGACCGTCAGATCCGGCACGCCGAACAGCAACGCGGCCCAATACGCGGACCTCGTGCAGGCGGCAAGTTCCAGATTCGGCATTCCGCAGTCGTTGATCAACGGGATCATCGACGCGGAATCTTCCTTCAACCCGAACGCCCAATCGGGCGCCGGGGCCAAAGGATTGATGCAGCTCATGGACGGAACGGCCGCCGGTTTGGGCGTCAAAAATTCGTTCGATCCCGAGCAGAATATCAACGGGGGCGCAAGCTATATCGCTTCGATGCTGCTTCGGTTCGACGGGTCGCAGCGGTTGGCGCTCGCGGCTTACAACGCGGGGCCGGGCACGCTCCAGCGTCTGGGCATCCGGACCGAAAGCGATTTGAACGCCAAGTTCGACCAGCTTCCGCGAGAAACGCAAAATTATATCGGCAGGGTCGAAACGGCCCAGGCGAAATACATTTGAGCCGATTCGGCGCAGGCGAAGATCAAAAAGGAAAGCTCGACTTTCCCTTTTTGATCTTTTTGCCGTCCGAGGGAATCTCGCCCTGGCTTCGGCAAACGACAAGTCCCCCAAGAAAACAATTCCTATAAAAAACAAGTCCCATAAGAAAACGAAAGAAGGTTCCGGTGTATGCTTAATTTCGACCATGCGGCTTCGACGCCCACCCATCCCGACGTCATTGCGACCGTCGCCCAGGTGATGGAGGCACACAGCGGCAATCCGTCGTCGATCCACCGCGCCGGGCAGGACGCGGCCCGGCTGCTCCGGCGCGCGCGCGAAGTGTGCGCGGCGGCACTCGGCGTAACGCCCGGGGAAGTACTGTTCACTTCCGGAGCGACGGAAAGCAACAATCTGGCGATCAAGGGCACGATGCTCGGCCGCAGCGACGGCAGGAACCATATCGTGACGACCGCGATCGAGCATGCTTCCGTATATGCCAGCTGCCGCCAGTTGGAAGACTTCGGCTTCGAAGTGTCTTACGTCCGGCCGGAAGCCGACGGAACCGTCTCGCCCGAAAGACTGCTGCATGCGGTCAACGAACGGACGGCGCTCGTCAGCGTCATGCACGTGAACAACGAGACGGGCGCCGTGCAGCCGGTCGAAGAGATCGGCCGGCGGCTCAAATCCCTTCATCCGCGCGTGCTGCTGCATGTCGACGGAGTACAGGGCTTTGGCCGCCTGCCGCTTGATCTTCAAGCCGCCGGGATCGACCTGTACAGCGTATCGGCGCACAAAAACGGCGGTCCCCGCGGCGTCGGCCTGCTCATGGCGCGCAGCGGCGTCAAGCTGCTGCCGCTGTTGTCGGGCGGCAGCCAGGAGAACGGCATGCGCGCCGGCACGGAGAACGTCGCTTCGATCGTGGGCGCGGCCAAAGCGTTTCGCCTCGCGGCGGAAGGGCAGGCGCAGCGCGCGGCGCGGCTGAACGCGCTGCGGGAGACGCTCGCGGCGGAAGTGCGGCGGCACGGGGCGCTGACGCTGACCGAGCCGGCGCAGGCCGCTCCGCATATCGTGCATTTTACGTTTCCGGGCTTGAAATCGCAGGTCATTCTGCATACGCTGGAAGAGCTCGGGGTGCTGGTATCGGCGCAGTCCGCCTGCGCGGCGAAGACCGAGAAACCGAGCCGGGTCCTCGAAGCGATGGGCCGGGACCGTCCGCACGCGACGTCGGGCATCCGCCTGAGCCTCGGAGAAGAACATACGCAAGAACAGATCCGGCTGCTGTCGGAGGCGCTGGACAAGGCCGTGGGCCGGCTGGCGCCGTTTGAAGGGAGAAAACGATAACGAATGAAAAAATACGATTACCTGCTGCTGCGGTTCGGCGAAGTGACACTCAAAGGCCGCAACCGCGCACGATTCGAAAAAGCCGCGGTCGAACACGTCCGCGCCCTGCTGCGCCCGTACCCGGACGCGAAGATCCGCCGCGAGTTCGGACGCATCTACGTCGATCCGGGCAGCGAGAACGTCGAGACGCTCATTCCCGTGCTGCAAAACGTGTTCGGCATGACGTCGATGAGTCCGGTCCGGGCCGTGCGGCCCGAACTGGAAGAGATCGCGCGCGCGGCCGGCGAACTGGTCGAAGCGATGGACATCACGCGGGAAACGAAGTTCAAAACGAACGTCCGCCGCGTGTGGAAAGAGTTTCCGCATTCTTCGCAGGAGTCCAATCCGCTTATTGCCGCGCCGCTGCTCAAACGGTTCCCGCTGCTGAAAGTGGACGTCCGGGAACCGGAGCTTGAACTGCGGGTCGAGATTCGCGACAAAGCCGCTTACGTGTTCGGCGAAGTCATTCCCGGCGCGGGCGGTTTCCCGCTCGGTACGAACGGCAAGGCGCTGCTGCTGCTGTCCGGCGGAATCGACAGCCCTGTCGCCGGCTGGTCTTCGCTGCGCCGGGGGCTGGAAGTCGAGTGTATCCATTTCCACAGCTATCCGTTCACGAGCGAGCAGGCCAAGGAAAAAGTGGTCGACCTGGCGCAGGCGCTGGCCGAATACGCGGGCAAAGTGCGTCTGCACGTCGTGCCTTTTACCGAAGTCCAGACGTCGTTCACGCAGATGGGGCAGGACAATCTGATGATCACGCTGATGCGGCGGGCGATGCTGCGGATCGCGACCATAGTCGCGGAGCGGGAAAAAGCGCTGGCGCTCATTACGGGCGAAAGTCTCGGCCAGGTGGCGAGCCAGACGCTGCCGAGCATGAACGTGATCGAACGCGCGACCGAGCTGCCGATTTTGCGGCCGCTCGTCATGACGGACAAAGACGAGATCATTCGCCTGTCGCGCGCGATCGGCACGTACGACATTTCCATTTTGCCGTATGAAGACTGCTGTACGCTGTTCGTGCCGAAATCGCCGACGACCAATCCGAATCTGCGCATCGTGAACAAGGTCGAAGCGATGACGCCGAATCTCGAACGCCTGATCGAAGAAGCGGCCGCAGGCACCGAGACGATCGAACTGTTCGCGGGCGGTTCCCGCCTCCGCGTCGAAGAGACCGCCGCCTCGGCCGCGATCAATCCGGACTGGTTCTGAGCCGCGGCAAAAACAAGGCGGAATTTTGGCAATTATCTGAATAAAAGGCCGAACACGTCCGATAATAAAAAGGATGGGATGCTCGCTTGGCGGCGCATGCCAGGAAAACGCGAAAATTCCGCAAGAGGAGACTCGGGATGTCAAAAAACGATAAAAAGGCTGTCGGAATTTTTATTTTAACTGCCGGACTGATCATTCTCTTGGGACAATGGGGCGTATTCGCTTTTCTGGGCCGGGTCTTCTGGCCGCTCCTGATCCTGCTTCCCGGCGTGGCCCTGCACCTGGCTTTCGCCTCGCGCGCGCTTCCCGCCTGGGCGTTGATTCCCGGAGGGACGCTGACCGTGTACGGACTTGTGTTCTCGCTGTGCAACACGTGGGGATTCGGGTTGATCGAAGTGCTGTGGCCGGCGTTCCTGCTCGGTCCGGGACTCGGGCTGTATGAATACGCGCTGCTCGGCCCGGTCCGGCCCAAAGGGATCTATTACGCTTCCCTCGGCCTGATCGTGCTGTCGCTCGTACTGTTCATTTTCAGCCTGCTCGGCCCGTTTTTTCTCTACGCTTTCTCGGTTTTGCTGATTTTGTCGGGAGCGTGGCTCGTGTTTTGGCCTGAAATTCAGCCCGCCGGACGCCGCGGCAAGCGCAGAATGTAAAAAGTCTTGAAATTTTATGAAAATCGTGTATAATCAAAGGGATCGAGGAGCGTCGGCGGTTTTGCCAGACGCTTCTTTTGTGAGAAGCCTAGGCCCGTATACACCGAGTACAAGTTTTTTAAACATTTTTAATAGAGAAGGGAACATTCCATTCATGCATTCAAGACAAGAAATTCGCAATATCGCGATTATCGCTCACGTCGACCATGGTAAAACCACGCTCGTTGACAAACTGCTTCAGCAATCCGGTATTTTCCGCGACCACGAGCATGTCCAAGAGCGCGCCATGGACTCCAACGATCTCGAAAGAGAACGCGGCATTACGATTCTGGCGAAAAATACGGCGATTCCTTATAAAGATTACCTGATCAACATCGTGGATACGCCAGGACACGCCGACTTCGGCGGCGAAGTGGAACGCATCATGAAGATGGTCGACGGCGTTCTGCTCGTCGTGGACGCTTACGAAGGCTGCATGCCGCAGACCCGTTTCGTATTGGGCAAAGCGCTTGCGCACAACCTGACTCCGATCGTCGTCGTCAACAAAATCGACCGTCCGGCCGCTCGTCCGTCGGAAGTCATCGACGAAGTGCTCGACCTGTTCATCGAACTGGGCGCAAACGATCAACAGCTTGAATTCCCTGTCGTGTACGCTTCCGCACTGAACGGCACGTCGAGCAAAAACGCCGAGCAGCAGGACGACAACATGAAGGCAATGTACGACACGATCATCGAGAACATTCCGTCGCCGACGGAAAGCGTCGATGAGCCGCTGCAGTTCCTCGTTACGCTGATGGACTACAACGAATACCTCGGCCGGATCGCAATCGGTCGCGTCAACCGCGGCATTATCCGTCAAGGACAATCCGTTGCGGTCATGACACGCGACGGCGGCATGAAGCAGGCGCGCATCGAGAAACTGTTCGGCTTCCAGGGCCTGAAGCGGATCGAGACGGACCAAGCCGGCGCGGGCGACATCATCGCCATCGCAGGCATCAAGGACATCAACATCGGCGAGACGATCGCCGATCCGCAAAATCCGGAAGCTCTGCCGGTCCTCAAGATCGACGAGCCTACGCTGCAGATGACGTTCCTCGTCAACAACAGCCCGTTTGCGGGCCGCGAAGGCAAATGGGTCACTTCCCGCAAACTGCGCGACCGTCTGTTCTTCGAACTCGAGACCGACGTCAGCCTGCGCGTGGACGAGACCGACAGCCCGGATGCGTTCATCGTATCGGGACGCGGCGAGCTTCACCTCGGCATCCTGATCGAGAACATGCGCCGCGAAGGATACGAGCTTCAAGTATCCAAGCCGGAAGTTATCGTCAGAGAAGTCGACGGCAAGAAAATGGAGCCGATCGAACGCCTGCTGATCGACGTGCCGGAAGAAAGCACGGGCGCCGTCATGGAAAGCCTCGGCGCACGCAAAGCCGAAATGGTCAACATGATCAATAACGGTACAGGCCAGGTTCGCCTGGAGTTCCTGATCCCGGCTCGCGGCCTGATCGGATACCGCACGAACTTCCTGAGCTTGACGCGCGGATACGGCGTCATGAACCATGCGTTCGACAGCTACGGCCCGCTGATCGGCGGACAGGTCGGCGGACGTCACCAGGGCGTACTCGTCTCGACCGAGAACGGCAACGCGACGCTGTACGGCATTCTCGGCGTCGAGGATCGCGGTACGCTGTTCGTTGAACCGGGTGCCGAAGTATACGAAGGCATGATCGTCGGCGAGAACACTCGCGACAACGACATCGTCGTGAACATCTGCCGTGAAAAGCAGCTGACCAACGTACGTTCCGCGACCAAAGACGATACGGTCAAAATGAAGACGCCTCGCCTGTTCTCGCTGGAGCAAGCGCTGGAGTACCTCAATGACGACGAGTATTGCGAAATCACGCCTAAAAACGTTCGGATGCGTAAAAAAGTCCTGAACAAAGGCGAGCGCGAACGTTTCGAGAAACAACGCAAAGCGGCTCAAGCGAGCCTGTAAGCCATAGTACGACAAAAGCAAGCAATCGGTAACTTTTCCCGCCCCGCCCGCGTCTGATTTACGAGACGACAGGCGGTTCGGCGAACAGGGTCCGCCGCCGGGGTGGCGTGCGGACCCTGTTTTCGTTTGTACGGAAAACGGCAGACGGTCTTGACAAGAGGCCGCCTGCCCGATTCGTGCGGATCGCACAAGAGAAGGAGCTGGATAGACATGAGCAGTACACAAGGAGGCGGCCTTCCGCCGCGTTCCAACGCAGCCCGCGGCGCCAAGCCCGCGGAAGCGCCGCCGGTCCGCCGCAGCGCCGGAGGTTCCGGAGGCAACGGCGGCGGACGCCGGCCCGCAGGCCAAAAGAAAAAAAGCGGCGCCAAACGCTTCTGGACGTTCTTCGTCATTTTTCTGATTTTGTTGATCGCCGCGGCCGGATTGTATTTCGGTTGGGTATACCAGAAATCGCAGTCGATCGGCACAGGCGGCGAACCGGCCAAGCCCGCCGATACGCAGCCGATCGCGATGGCGCTGCTCGGCACCGATTTTCGGACGGAGACCGGTTCCCATCTCACCGACGTTGTGATGGTGGCGGCGCTGAATCCGAATACCGACACCGCGACCGTCGTATCGCTGCCCCGCGATACGCGGATTGAACTCGAAGGCTACAAAGTCCGCAAAGTCAACGCGTACTACCCCGCTTTCCTGGCTCAGGAAAAAAAGGGAGAAGGCGAAGCCAAAGAAGCGATGCAGCGGATGCTCGGCAAATATTTCGACATTCCGCTCGACTACGTGACGGTCGTCAACTTCGAGAGCCTGCGCGACATCGTCGACGCCCTCGGAGGCATCGAAGTCGACGTGACGATGGACATGTGCTACAAAGATACGGCGGACGGCACGAACATCGATCTTACAGCCGGCCTGCAGAAGCTGGACGGCAAAAGCGCGCTCGATTACGTGCGCTACCGCAAAACGAACTGTACGCCGCCGACGGCACCGTCGGACGACTTCAGCCGCAACCAGCGCCAGCAGCAGGTCATCGGCGCGATCATGGACAAAGTGCAGTCGTTCAACGCGCTGACCAAATCCGGTTCGTTGATCGACGCGGTGGCGCACAATACGGAGACCGATCTGGAGAACAAGCAGATTCTCAATCTGGTCAGAACGTATTGGGATATCCCCAAAGAGAATATCCGTTTCCCGAAAGTGTCCGGCACGTGGAACAGTCCGTTCGTATATATTAACGACGGCGAGCTGTCCGCCGCCAAGCAGGCGCTCAAAGACGAGCTCGCCGGCAATCACCGCGCTGCCGCGGCGGAAGCTTCGCCTTGATTGAATGCTCTTTTGCCGGTGTGATATAATCGGATTAGCAACAGAAACGTTCTTGCGACTATTCCGATCAGATGCCGTATAGGAGGCCACGTCATGTCCGAAGCCGTTACGCAATTGACCGAGACCCTTTTCACGCAGCTGCAGGGCGAGACTTTCGCCTTGTTGGCCACCGTCGATGCCGAGACGCAAGGTCCGACTTCAACGGCGATTTCCTGGGTTTATGCCGTCAATCCGGGCACGCTCCGGTTTGTGGTGGACCATCGTTCACGCCTGGTCCGCAATATCCTGGCCAACCCGAAGGTGACCCTCACCGTGTTCGGGGGCGAGAAAGTGTACGCCGTCAACGGAACGGCGGTCGTCGCGCAGGACCCGCTGCAGGACGTACCGTTCAAAATGTGCTGTTTCGACGTCGAAGTCGAAGCGGTGCGCAACGCTCTTTTTTACGGAGCGCATCTGTCTTCGCCTCCCGTCTATACCCGTATGCTCGACCTGCGCGCCGCCGAAACGCTGGACGGACAGGTCATGAGCGCCATGAAAAAAGCCTAGCGGTTTTCCGCAGGCTTTTTTTCCTTTGGACGGCGATTGAAAGGGGGTGAGGCCCGGTTTTGGACGGCTCGTGTGAAGCGCACCGCGAATGAATCAGACTCGTGTTCCATTAAGCCTCGGGAGGGATTTCTCGTGAAAAAGCTTTTTGTTCTCGATACCAACGTTCTGCTGCATGATCCGCGCTCCATTTTTTCGTTCCAGGAACATGAAGTGGTGATTCCGGCTACGGTGCTGGAAGAAATCGATTCGAAAAAAAGGCTGGCCGACGAGATCGGACGCAATGCCCGAAGCGTATCGCGGGAATTGGACGCCCTGCGGGAACGGGGGCATCTGCATGACGGAGTCACGCTCGAATCGGGCGGGACACTCCGGGTTGAACTCAATCATCGCAGCTTCCAGAGCATGCAGGACAAGTTCGGCGAGATGACGAACGACAATCGCATTCTGGCCGTTGCGCTTAATTATCATAACGAACAGCAAAATTTGCCCGACAGTGAAGCACGGCCCGTGATCATGGTCAGCAAAGACGTGCTCGTTCGCGTCAAAGCCGACGTGCTCGGCGTGCTCGCGCAGGATTATATGACGGACCGGGCCGCCGATCCCGACTCGCTCTACGCCGGTTACGTGACGCTGCAGGTGCCGGAAGAGATCGTGGACCGTTTTTACCGCGACAAGTACGTGTTCGTCTCCGAAGTCGGCGGAGCGGCGGAGCGGCTCTACCCGAACGAGTTCGCGATTCTCAAAGACGAAGCCGGCGGCAAATCGGCGCTCGTGAAGCTGAATGCCGAAGCGAACCGGCTGGACCCGCTGTTTCAGGGACACGATCCGGTCTGGGGCATCGGAGCCCGCAACGCCCAGCAGCGCATGGCGCTCGAACTGCTGCTGTCGGACGATATTCCGCTCGTGACGATTACCGGCAAAGCGGGCACGGGCAAGACGCTGCTGGCGCTCGCCGCGGCCCTGATGAAAGTCGAAGACGAGCGCAAGTACAAAAAGCTGCTCGTCGCGCGGCCCGTCGTGCCGATGGGCAAAGATATCGGCTATCTGCCCGGCGAGAAGGAAGAAAAGCTTCGTCCGTGGATGCAGCCGATCTATGACAACCTGGAGTTTTTGTTCGATACGAAAAGCGCGGGCGATATCGACAAGATTCTGATGGGACTCGGCAGCATTCAGGTCGAAGCGCTGACCTATATTCGCGGCCGCTCTATTCCTTCGCAGTTCATCATTATCGACGAAGCACAGAATTTGTCCCGCCACGAAGTGAAAACGATCATCTCGCGCGCCGGGGAAGGCAGCAAGATGGTGCTCGTCGGCGACCCGGAACAGATTGACCATCCGTATCTGGACGCGGCAAGCAACGGNGCTCGCCTAAATATAGAAAGAATCCGGTTTTGCTACCGGATTCTTTTTTTGGTTGGAAAAAGGATCGTTTGTTACAATAGGGAAATCAGGAAAAGGAGGGGACGGACTTTGAAGCGAAAAAATCATCTCGTGCTGTTCGGCGTACTGCTGCTTGCCCTGATCAATTTGTCGCCTTCTCTGCCCGAAACTTCCGATTCCGGCCCGCAGCCGCGCGCGGGCACCGGATCGGCGGCGCTTGGAGGAGGCCAGTCCGAACGGCCGCTGCGCGATATCGAAGTGTACACGATGATGGCTTCGGAAGAATTCGAAGCGCTCCAGTCCGTCAATGCCGAATACGAACGCCGTTCGGGAACGGTCGTCACGCTCGTCAACGTGGCGCCGGGACAGGCTTACAAAACGTACCGCGAAGCGTACGAGTCCGGACGGGAACCCGACGTCTTGATGCTCGACGGAGCGTGGGTAGCGGACTTCGCTTCCGCCGGCCGGCTGCTGCCCGCCGATCTGTACGAAGCGGGCGTGGCCGCCGCCGCCGATTCGCTGCCGCTGCCGGCGGCTTCGGTCGAATGGAACGGCTACCGCTGGGCCGTGCCGCTCGACCTCGATCCGTACGGGGCCGTCTGGGACCCGCGGCGGTTCGAGCAGACGTCCGGCGAGCTGCCGCAGACTGCCGCAGACTGGGAAGCGTGGGCTTCGCCGGCGGCCGGCGGCCAATCGTCGGCAGGCCGCGCCGCCGATCCCGCACCGGCGCTTGGCCTGCCGTCCGGCGACGTTCGGGCTTTTGCGGCCTTGATCGCGCTGTGGACCGAACCGGATACCGAGACGGCCGGATTGAAGCGTTCGCTGAACCTGGCCGGCACGCTGCGCGGTCGGACGTATCTGTCCAGAATGTCCGCCCAGGAAGGACGACCGACCGCGACGCTGCGCGAAAAGGTCGACGCCCGCGAACTGGGGCTCGCGGTCGACCGACTGTCCAAACTGGGCGCCGAAGACTCGGACACTTCCCGGCTTCGGCCGCTCGCTTTCGCCGCGCGTACAGCGGCACTGCGCTGTTTCGGCATTACAGCCGACACGGAACGCTCACGCGAGGCTTCCCTCTGGATCTCGTATGTGACGGGCCGCGAAGCGCAGAGCGATTGGTATGCCTCCACGGGACACCTGCCCGTCCTGCGCGCAATCTACGACGAGCCGGGCAGCGCGCAGCTGGTACGCTGGCTACCCGATCTGCAGGCCGGTCGCCCGGCTGCCGCAGCCGGCGCGGCAGCCGATCCCAAAACGGCGGCGGCCCGTGAAAGTTTGTGGAGCCGGTCGCTGGACCGGTTCTACGCGGGGGAGTGGAGCGTCGAAAAGTTTTCCGCTTCTTTGCGGCCTTAAAGCCTTGAGGCCGCAGCCCGGTCCGTTTGCGAAAAATGCGCGCGGCCCAAACAAAAACGCTCCGCCGCGAATCGGCAGAGCGTTTTTGCTTCGTTTACACGTCGTCGCTGCCGCCAAACAGGCGCAGAGACGTGAAATAACCTAGAGCGTCAGCTGGAGCCGGATGCGGAGCCGGCCCTGCTGCATCTCCACGTCGTTGACTTCGACAGGAGCGACCTGCTGGGGATAGAAGCCCAGATCGTACTTTTGCTCCAGCTCCCGGCGGGTGCTCTCCGGCAGCTCGAGACCGTTGAACACAAGCTTGTCGACATGGAACAGCACGGCGTTCTGCGGTTCGGTCTGAAGCGTGTACCGCCCTTCGATCCGCAGCGTCAGCCGATCGCGCCGGCCTTCCGCAATGACCCGCCCGTCTTCGAACGCAAACGAGAAGTTGTCAAAATCCGCGCTGCGCGAACGCAAAAAGTCGTTCAATTCCCGATCGGTCAGCTCGATCGTATAGCGGGTCCCGAGACCCGACACTTTCAGTTTGCCGCTGCTCTGCAAAAAGTCGGGCAGTTCGGAGCTGGCGGAAGCCAGCTGCGAGAAATACTCGTCCACTTCGTACAGGCCGACATTGTTCCAGTACGCGTCCAATTCTTCGGCCAGCCGGTTGAGGCGGGCCGGATCGCCGCTTGCCAGCAGGCCGGAATCGATATCCTCCTGCAGCGAGCCCAGCCGGCGCTGCTGCTCTTCGATACCGGTCTTGACCTGCTCCAGCCGCGCCGAGTTGGCGGCCAGTGCGCCGCGCCGACTCTCCAGCGCGTCCGTATCTTCGCGGAAAGACAGCAGGGCGTCTTCGTTGTACCGCACGGCGATGCGGTAGTAGCCGTACAGCCGGTTGAATTCCCCGAGCGATCTTGCGTTGAGCAGCGACAGAAGCATCGGGCGCCGGCTCTGCAAGTATTGGGCGCGTACGAGCGTCGCGGTAAGCTCGCGGTTGTCCGCGACGCGGCTCTCCAAAGCGTCGATCTCCAGACCGAGCTGTCTGCGCTCAAGCGCGAGTTGTTCCTGTTCGTCCGCGATCCGCTCCACATCGCGCCGGAGCTCGCTCAGCGACAAAGTATCCTGCAGCAGCTCGCGCTGCTCGGGCGTCCAGTCCCCGCCGAACGATTCCGCCCGCGCGTTCTCCGCGCCGGAAGCGAAGGCGAGCGAGGCCGCGAGCATAACGGCGCATACACGTTTCGACATGGCTGTATTCCCCGCTTTCCGTTTCCGTCTTCGAAACTTGCATGTACGGCGTTTCCCGGACCGTGGCGCTGTGATAAAATGAAAATCCGCGGCGGAAATCGATAGAATCGACGGCATGCCGCGGTTTGAATCAACCGGAGTGATTCATTTTATTTATCACTTGCCCCGATTATGCGTCCGGACCGTTTTTTCCTGCTTTAATTATAAGGCCTGCGGACCGTGCGAGTAAACCGGGGGAGACCGGGGACAACGCTTGGGAGGAAATCGCGATGAGAATCGAAGTGATCGGGGGAGGGTCGCTCGGCCTGCTGTTCGCGGCGGGAGCGGCTTCGGCGGGAACGCCGACCGTCCTGTATACGCGAACCGGCGAACAAGCGGCGATCATCGCCCGCGAAGGCATCGAAGTGCGCAGCCCGGGCGAAGAAGGGCCGGGGCGCCGGATCCGGCGCAATCTGCACGCCGGGCCGATCGAAGCGTTCGGAGTGTCCGGCGCAGCAGGGCGGTCGACGGACGACGACGGCGACCGCTGGATCGTGCTCACCGTCAAGCAAAAAGACGTGGACGACGTATTGATCGCAACGTTGGCGCGGGGAATCCGCTCCGGCGACCGGCTGCTCTGCCTGCAGAACGGCATCGGGCATATCGAACGGCTGGCCGCGGCGCTGCCGCAGGCCGACGTCTACGCGGCCATTACGACCGAAGGGGCGAGGCGCCTCGGACCGGACGTCGCGCTGCATGCCGGGCAGGGTTCCACTTCGTTCGGATTGCCGCACGGGGGAGAGTCGTCGACACCGGGCAGGATGGGGGCGGAGAAAAAGTTGACCGACACTTTCGCCGCGGCAGGATTGCCGCTGTCGGCGTCGAATGACATCCAGACCGCCATCTATAGAAAACTGCTCATGAACGCCGTCATCAATCCGCTGACCGCGCTCTGGCGCGTCGAGAACGGCGCGCTGCTTGAGAGCGCCGACCGGCTTGCGGCGATGAGAGCGCTGTTCGACGAGACGGTCGCCGTGTACGCGTCCGCGGGGGTGGTCGTTCCGCCCGAATGGTGGGACGATCTGCTCGGCGTCTGCCGCGCGACCTCCCGCAACCGGTCTTCGATGCTCGAAGACGTGTCGCACGGCCGGGAGACGGAAGCGAAATGGATCGGCGGAGGCATCGCGGCGCTTGCCCGGCGCTGCGGCACCGCAGCGCCGCTGAACGAAATGCTGCTGCACCTGATCGAGGGCATGCGCCCGGACAAGCGGTAAGCGTGCAGCTTGTCCATAGGAAAGGGAAGCGAATAAGAAGGAGGAGCGGTATGCTCGAAACGGTCTCTGGCTTTTTGATTACGCTGTGCGTGCTGCCTTTTTTGCCGTTCATGCTCGTGTACGCCGCAGGTTTGCTGCGCAGGGAATCGAAGCAGCGCTCGTTTCGGCAGGCGATGGACGTCACGACGCCGTTTCTGCTGGTTGCCGCGGCCGCGCTGTACAATTACCTTTTCGCGTCCTCGTTCGGATTTTATCTGTTTATGCTTATTTTGCTGCTGCTTGCCGGACTGCTCGGCAGCGCCCAGAACCGCAAGCGCGGCCGGATCGAGCCGATGCGCCTGCTGCGCGGCGTATGGCGATTAAGCTTCCTGCTGTTGGCTTTTTGCTATGTTTTGCTCGGAGTGAGCGGTTTTATCGTGCATATCGTAAATAGTTGACATGATGATGGCAGATACGCAGGAAAAGAGTGAAAAATAAAGTCTTTTTTTACCGAAATCTCAAGCTTCAAGACAGAAAAGATGACAGAAAACGAATAAAATCTGAAAAAAACCGTAAGATTCTGAAAAAAGGTTATAGATTTTTTTTGCCACCCGGGGTATAATCAATAAAAAAAATAATCTTTTTGTAGGGGGAAAGTTGCAGGATGAAAAAGAAAAGCTGGATGTTGCTTCTTACGCTGGTTCTTGTAATCGGCACGGTTCTCGCAGGGTGCGGAAGCGCCAACGAGACAACGACTACGGAACCGGGTACTACGACCGAGACCGGAACTACGGAAGGTACGGCTACCGAACCGGCAGCCGACGCTAACCTTGCCGCCGACCAGACCCTGCACTTGAACCTCAGTGCTGAGCCGCCGACGCTTGATCCGGCACAAGCTCAAGACAGCCAAGCCAACACGGCGCTGCGTTTCATGTATGAAGGTCTTGCGACGATCGACGCTGACGGCAACCCGGCTCCGGGTGCTGCCGAGAAGTGGGACATCTCCGAAGACGGCCTGACTTACACGTTCAACATGCGTCAAGGCGCAACTTGGAGTAACGGCGACCCTGTAACGGCGAACGATTTCGTATTCGCTTGGGAACGCGCTCTGAGCCCGGAAACCGTTCCGGCTCCGGTCTACGCTTACCAGCTTTACTACATCAAAGGTGCTGAAGAGTTCAACACCGGCAAAACGAAAGACTTCTCGACTGTAGGCGTCAAAGCCGTTGACGAGAACACGCTTGAAGTTACGCTGACGAACCCGACTCCTTACTTCCTGGGTCTGACTTCGTTCTACACGTTCTACCCGGTTCACCAAGCAACCGTTGAAGGCAACGAAGCTTGGGCAGCCGACGCAAGCACGATGGTAACAAACGGACCGTTCACATTGACGACCTGGACAACAGGTTCCGAAATGGGCTGGACCAAAAACGAAAAATACTGGGATGCAGCCAACATCAAGCTGACGAACGTAACAGCTTCGATCGTAAACAGCGGCGCAACCGAGACCGCTTCGTACCAAGGCGGCGAAATCGATTACGCGGGCGCACCTACCGGCGAAATCCCGACCGACCAAATTCAACCGCTCTCGCAGCAGTTCGCTGACGAGTTCAAATTGACTGACATCGCTTCGACGTACTACTACGAGTTCAACACCAAAGAAAAACCGTTCAACAACGTCAAGATCCGTAAAGCCTTCGCTATGGCGATCGATCGTCAATCCCTGATCGACAACGTAACGAAAGCCGGACAAACGCCGGCATACGGTTTCGTACCGACTTCGATCGCAGGACTGAACAACCAATCGTTCCGCGACGAGCATCCGGACAGCGAATACTTCAAGGAAGATGCGGCGCAAGCCAAAACGATGCTTGAAGAAGGCATGAAAGAAGAAGGCTACACAACGCTTCCTCCGATCACCCTGCTCTACAATACAAGCGAAAACCACCAGAAGCTGGCCCTGGCCGTAGCCGACATGTGGAAAACGAACCTTGGCGTCGAGATCGAAACGAAAAACGAAGAATGGTCCGTATTCCTGGAAAGCAGAAAAACGGGCAACTTCCAAATCGCTCGCGCAGGCTGGTCTGCCGACTACAACGATCCGATGACTTACATGGATATGTTCGTAAGCGGTGGCGGCAACAACAACACCGGCTATGCGGACCCGGCTTACGACGCTCTGATCGACGGCGCTTACAAAGGCGGCAACGATCCGGAGAAACGTATGCAGGATATGGCTGCAGCCGAAAAAATGCTGATCCAAGACAACATGGTTATCATGCCTGTCTACTACTACACGCAGGCGTCGCTCACCAAGCCTTACCTCAAAGGCGTAACGACTGACTTCTCCGGTGCTATCAACTTCACTCGCGCTTATCTGGAACAACAATAAGATTCCCGCTTTGAAAGTTGAAAGAAGATCGACCAAAGTTAAATAAAGGCTCGGGATATATGTGGATTCCCATATATATCCCGATTTTTTTGCATGTTCGCTAAACTTCCATTTTTGCTCTTGCTTAACCAGTAAATAGGGTTGAATATAATGAATATGCAACTATACATTCAAGACATTATGTTACATTTCGAGCAGGACCAGAATGAAGGAGGAGAGGTACGCAGATGGCACGGTATATAACCAGTAAACTTCTATATACGCTGCTTTCGCTGTTTATTTTGATAACGGCGACGTTTTTCTTGATGAAAGCTATCCCGGGCGATCCGTTTATGTCCGAAAAAGAAGTTCCCGCTCCGATTCGTGCACGTTTGGAAGCGCAGTATGGACTGGATAAACCTCTCATGACGCAGTACGCGAACTATCTCGGCAACATCGTGCAGGGCGACCTGGGCATCTCGATGAAAAAGCTGAATCAGGAAGTATCCGGCATTATCGGTCAGACGTTCGGCGTTTCGCTGCGTCTCGGTCTGATTGCCGTTGTTGTGTCGACGATCGTCGGGGTGACCCTCGGTCTGCTCGCCGCTCTCTACCATCGAAAATTCATCGACAGTATGGTCATGGTGCTCGCCGTCATCGGCATAGCCGTGCCGAGCTTCGTGCTGGCTTCGCTGCTGCAGTACGCGCTCGGCCTGAGGCTGGACTTGTTCCCGATCACGGGTCTGCGCAGCCCGCTCGGCTATGTCCTGCCGGTTATCGCGCTCTCGGCCGGACCGATCGCTTATATCGCGCGCCTCACCCGTTCGAGCATGCTCGAAGTGCTGCACGCCGATTACATCAAGACGGCCAAAGCCAAAGGCTTGAAATGGCCGGCCATTCTCTGGAAACACGTTATCCGCAACGGCATTCTGCCGGTCGTCACTTATGTGGGACCGATGACAGCCAACATCATTACCGGTTCCGTCGTCGTGGAACGCATCTTCGGCATCGGCGGCATCGGCAAAGTGTTCGTCGACAGCATCACCAACCGCGACTACACGTTGATCATGGGCATTACGCTCTTCTACGGTATCATTTTGATGGCGGCTCGTTTCGTTACCGATATCGTTTACGTCCTTGTCGATCCGCGTATCAAATTAACATCGGGTAAGGAGGGCTAAACCAGTGTCTAACGAAAAAAACTTGAACAAACAGCCTCTTCCCGCTTTGACGGCGGCCGATTTCGAGTCTGTCAACGTTAACGAACGCGAATCGGAAGTTATCAAACGCGAAAGTCTTACGGCTTGGCGCGATACCTGGGAACGCCTGCGCAGAAACAAAGTCGCGATGAGCGGCCTCGTCGCGCTCGTCGTCATCATTATCGCATCGATCTTCGGTCCGCTCGTCTCCTATTGGGTACACGGGTACGATTACCAGACCAACGACCTGTTGGCGACCAACCAGCCGCCTTCCGCGCTGCACTGGTTCGGAACGGACGATCTGGGCCGCGACATGTTCGTCAGAACGTGGTCGGGCGCCCGGATCTCCCTGATCGTCGGTATCGCTGCCGCGCTGATCGACCTGCTGATCGGCGTCATCTACGGCGGCATCATGGGTTACTTCGGCGGCCGCGTCGACACGATCATGAACAAGTTCTCCGAAATCCTGTACGCGATTCCTTACCTGCTCGTTACGATCCTGCTGCTCGTCGTATTCAAGCCAAGCTTGGGCACGATCATCCTGGCGCTGACGATTACGGGTTGGATCAATATGTCGTGGATCGTCCGCGGCGAAATCATGAAATTGAAAAACCGCGAGTACGTGCTCGCTTCCCGCTCAATGGGCGCCGGTACGGGCAGACTGTTGTTCCGTCACCTGCTGCCTAACGCAAGCGGCCCGATCATCGTCACGCTGACGCTGTCGGTTCCGAACGCGATCTTCGCCGAGTCGTTCCTGAGCTTCCTCGGTCTGGGCGTTCAGGCTCCGATCTCGTCGCTCGGTTCGATGGTCGAAAACGCTTTGACCGGCTGGATGTTCTATCCTTGGCGGATGCTGTTCCCGGCTGTTCTGATCAGCATCATCATGCTGGCGTTCAACCTGCTGGGAGACGGCCTGCGCGATGCGCTCGATCCGTCGCTCAAAAACAAATAATTCGCAGATCCTAAAGTGAAGGAGGCGTCAGCCATGAGAACAGAACTCGGCAAAAACCTGATTGAGGTTGAAGGACTGAAGAAGTATTTTAATGTAGGAAAAGGCAAAGTGCTCAAAGCGGTCGACAACTTGAACTTCTCCATCCGCGAAGGCGAGACGCTGGGTATGGTCGGCGAATCCGGCTGCGGCAAGTCTACGGCGGGCCGGACCATTCTGCGTCTGTACGAGCCTACCGGAGGAAGCGTGCGGTACAACGGAACGGATATTTACAAGCTGCCGCCGAACAAGATGAAAGCGATGCGCCGCGATATGCAGATGATCTTCCAGGATCCTTACGCCTCGCTGAACCCGCGCTTTACGGTGTCGGACATTATCGGCGAAGCGCTGGACATCCACAAAATGGCGGGTACCGGCGGCGAACGCAAAAAGCGGATCGAAGAGCTGCTGGATCTGGTCGGCTTGAACACCGATCACGCTACGCGTTACCCGCACGAATTCTCGGGCGGCCAGCGTCAGCGGATCGGGATTGCCCGCGCACTCGCGGTCAATCCGAAGTTCATCATCTGCGACGAGCCGATCTCGGCGCTTGACGTCTCGATTCAGGCGCAGGTCGTCAACTTGCTGCAGGAACTGCAGGAACGTCTCGGCCTGACCTACCTGTTCATCGCGCACGATCTGTCGATGGTTAAGCATATCAGCGACCGCGTAGCCGTGATGTATCTGGGTAAAATGGTGGAACTGGCGGAGAGCGAAGAGCTGTACAGCAATCCGATCCACCCGTACACCAAATCGCTGCTGTCCGCGATTCCGATCGCGGACCCGGAAGTCGAATCGCAGAAAAAACGTATTCTGCTGACGGCGGAAGGCGGCGGTCCGATCCGTTCGGCCGGCGAGCAGAGCGAAGAAACGACGCTGGTCGAAGTTTCTCCGGGACACTGGGTCGCTACGCCTCACTAAAGAATTGAACGCTTGATCGAAAATAGCGGCAGGACGGACCCGGATCTTATCCATCGGGAACTTTCCGCCGCGCCGCACGCTCTGTCCACCTTTGAACGGACAGGGTTCAGCCGTCTTTCCGAAGCGCATGCCGCTTCGGAAAGACGGCTTTTTGTTTGGCCCGGCGCCGGACTTTTATCCGAATCGGCAGAAAGTGGCTTTGACGACTTGAGAGCGATTGGGTACAATCAAGAAGGGTTTAAGCAGATAGCAGACAGGAGGCAAGGCCAGACATGAATGTCATTCCGCAGGCGCTTCGCAAGGGTTCGGCCTTGGGAGAAGATTATGTGCGCGGACAGCACGCGCATAACTTATATGAATACGATTTAGAGGATGCTCAGGCGCTTCGGCGCAGAGCCGAATGGCTGGATGCCCCGCACCGGCCGCAGGCCGATCGCCAAGCGCTGGTGAAAGTGCTGAGCGCCTATAATGCCAAATATAACGATCATGAAGCGGTGCATAGCTCGATCGCGACGCTCGCCGACGAGCGTGCGCTCGTCGTAGTCGGCGGCCAGCAAAGCGGATTGTTTACCGGTTCATTGTTGGTCATCTACAAAGCGGCGACGATCGTGAACGCGGCGCGGCTCGCCGCGCAGCAGCTCGGGCGCGACGTCGTGCCGGTATTCTGGATCGCGGGCGAAGACCACGACTGGGACGAAGCGGACCATACGTATGTGCTGACGCCGGAACTGGAAGTGCGCCGGCTGCGCATGGAATCGTGGCATGACGGCAAGTCTTCCGTGAGCGATGTCGAAGTGACGGCGGAGAAATGGCAAGCGGTCATCGCGGAGCTGGAGCGGGTACTGGCCGATTCGGCGTTCAAAAGCGAGCTGCTTGATATGCTGCGCAGCGAACTGCCGCATTCGATCAGTCTGAGCGAAGGATTCGCCCGTCTGATCGGCCGTCTGTTCGGCCGCTACGGCCTGGTGCTGGTCGATTCGGCCGATCCGTCGCTGCGGCAGGTGGAACAGCCGATGTTCCGGCGGTTGATCGAACGCAACGACGAGCTGGAAGCGGCGTATCTGACAGCGGCCGCGCGGATCGAAGAAGCGGGCTACGAGCAGCAGGCGCAGGCCGCCGAAGGCGCGGCCAACCTGTTCTATATCCATGAAGGGCAGCGTCTGCTGCTGTTCAAGCAGGACGGCAAATTCGTCGATCGGCGCGGCACGGTTATCTTGAGCCGGGACGAACTGCTGGAACGCGTGGAGCGATGTCCGGAATGTTTTAGCAACAACGTACTGACCCGTCCGCTGATGCAGGATTATTTGTTCCCGGTGCTGTATGCGGTGCTCGGCCTCGGCGAAGTCGCCTATTGGGCCGGAACCAAAGACGGTTTCGAAGCGGCGGATATGCAGATGCCGATTTTGCTGCCGCGCATGTCGTTCACGCTCGTCGACGCTTCGACGAAGAAATATATGCAGGCGTACGATCTGAGCTTCGAAGACGTCATGGAGCGGTTCGGCGAGCGCAAGGAAGCCTGGCTTGCGGAGCAGGACAAGCTCGGCACGGACGGGCTGTTCGAGCAGACCAAAGCCGAATTCGAGCAGCTGTACGCGCCGCTGATCGAACGGATCGGCGAGCTGCATCCCGGCCTTGCCGACCTGGGCGAGACGAACCGCGGCAAGATCATGGCGCAGATCGACTTTTTGCAGGGCAAGACGAAGCAGACGATCGCCCGGCAGAACGAAGCGGAGCTGCGCAGATGGGACCGCATTTACAAAACGCTGTTCCCGCTCGACCGTCCGCAGGAACGCGTCTATACCGTCTTTTACATGCTGAACCGTTATGGCCCGGACTGGATCGACGATTTGATGCGGATCGAGCCGGACCTGACGGGAGCGCATCGCATCATCGAAGCTTGACCGGTTCGTGAATCACGGATCGCTTTACCATTACGCAAGCGAAGCGGAGGAAAACCTATGAGTTCGTTGGCCAAGCAAAACAGCATTATCGCGGATATCAATCTGGCACCGGAAGGCCGCCTGAAGATCGACTGGGCTTCGGCGCACATGCCGGTACTGAATCGTATCCGGGAGCAGTTCGAACGCGATCAGCCTTTTAAAGGACTCAAAATATCGGTCTGCCTGCATCTCGAAGCCAAAACGGCCTACCTGGCGAAAGTCATTCAGGCCGGCGGCGCGGAAGTGACCATTACGGGCAGCAATCCGCTCTCCACGCAGGACGACGTGTGCGCGGCGCTGGTCGAAGACGGCATTACCGTATTCGCCAAGTACCAGCCGGCTCCGGGTGAGCTCAAAGCTTTGAACATCAAAGCGCTCGAAGCGAAGCCGGACCTGATCATCGACGACGGCGGCGATCTGGCCACGATTTTGCACGGAGAGCGTCCCGACCTGCTGGCAACGATTCGCGGCGGCGCGGAAGAGACGACGACGGGCATCATCAAGCTGCGTTCGCTCGAAAACGAAGGCACGCTCCGAATTCCGATGATCGGCGTCAACGACGCGTTCTGCAAATCGCTGTTCGACAACCGTTACGGCACAGGCCAATCGGCGTGGGACGGCATTATGCGCACGACAAACCTGATCGTGGCCGGCAAAACGGTTGTCGTCGTCGGCTACGGCTGGTGCGGCAAAGGCATGGCGATGCGTGCGCGCGGACTCGGGGCGAACGTGATCGTGACCGAAATCGATCCGATCAAAGCGGTGGAAGCGCATATGGAAGGCTTTCGCGTCATGACGATGCTCGAAGCGGCGCCGCTCGGCGATTTCTTCATCACGGTGACGGGCAACAAGGCGGTCATCGCCGGCGAACATTTCGACGTCATGAAAGACGGCGCGATTTTGTCCAATGCCGGACACTTTGACGTTGAAGTCAGCAAGCCGGACATGGAAGAACGTTCGGAGTCGATCCGTACGGTGCGCAAAAACATCGAAGAGTACCAGTTCAAGGACGGCCGGAAGATCTATCTGCTGGCCGAAGGCCGCCTCGTCAATCTGGGCGCCGCGGACGGGCATCCGGCGGAAATCATGGACATGACGTTTGCGCTGCAGGCGCTGTCGCTGCGTTACGTCAACGAGAATTACGAAGAAATCGGCCGCCACATGATCAAGGTGCCGTACGAGCTCGACGAGCAGGTCGCCCGCTACAAACTGGAAAGTATGGGCATCCGGATCGACGAATTAAGCGAGATGCAAAAAACGTATTTGCAGAGCTGGAACGTCTAAACCGTCATCCAAAAACAGGTCGTTTCTCCCAAATCAACCGGGAGAAGCGGCTTTTTTCTAATTATGAAAGAGTACAAAGACAGAAAAAACGTCAAATACGGCGAAAAAGCGTGAAATTTGCGGAAGGACTTTGATTTTGGGCGTGTAATCCATTATGCTGTAAGTGGCGGGAAGTGGTACAAAGTGGAGGGAAAAGGACGAAGGGTGGGTCTGACGATGTTTATGGGCGAATATCGGCACAACATCGACGATAAAGGCCGCCTGATCGTCCCTGCCAGATTCCGGGAGAAATTGGGCTTGCGCTGCATCGTGACCCGGGGTCTGGACCAATGCCTTTTCGTTTATTCCGAGCAGGAATGGGAACTTCTCGAACGCAAACTGAACAACCTGCCTTTGATGAAATCCGACGCGCGGGCTTTTACCCGGTTTTTTTTCTCGGGCGCGGCGGAATGCGAATGGGACAAGCAGGGAAGAGCCAACCTGCCCGCCAACTTGCGGGAGTACGCGCAGTTGGACAAAGAATGCGTCGTGATCGGCGCGGGCAGCCGGGTCGAGATTTGGAGCCGGGACAACTGGGACCGTTATTACAAGCGGTCGGAAGAGTCGTTCGGCGAAATTGCGGAGAAGCTTTCCGATTTTGACATCGACTTTTAACAGGAACATCCATTAATTTGACAAGGTACGTCTGGGGGATACGAAATTGTTTCATCACATTACGGTGCTTAGGGAAGAAGCCGTCGAAGGGCTGAATATTAAGCCGGACGGCATTTACGTGGATTGCACGCTCGGCGGAGCCGGGCACAGCGCTTTGATCGCGTCCGCGCTCGGCGAAGGCGGACGCTTGATCGCGCTCGATCAGGACGATTGGGCGCTTGACAACGCGCGCGAGAAATTGGCCGACTACGGCGAGCGGATCACGCTCGTCAAGACCAATTTCCGCGAGTTGGAACAGGCGCTGATCGAAGCGGGCGTTCCGCTGGGCGAAGACGGTGCGCCGCAGGTCGACGGCTTCCTGTTCGATCTCGGCGTGTCTTCGCCGCAGTTCGACGAAGGTTCCCGCGGGTTCAGCTACAATCACGAAGCCCCGCTGGACATGCGGATGGACCAGTCGGCCGAACTGACGGCGCGAACGATTATCAACGAATGGCCGGAAGAAGAAATCACGCGTATTTTGTACCGGTACGGCGAAGAGAAGTTCTCCCGCCGCATCGCCGGCAAGATCGGGCAGCATCGATCCAAGCAGCCGATCGAGACGACGACGGAACTGGCGGAGATTATCAAGGAAGGCATTCCGGCCGCGGCCCGCAGAACGGGCGGCCATCCGGCCAAGCGCAGCTTCCAGGCGCTGCGGATCGCCGTCAACGACGAGCTGTCCGCGTTCGAAGACGCGCTGCACGCGGCGGTACGCTGCACGGCCAAGGGCGGACGGATCAGCGTGATCACGTTCCATTCGCTCGAAGACCGAATCTGTAAACAGATTTTACTCGGTTATACGGGTAAAAACGTGGCTCCGCCGGGATTCCCCGTCGAAGTGTACGAAGGGCCGAACAGCATCAAATTGATTAACCGCAAACCGGTTTTGCCGACGGATGAAGAGATCGAACAAAATCCGAGAGCGCGTTCGGCCAAACTTCGGGTAGCGGAGAAGACGAAATAATTCCACGACGAGGAGATTGATCAATGGTACAGACACGCGGAAATCTGGCGGTCCGGGAACAGGAGCAGCGGCAGAGCTCGCAGCAGTATCGTCAAAAGACGACAGTCGTCACGCGCCGGGCCGAGCTCCCGATGCGGGAAAAAATGCTGTATCTGGCCAGCGTGCTGGTCGCGGTCGCCCTGTGCAGCATCGTGGCTTGGCGATACGTACATATCTACGATCTGAATCACCAGATCGCTACGATTCAGAGCGAGACGAACCAGATCAACAAAGATATCGCCCAGGCGGAACGGGACAAGCAGGAACTTCGCCAGGCGATCGTACCGACGGCGCTGTCCATGGGCCTTGTGCAGGCTACGGAACACGAGCCGATCTTCGTCGAGCGCAAAAGCGGCGAAGAAACGCAGCCGGCTGCGGAAGGCAGCAAGTAGCCGTTTTTTGAACACCGAAGCGCCCCGGCGTTAGGGCCCCGCGCGGAAGCGTGGAACGAAACGAGCAGGAGGTTCCATCGCCATGCTGACAAAAAGAGTGAAAATGCGTACGCTTTTAATCGGAGGGGCAATCACCCTCTTTTTTCTCGTTCTGGTCGGAAGAGTGTTTTTCCTCCAGGTGATTCAGGGCGATTTCTGGCATAGGACGGCGGTCGACCAGTGGTCGGCTTCCAAAGTGCTGCGCGCGGAGCGCGGCGCGATCACGGACCGCAACGGCAAGGAACTGGCGGTCGATTCGCCCGCTTATTCCGTCGTGGTGGAACCGAATATCATCAACCAGCGCGGGACGGCGGACGAAGTCGTCCGCATTCTGCATGACAAGCTGGGCGTCGACGAGACGAAACTGCGCGATATGGTCTCGCGAACGTACGACAAAGACAGCGAGACCGGCACGTACAAAAAAGGCGATTACAGCGTCTGGGTCGAAGTGCGGCCGCAGGGCTGGAAAATCGACGGCGACCTCAAAGCGGAAATCGAAACCGAGATCGCCTCGGTGCGCAAGCAAAAAGATCTGTCGGACAAAGCCGATATCGGCATCGTGTTCGACGACCAGATCAAGCGCTTCTATCCCCAGCATATGCTGGCGGCGAACGTGCTCGGCTTCGTCGATAACGACGGCAACCCGAAATACGGCATCGAGTCTTTTTACGGAGAAAAACTGCAGGGCATCGACGGCAAAATCGCTTACCAGAGAGACGCCAAAGGCGTCGAACTGCCGGACGCGAAAAGCGAAGTGACCGCACCCAAAGACGGCACTTCGATTCAGCTGACGATCGACAGCACGATCCAGTATTATGCCGAACAGGCTGCCAAAAAAGCGTACGAGCAGTACAAACCGAAAAGTATGTCGATCGTTATGGCCGATCCGAACACGATGGATATTCTGGCCATGGTCAACATGCCGACGTTCGATCCGAACAGCTATGCGGACTACGCCGATCCCGAAAACGATCCGTACCGCGCGTTGGCCGTATCGGGCATGTACGAGCCGGGTTCCACGTTCAAGATCGTCACGTTGTCGGCGGCGGTGCAAGAAGGCAAGTTCAACCCGAACGATCTGTATCAATCGGGAACGATCCAGGTCGGCCGCAGCACGGTGCATGACGTAAGCCGGAATTGGGGCACCATCTCGTACCTGGACGGCGTCAAGCATTCCAGTAACGTCGCGTTCGTGAAGTTGGGCATGGAGATGGTCGGTACGAAGAAGCTGGCCGAATATATCAAAAACTTCGGGTTCGGCGAGAAGACCGACATTCAACTGCCGGGCGAGCTGACCGGTACGATGAACGTAACCGAGAATAGTCCGCTGATCGACCAGGCGGCGATTACGTTCGGCCACAACGTCAACGTGACGCCGATCCAGCAGATTGCCGCGATCTCGGCTGTCGCCAACGGCGGTCGGCTGTTGAAGCCGCATATCGTCAAGTCAGAAAGCAATCCGATGACGGGCGAAGTCGAGAAATTGAACGACGTGGCCAAAGTGCGCGACGTCATTACGCCCGAAACGGCGAAAGTGGTCAGCGGCTACCTGGAGCAGGTCGTGTCCGACCAGAAAATCGGCACCGGCCGCAACGCCTACATTCCGGGCTACCGGGTAGCGGGCAAGACCGGTACGGCCGAGAAGACGGGCACCGTCAATGCCGACGGCAACGCTTATGACAAGACGCGTTCCGCCGTCTCGTTTATCGGCTACGCGCCGGCCGACGATCCGAAAGTCGCCATTTTCGTCATGTTGGACGAACCGAATGACCCGAACGCGAGCGGCGGACGGATCGCCGCTCCGGTCGCCAAAGAAATTTTGGCGCAAACGCTGGAATATATGGGCGTGCCGAAGAAATTTTCCGATACCGAAATCCAGAGCGAATCCGAGAACGCCGAGACCGGCGATACGCTGCTCAAAGTCACGGCGCCGAACCTGGTCAAAATGAATTTGCAGGACGCGAAGGACAAACTTCTGGACGAAGGGCTGGCCTATGAACAGGTCGGTGCGGGCAAGACCGTGCTGGAGCAGTATCCGGCCGCGGGCAGCGCCATGTATGCCGGACAGAAGATCTATCTGCTGTCCGAGAACAAGGAACAGATGAACGTGCCGGATCTGACCGGATTGTCGCTGCGCGACGCGGTGGACATCCTGGCGCTGCTGGACGTCTCGATCAGTACCAAAGGATCGGGCTACGTCGCTTCGCAAAAGCTGTCGAAGCATGCGGACGGCAGCCGGGTGGTCGTGCTGACGCTCAAATCGGCCAAAACGACCGTGACCGGCATCGACGATCCGGAGACCGAGGACGTGACGGTGGGAGGCGAAGCGATAGCGGAAGAGCCGGCCGCAGAGGACGGGGAGATCGAGACGAACGAACCGCTGATCGACGGCGGCATCGTGGCGCCGGCCGATCCCGCTCCGGAAAGCGACGCGGCTCCTCTGAACTGATGCGCGAGCAAAGCCCGGGCCTGCCATTGGCGGGCTCGGGCATTTTGCGGCCCGGGCAGGATAGGAAGACGGAGCAATACGATTACGAGGAATAAGGGGAGAATGAATGATGCGATTGCAGCAGTTGGCTACACAATTGATTACCGCGCGTCTGATCGGCAGCGGAGAAACCGAATGTACGGGGATCGAGATCGATTCCCGCAAAGTCTCTTCCGGCGACTTGTTTATCTGCCTGCCGGGCTTCACGGTAGACGGACACGATTACGCCAAACAGGCGGAAGCGCAAGGTGCGGTCGCGCTCGTCGTCGAGCGCGAGCTGGACACGCAGCTGCCGCAGCTGCTCGTTCGCGACAGCCGGATGGCGATGGCCGTCTTGGCCAACGCGTTTTTCGGCGAGCCGAGCCGCGGTATGCGCATGATCGGCGTCACCGGAACGAACGGCAAGACGACGACGACCTACCTGATCGAGCGGATCATGCAGGATCACGGCGTCAAGACGGGACTGATCGGCACGATCGAGATGCGCTACGACGGCGAGACGTTCCCGATGTCGGGCACGACGCCGGAATCGCTTGGCCTGCAGCGCTCGCTCGCGGACATGTCCGGGCGGGGCGTGGAATGCTGCATCATGGAAGTGTCTTCGCACGCACTGGAGCAGGGACGCGTCAAAGGGACCGATTACCGCACGGCGGTCTTCACGAACCTGACGCAGGATCATCTCGATTACCATCACTCGATGGAAGAGTACCGCGCGGCCAAAGGGCTGTTCTTTTCCCGGTTGGGCAACGCGCTTCCGGCGGACCCGTCGCAGCGCAAATACGCCGTGCTGAACGCGGACGACGCTGCTTCGGCGGAATTCGCCAAAGCGACAGCGGCCGAAGTCGTGACGTACGGCGTCGAGAACGACTGCGACGTTCGCGCTTCGGCGATCAAGATTACGGCCCAGGGCACGTTTTTCCACGTTGACACGTTCAAAGGCTCGGCCGACGTCCAGCTGCGCATGGTCGGCAAGTTCAACGTCTATAACGCGTTGGCCGCTATTTCGGCGGCCCTGATCGAAGGCGTGGCGCTGGAGGAGATCAAAGCCAGCCTCGAAGCTGTCGCCGGCGTCGATGGCCGCGTCGAAGCGGTCGATGCGGGGCAGCCGTTCGCGATCATCGTCGATTACGCGCATACGCCGGACGGACTGGAGAACGTGCTGCGCACCGTCGTCGAGTTTGCCGAGAAGCGGGTGCTGTGCGTCTTCGGCTGCGGCGGCGACCGCGACCGGACCAAACGTCCGATCATGGGCCGCATCGCGGTCAAATACAGCGATATGGCGTTCGTCACGTCGGACAATCCGCGTACGGAAGATCCCGACGCCATCCTGCGCGACATCGAAGCGGGCCTCATCGAAGACGGCGTCGATCGAAGCCGGTACACGCTCGTCGTGGACCGCGCCGAAGCGATCCGCCTCGCCGTGGCGGAAGCGCAGCCGGGCGACGTCGTGCTGATCGCGGGCAAAGGGCATGAGACCTACCAATTGGTCGGCAAACAAGTGCTGGACTTCGACGACCGGATCGTCGCGGCGGAAGCGGTAAGGGGAGTCGCGAAGTGATCGAACGGACACTCGGCCGGATAGCCGATATGTGCGGCGGCCGTCTTCTCCGGGCAGCCGACGCCGACAAGCCGATCGCGGGCGTCGTTATCGATTCCCGCAAGCTGGGCGAACGCTCGCTGTTCGTACCGCTCGGCGGCTCGAACGTGGACGGGCACGAGTTCGTGGCCGGGGCGCTGGAAGCCGGCGCGGCTTCTTTGTGGCAGCGCGGCCGGGCCGGCGCGCCCGAAGGCGCGCTGATCGAAGTGGACGATGTACTGGAGGCGCTGCAGCGGCTCGCTTCGGCCTATCTGCAAGAGAGCGGCGCCAAAGTCGTCGGCATTACCGGCAGCAACGGCAAGACGACGACCAAAGACATGGTGTACGCGCTGCTGGACACCAAGCTGCGCGTCCATAAGACGCAGGGCAACTTCAACAATCATCTGGGCCTTCCGCTGACGCTGCTGTCCATGCCGGAGCAGACCGAAGTCGTCGTGCTGGAGATGGGCATGAGCGATCTCGGCGAGATCGCGCTGCTTGCGCGCATCGCGCCGCCGGACGTGGCGATTGTGACCAATATTGGCGAATCCCACCTGCTGAATCTGGGCAGCCGGCACAATATCGCGCGCGCCAAGCTTGAGATCGCGGCGGGCACGAAGCCCGGCGGGCTGCTGATCTGCAGCGGCGACGAGCCGCTGATCCCGCAGGTGCTGGAAGAGATCAAGGCCGATCTGCCGCAGGATCTGCGGATCTTCACGTTCGGCGCGGACGCTGCCAGCGACGATTATCCGATCGGCATGAAGCCGGAAGACGGCGGCATGGCGTTCTCGGCGCGAAGCGAAGGCGAAGCCCGCTTTGCGATTCCGGTACTCGGCAGCCATAACGTGGGCAATGCGCTCGCGGCGATGGCGGCGGCCCGGGAATTCGGCATCGACGCCTATCGCATGAAGACCGGCTTGGCGAATCTGCGCCTGACCGGCATGCGCATCGAGCGTTTGACCGGCGTGTCGGGACTTGCCCTGTTCAACGATGCCTACAACGCAAGTCCCACGTCCGCCCGCGCGGCGATCGACGTGCTGGCCGGGCTGCAGGGCTTCGCTTCCCGCGTGCTCGTGCTCGGCGACATGCTCGAGCTCGGCGCAGACGAACGCCGGTACCACCGCGAAGTCGGCCGGTATGCCGCGGATGCGGGGATCGACGCGGTATACGCGTACGGCCCGCTGTCCGCGGACGCCGCCGAAGGCGCGCGCGAGAACATGGCGCCGGACCGCGTGCACGCGTTTACCGACAAGGCGGCGATGATTGCGCATCTGCGCTCGCATCTGAAGTCCGAAGACGCGGTACTGTTCAAAGCTTCGCGCGGCATGCGGCTGGAAGAAGCGGTACAGGCGCTCCAGAGCGAGCCTTTGACCGGGGAAAACGGAGTCTGAGCGGCCTATGGACCTGCAGCTGCTTTTCCTGACCGCCGCCGTCTCGTTTCTGTTGGCCGTGCTGGCCGGTCCCCTGTGCATCCCTCTGCTGCAGCGTCTGAAATTCGGGCAGCAGGTACGGGGGGAAGGTCCGCAGGCCCATCTGAAAAAGGCGGGAACGCCTACGATGGGCGGGATCGTGATCCTGTTGGCGTTCACGCTGTCTTTTGCCAAGTTTTCTGTCATCAATACGGAGTTTTACGTGCTGCTGACCGCGACGCTCGGGTTCGGCCTGGTCGGATTGCTGGATGATTGGATCAAAATTGTCCGCAAGCGTTCCATGGGCCTCACTTCGCTGCAAAAGCTCGCCGGGCAGCTGGTCTTCTCCGCGATCGTCTGCTGGCTGCTGATCGATTCGGGCCACAGCACGGCGCTGTCCGTTCCCGGCACTTCGATCTCGCTCGACTGGGGCGGCTGGTTCTATTATCCGTTCATCGTGCTGATGCTGCTGGCGATCTCCAACGCGGTCAACTTTACCGACGGCGTGGACGGACTGCTCTCCGCGGTCAGTGCGCCTGCGCTCGGCGCGTATGCGCTGATCGCCATGCAGGCGACCCAGTTTCCGGCCGCGCTCGGCGCGTCGGCGATGGCGGGAGCCGTCCTGGGCTTTCTCGTCTACAACGCGCATCCCGCGAAAGTGTTCATGGGAGATACCGGCTCGCTCGGGATCGGCGGAGCGCTTGGCGCCGTGGCGATTCTGACCAAACAGGAATTTTTGTTCCTGCTGATCGGCGGCGTGTTCGTGATCGAACTGTTGTCCGTCGTGATCCAGGTGATCTCGTTCAAGACGCGGGGCAAGCGGATTTTTAAAATGAGTCCGATTCATCATCATTACGAGCTGTCCGGCTGGTCGGAATGGCGGATCGTTGCCGTATTCTTCGGCGTCGCTCTGCTTCTGGCCGCGCTCGGGCTGTATCTCGGCAAGGGGCTGTAGACAAATGGAACATCCAAAACAATATGCAAACCGCGAAGTCGTCGTGCTGGGCCTTGCGCGCAGCGGCGTATCGGCGGCCAAAACGATGCACGCTTTCGGCGCGAACGTGACGGTAAATGACCGGAAAACGCGCGAAGAAAGCCCCGAAGCTTCCGCGTTGGAAGAACTGGGAATCAAAGTGGTGTGCGGCGGCCATCCCGACGACCTGATTCATTCGGAAGTCGCGCTGGTAATTAAGAACCCGGGCATTCCGTACTCGTCGCCTCCGATTGCCGCCGCGCTTGCGCTCGGGATCGAGGTCGTCACCGAGGTGGAAGTGGCTTATTATCTCTCGGCCGCTCCGATGATCGGGATTACCGGTTCGAACGGCAAGACGACGACGACGACGTGGATCGGCGAGATTCTGAAGTCCGCCGGCCTGAACCCGATCGTCGCCGGCAATATCGGCACGCCGCTGTGCGACGCCGCGCTCGATGCGCAGCCGGACGACTGGCTCGTCGTCGAATTGAGCAGTTTCCAGCTCAAAGGCACGCTCAAGTTCGCGCCGCGTATCGCCTGCCTGCTGAACGTGGCGGAGACGCATCTGGATTATCACGGTTCCATGGAAGACTACTCGTCGTCCAAAGCGAAAATTTTCGTCAACCAGACGCCGGAAGACGTCAGCATCGTCAACTGGGACGATCCGTTCTGCCGGGATCTGGTTCCGTATCTCAAAGGGCGGGTATTCCCTTTTTCGATGACCGAGGAACTGACGCTCGAAGGCGTGTACGCTTCGCCCGCCTATCCGGCGGACGGCAGCGACGATAACGCCGACCGCCGAATCGTCTACCGCGACGCGTCGGGAACGGTGCACGAATTGATCCGCACCGAAGAGATCCGCCTTGCGGGCACGTACAACGTGGCGAACGCGATGGCGGCCTGCGCCGCGGCGATCGCGGCCGGGGTCGAACCCGCCGCGCTCCGGGCGCCGCTTGCCGCGTTCGGAGGCGTGGAACACCGCCTGGAAGCGCTCGGTACTTTCGGCGGCCTGTCGTATTACAACAACTCGAAAGCGACCAACTCCCAGGCGACGCTGACGGCGCTGTCGGCGTTCGAAGCGCCGGTCGTCCTGATCGCGGGCGGACTCGATCGCGGTTCCGATTACGAAGAGCTGCTGCCGGGATTGCAGTCCAAAGTCAAAGCGCTCGTCACCTTCGGCGAGACGCGCAGCACGATCGCCGGCGTCGCGCGCCGCGCGGGCGTGGGCGAGGTCTCGGTCGTCGAACCGCTGGGCGACGCGGCGGACACGCTGCGGGCCGCGGTCGCCGAAGCGCAGCGCCTCGCCGAAGCCGGCGATACGGTGCTGCTGTCGCCGGCCTGCGCCAGCTGGGACATGTTCGCTTCGTTCGAAGAACGGGGACGGCTGTTCAAGGAAGCGGTCCGTTCGATATCTGAATAGACGGGAGGACATCGTATGCGTGTCGTATTGACCGGAGGCGGAACCGGCGGACATATTTATCCCGCCCTCGCTATTGCCGAGCAGTTGAAGGCGGACAAGCCGGATACCGAATTTTTGTACGTCGGAGGAAAAAGGGGACTGGAGAACACGATCGTGCCCGCCACGGGCATGCGTTTCGAGACGCTGGACATCACCGGGTTCCGCCGCAACCTTTCGGCCGACAACATCAAGACCGTGCTGCGCTTTCTGCGCGGCGTACAGGCTTCTTCGGAACTGCTGGAGAAGTTCAAGCCCGACGTCGTGATCGGGACCGGCGGCTACGTGTGCGGCCCGGTCGTCTACGCGGCCCACAAGCTGCGCATTCCGACGCTGATTCACGAGCAGAACGCGATTCCCGGATTGACGAACCGCTTCCTGAGCCGTTACGTGAACACGGTGGCGGTCAGTTTCGACGGGACGCAGGATCAGTTCCCCAAAGCCAGACGTGTCATGTACAGCGGCAATCCGCGTGCCACGACCGTGCACAGCGCCGATGCGGCGGAAGGATTCCGCCTGCTCGGTCTGCCGCAGGGCACGCCGGTCGTGCTCGTGGTCGGAGGCAGTATCGGCGCCAAAGCGATCAACGAAGCGATGCTGCAGATGGTGCCAGACATCGTGCGTATGCCGGACGTGCATTTCGTGTACGTGACAGGCAAACGGTACTACGAAGAAGCGAAAAGAACGCTGGAAGAGGCGCCGTGGGTGACGCCTTCCAATCTGCATGTGCTGCCTTACGTGGAGCGCATGCCCGAGGTGCTGGCGGCTTCGACGCTCGTCGTCAGCCGCGCGGGCGCTTCGTTTCTGGCGGAAGTGACTTCGCTCGGCATCCCGGCGGTATTGATTCCGTCGCCGAACGTCACGAACAATCACCAGGAAGTGAACGCCCGCGCGCTGGAAGAAGACGGCGCCGCCATCGTCATTTTGGAGCGCGAACTCGGCGGGGAAAGTCTGTTCGCCGCTGTCGAAGCGGTCATGCGCGACGAATATTTGCGCACCCGCATGGCGGAACGGTCGGCGGAACTCGGCAAGCCGGACTCCGCGGTCGTGATCGCGACCGAGCTTCGCAAGCTTGCCGTGAGGGCCCAGGCGATTCGCCGCGGCGTCTTGTGACGGTGTCATCTTTGCCATCGTGCTTCGCACGTGTATAATGAACGTAACACAAAAGCCCGTCGTTTTTTCGGCGGCGCGGATGCCGCGTACCGCGCAATTAACCGCTCTGTTCCTATTCCCGTTTTTGAAGAAGCGGACGCCGGGCGGCCGGATGGAGAATATGCATGCTTAAAGTAGTCAAACCGATCGAAAATCGAGAGCCGGACACCCGGAAGCCGCGCCGCGGGAAACGCTGGAAGTTGGGGCTGATTCTTGCCTTGCTGCTGGCAGCCGGGTTAAGCCTGATCTTTTTCCGTTCTTCGTTGAGCCGCATTCAGCAGATCGAGGTCGAAGGCAACGTGTACGTCGACCGTTCGGCGGTGATCGAAGCGGCGGGGCTGCGGATCGGCGGCCAATTTTTCGGATCGAGCGTGGAGAGCGTCGAGCAGCGGATCGTATCGAATCTGAACGCGGTCGAAAAAGTCACGGTGGACAAAAAGTTCCCGGGGACGGTGCGGCTGATCGTCGACGAGTACGATCCGGTCGCGTACGAACTGCTGGAAGACGGCAGCATTCAGGCGCTGCTCGGCAGCGGCGCGGAGATCAAGCTGCGCGATCAGGGGCTGCCGGCCGAGAAGCCGATGCTGACGGAGTGGGCCGGCCGGGAAGAAGAGAAGGCGAAGCTGTGCCGCGTGCTCGATTCGGTGCCCGACAGCCTGCTGGCCGACCTGTCCGAGATCATGCCCTGGCCGTCGGACGCTTATCCGGACAAGATTCGGATCTATACGCGCTCGCGGTTCGAGGTGGAGACGACCGTTGCGCTGCTGAAGGAAAAGCTCGAAATTTTGGGCGGAATTACCGAAACGCAGGCGCCGGGCATGATCAAAATGCTCGAAGCCAACGATTTGGTTCCTTTCGTGAGTACGGAAGACGGAGAGAACGGCGTGATCTCGCCCTAAAGCCCGCTACTCCCCGCTGCCAAAAGATGCTATAATGTTTGCTGTATTCTCGCAAAAAGATACACAATCCGCATAAAAATCTTTAAAACGAAAGAGGGAAAGTTTAAGCCGTGTTGAATTAGGTATGAAGATACGCCAAACATCCGGCTTTAGACGAACCAGATGAACAATTTTGCAAACGGGAGGTGCCAAGGGCTTGAGCAGCAATGACATCATTGTTAGTTTGGACATCGGTACATCCAAAGTTCGTGCTATTATTGGGGAAATCAACAACGGAACCTTTAATATTATTGGAGTTGGATCTGCCGATTCGGAAGGAATCCGAAAAGGCGCCATTGTTGACGTCGATCAGACCGTCCAATCGATTCGCGGCGCCGTGGAGCATGCCGAGCGAATGGTCGGCATTCAAATAACGGAAGTTTACGTCGGAATATCGGGCAGCCATATCGGGCTGCAGTCCAGCCGCGGCGTCGTGACCGTGTCGAACGAAGACCGAGAAATCGGGGAGGACGATATCGAGCGCGTAACCAAGGCGGCCGAAGTCGTCGCTCTTCCGCCGGAACGTGAAATCATCGATGTCGTTGCCAAGCAATTCGTGGTTGACGGCTTGGAGGGAATTCAGGATCCGCGGGGCATGATCGGATCCCGCTTGGAGGTGGAAGCTACGATTGTCACCGGCGCAAAAACGGCTATACATAACCTTTTGCGCTGCGTGGAGAAAGCCGACCTCAAGGTGAAAGAACTGGTGCTGATTTCCCTCGGGGCCGGCCAGCTGGCGCTTACCAAGGACGAGAAGACGATGCGTACGGCGCTGATCGACATCGGAGCCGGCCAGGCGACCATTTCCGTCTTCGAAAGCGGCCATCTTGCGGCCGTCTCGACGATTCCGGTCGGAGGCGAATACGTCACGAACGATATCGCTTACGGACTGCGTACGGTGACCGATCAGGCCGAGAAAGTCAAGCTGAAGTACGGATGCGCCATGATGGCGGATGCGGCGGCTGACGTCGTATTCAAGGTCAACCGGATCGGCAGCACGATCGAGAAGGAATATACGCAGGAAGACCTGGCTGCGATCATCGAGCCGCGGGTGCAGGAGATTTTCCAGCTTATTCATCAGGAGATTCAGCGCATGGGTTATCCGGACATTCCGGGCGGCTACGTGCTGAGCGGCGGAACGGTCGCGATGCCGGGGGTTCTGCAAGTTGCCCAAAGCGAACTGTCGGCGTCCGTCCGTCTTGCCGTGCCGGATTACATCGGCGTGCGGGACCCGGCCTTTACGAGCGGGATCGGCATTTTGTACAGCGTCATTCGGAAAAATCGCGGCAGAGGAAACGCAGCGCCGGGCAAGAAACCCGTCAATCGACCTAAATCCAATCCCGCACCGGAGACGACCCAGAAAACCGGTTTCCTAGAAAAGCTCAAAAATATGTTTAGCGAATTTATTTAAGTCACACAAAAACGAGCCCATCCAAGGAAAACGAGGGGGAGATGGAGGAATATGTTGGAATTCGATTTCGAAATGGAAAGCCTGGCGCGTATTAAAGTCATCGGCGTAGGCGGCGGAGGCAGCAATGCCGTCAACCGGATGATCGAGAACGGCGTTCAAGGCGTGGAGTTTATTACGGTCAACACGGATGCCCAGGCACTTCACCTGGCTAAGTCGGAACACAAGCTGCAGATCGGCGACAAGCTGACAAGAGGTCTTGGCGCGGGTGCCAATCCGGACGTCGGCAAGAAGGCGGCGGAAGAATCCCGCGAACTGATCAGCAATACGCTCAAAGGAGCGGATATGGTGTTCGTTACCGCCGGCATGGGCGGCGGCACGGGCACGGGCGCAGCTCCGGTTATCGCGGAGATCGCGCGCGAATGCGGCGCTTTGACGGTGGGGGTCGTCACGCGCCCGTTCACGTTCGAAGGCCGCAAGCGCGCTGCGCAGGCCGAGCTCGGCATTGAAGCGCTCAAAGAAAAAGTCGATACGCTGATCGTCATTCCGAACGATCGCCTGCTTGAGATCGTCGACAAGAAGACCCCGATGCTGGAAGCGTTCCGCGAAGCGGACAACGTCCTGCGTCAGGCTGTTCAGGGCATTTCCGACCTGATCGCCGTTCCGGGTCTGATCAACCTCGACTTTGCGGACGTCAAGACGATCATGACCGAGCGCGGTTCCGCGCTGATGGGCATTGGCGAAGCGGCCGGCGAGAACCGTGCGGCGGACGCCGCGCGCAAAGCGATCATGAGCCCGCTGCTCGAGACGTCGATCGAAGGCGCCCGCGGCGTCATCATGAACATCACGGGCGGTTCGAACCTCTCGCTGTACGAAGTCAACGAAGCGGCCGAAATCGTCATCGAAGCTTCCGATCCGGAAGTGAACATGATCTTCGGTGCCATCATCGACGAGACGATGAAAGAAGAGATCAAAGTGACCGTTATTGCGACCGGCTTCGAACACAAGCCTGCGCCGATGAAGCCTCTGATCCGTCGTCCGGCGGCCCAGCAGCCCGAAGGCGGTCAACCCGACCGTCCTCAGCCGCAGCAGCCGCAGCGTCCCGCTTTCGAGCCTCAGGCCGGAGGCGACCAGCTGGATATTCCGACGTTCCTGCGGAACCGCTCGCGCCAGAACAACGATTAAGAAAGATTGCGACTTACGAAAGATCCGCTTTCGCTATACGGAAGCGGATCTTTTTTTCAACATACGGATACGGGGCTATACGCTGTGCGTATTCGGCAAGGAGGAATCGATTAGATGACGAGCATGACGGAACCTTTCGTTCGCCGGACGGCGGACAACGGGGCGGAAGTATTCGATATCGCTCCGTGGCAGCGGTTCGACGGCTTGAGCGCGGGCTTCACGGGTCGCGGAGGCGGCGTCAGCGAGGGCTTCCGCGCCAGCCTCAACTGCGCGCTGCACGTCGGCGACGATCCGGCTCACGTAGCGGAGAATCGGTCGCGGGTCGCGGAAGCGGCCGGTTTCCGGTTCGAAGACTGGACGAGCGGCGAACAGGTGCATCTGGCCGAGATCGCTATTGTGACGGAAAAAGACCGCGGCCGGGGCCGGTCGGACCGCGACAGCGCGTTTCCCGATACGGATGGCCTGCTGACGAACGTGCCGGGCATTCTGCTGACTTCGTTCTACGCCGACTGTACGCCGCTGTACGTGTTCGATCCGGTACGGCAGGTAGTCGGCCTTGCGCATGCGGGCTGGAAAGGCACGGTCGCCGGGATCGGCCGGCGGCTGGTCGAGCGCATGGGCGAGCAGTACGGCAGCCGGCCCGACGACGTTCTGGCGGCGATCGGTCCCTGCATCGGGGAACGCCGCTACGAGGTGGACGAAGCGGTGCTTGGGCAGGTCGGCGTTTTGCTGGAAAAGGAGTCGGGTAATGGTTCTCGTTCGCTGTCTGACTTTTCCGAAGATTTGGGCGGAGGCAAAGCGCTGCTTAACTTGAAAGAATTGAATCGACACCTTATGATAAGAGCAGGATTACGTCCGGAAAACGTGCTGCGCACGCAGTGGTGCACGGGCAGCCGGACCGATTTGTTCTTTTCGCATCGACAGGAAAAAGGACAGACCGGCCGAATGGCGAGCTGGATCGGATTACGAGAAGGAGGCACGCTCCGGTGACTTTACAGCAGCGGATCGCGCATGTGAACGAGAAGGTGGCCGAAGCCTGCGCGCGCGCGGGCCGATCGCCGGAAGAAGTGAACATTGTAGCGGTAACGAAGTACGTCTCGACGGAAAAAACGGCGCAGGTGTTCGACAGCGGCATTCGCCATATCGGCGAAAACCGTTGGCAAAACGCCAAACCGAAATGGGAAGCGCTCGGCAGCCGGGGCACGTGGCATTTTATCGGCCAGCTGCAGAGCAATAAAGTAAAAGACGTGATCGGGAGATTCGCGTATATTCATTCGCTGGATCGTCTCTCGTTGGCCAAAGAACTGGAACGTCAGGCCGCCGCGTCCGATATAGAGGTGAACGTCTTCGTTCAGGTCAACGTATCGGGCGAAGATTCCAAATCCGGCATGCCGCCCGAAGAAGTATACGATTTCGTGCGGCAGCTGCGGGACTATCCCCATCTGAACGTGGTGGGCCTGATGACGATGGCGCCGCTGGACCGGGACGCCGAAGGCGCCCGCCCGACGTTCCGGGGACTGCGCGAACTGCGGGACGAACTCAATGCCCGCGAAGCGTGGTCCGCGCCGATCGAGCATCTGTCGATGGGCATGTCGGGCGATTTTGAAGTGGCGATCGAAGAAGGAGCGACCTGGCTTCGCCTGGGCTCCATTCTGGTAGGAAAAGAGGAGGATTGAAGATGGGTGTCATGAACCGTTTTATGAATTTTCTCGGCCTGCAGGAAGAAGAAGAGATCGTAGAGCGCGAGAAAGTAGCCGATCCGGACGATCAGCCTTACGACGCGGCTTCCAATTACGAGACACGCAAAAACGCGAAAGCGAACAATGTGGTCAGCATTCATGCGCAGAAAAGCGTCAAAGTGATTCTGGTGGAACCGCGTACGTACGACGACGCCCAACAGATCGCCGACCATCTGCGCGCGCACCGTTCGGTCGTCGTCAATTTGCAGCAGGTTCGCCGCGACCACGCCAAGCGGATCATCGATTTTCTCGGTGGCACCGTGTACGCGATCAACGGCAACATTTCCAAAGTCGGAGGAGACATTTTCCTCTGCACGCCGGATACGGTGGAAGTGGAAGGCACCATCGCGGACCTGATCCGCGAAGATCACGAATTCAATAATCAAATGAGGTGAATATCGTTTAATGGAATTTCTTGCTCTGCTCCATAACGTCATTGTTCCTTGGGCTTTCCAGATCTATTCCTGGATTCTGATCATCTATATCCTGATGTCTTGGGTACCGAACGTGCGCGAGAGCCAGGTCGGCGTCATCCTGGGCAAAATTGCCGAACCTTACCTGGCCATCTTCCGCCGCTTCATCCCGCCGATCGGCGGCATGCTCGACATTTCCCCGATCGTGGCATTCTTCGTTCTTCAATTCGTGCAGCGCGGCGTGCTGTACCTGATCGAACTGCTTGCCAGAGCGATCGGTTAAAGAGGGCCTGACATGAGTAAAAACATGTACGAACATATCCATCCCGACGAACGCGAATTCGTCGACCGCGCTTCCGAATGGCTTGAAGGCGCGGCCCGCTATCACGAGACGAAGCTGACCGATTTTCTCGATCCGCGCCAGCTGCAGATTTTGACGATGCTGGCGAACCGCGAACCGGACGTCGACTTTCGCCTGGACGGGGGCAGCGAGGCTGCCGAACGCCGGCGCGCCGTGATCGCTCCGGATTACCGGGACCTGCAGGAAGAAGACACGAAGCTTGCCGTGCTGTCGATCACTCCGTCGGACACCAAGTTCATGGAGCTCGGGCACGGCGATTATATGGGTTCGGTATTGGGACTCGGCATGAAGCGTTCCAAAGTCGGCGATATCCATCCGCGCGAAGACGGCTGCCATATCGTGGTAGCCGCCGAGATCGCGGATTTTCTTAATCTGGAGCTGCGTCAGGTGCACCGGGTGAACGTGTTCACTGAAGTGCTGCCGATTGCTTCGCTGCTTGCCGCGGAATCGGAGCTTGCGGAACTGGAACTGACGGTCGCTTCGCCGCGGCTTGACGGGATCGCGAGCGACGTATACCGTATGAGCCGGGCGAAGATTCTCGCTCCGATCAAGGCGGGGCGCTGCCGGGTGAACTGGAAAGTGGAAGAAGATCCTTCCAAAATGCTGCGCGAAGGAGACACCGTCTCCCTGCAGGGCTTCGGGCGCTTTCGGGTGCTGGAAGTCGGCGATTTGACCAAAAAAGGCCGGTATCGGGTCCGGATCGGCAAGTTTGTATAGAATTTGTGGAGAAGGCGTATCGTTTCATGCAGGAATTCGCGTGCGAACGTCGAAATTCCGATAAAGCAAAGGGGCCGCAGTCGGGCGGCCCGATTCACAAACCGGATACGGCCGGCCGTTCGCCGAGGGGTTGGCAGCGTGCTCAATACACTTGGAGGTGCACATCATGGCATTAACACCGCTGGATATACATAACAAAGAATTCAGCCGGCGTCTTCGCGGATACGATGAAGATGAAGTCAACGAGTTTTTGGATCAGGTGATCAAAGACTACGAGAGCGTCATTCGCGAAAATAAAGATCTTCTGCACCGCATGACGTCGATGGAAGAGCGTCTCAACCATTTCATGAACCTGGAAGACACGCTGAGCAAGACGATCATCGTGGCGCAGGAAGCGGCGGACGAAGTACGCGGCAACGCGAAGAAGGAAGCCCAGCTGATCGTGAAGGAAGCGGAGAAAAACGCCGATCGCATCATCAACGAATCTTTGGTCAAATCGCGCAAAGTCGCCGTGGAGATGGAAGAGCTCAAGAAGCAGGCGTCCATCTACCGCACCCGTTTCCGGACGCTGATCGAAGCGCAGCTCGAACTGCTCGCCCAGGACGGCTGGGACGCGCTGGATCGCCAGAGCCGCGAACTCGATCGCGAGATGGAGCAGGCCCAGGCCGAACGCCGCCGCGCGAGCGAATCGTACTAGGCGGACCGCGCTTAGGTCCGCTGCGGCGGTCGGTGTCAGCTATTGACAACCGCCGCGGATAGCGCTATAAATAAAGAACGCCGCTGCGGCGTTTCGGACGATAAGTCCGGATGAGATCCATAACATGAACCAAATTCCACGATGGGAACAGTAAGCGATGCCGTTCGTTCTCCAGAGAGCCGGGCCTTCAAGAGCTGCAAGCCGGCGTACGAAGCATTGACCGAAGATCGTCCCGGAGAAGTACGCCCGAATCCTTTTGCGACATTCATGCAGGAGAGAGTAGGCCGTACCGGATGCCGACCGTTACAGCGGCCCCGCGTTATTGGACGCGGAAGACAAGGTGTCGCTCTGCTGCGCGATGCCCGAAAAGCGGCGTTCTCCGGCGTTTTTCGGACAGACTGTGCAGGCAGGCGAAACAAGGGTGGTAACGCGAGCAGGTCTCGTCCCTTTACGGGGGCGGGGCTTTTTTTGTTTTCGGATCGCTGATTTTTGTTTACGAGCATTTATTCCCCATACAAAAGGAGCCGACAGACATGCAAAGAGTCGATGTCAGAGAAAAAGCGCGCGCGCGCGACCTGCGGGTATTGAACCGTTGGAATGAAGAGAATACGTTCAAGCAGTCGATCGAGAACCGCGAAGGCAAGCCGAACTTCGTCTTCTACGAAGGACCGCCGACCGCAAACGGAGTGCCGCATATCGGACACGTGCTGGGACGCGTCATCAAGGACTTCGTCGGCCGCTACCAGACGATGAAAGGCTTCCACGTCGTTCGCAAAGCGGGCTGGGATACGCACGGCCTGCCGGTCGAGCTGGGCGTGGAGAAACAGCTCGGCATCTCCGGCAAGCACGATATCGAAGAGTACGGCGTCGAGAAGTTTATCAAAAAGTGCAAAGAGAGCGTGTTTACGTACGAGAAGCAGTGGCGCGAGCTGACCGAAGCGATCGGCTACTGGACGGATCTCGACAACCCGTACATCACGCTGGACAACAAATATATCGAAAGCGTCTGGAACCTGCTCGGCACGATCCACGACAAAGGGCTGTTGTACCGCGGACACCGCGTCAGCCCGTACTGTCCTTCGTGCCAGACGACGCTGAGCTCGCACGAAGTGGCGCAGGGCTACGAAGACGTCAAAGACCTGAGCGCGACCGCCAAGTTCAAGCTTGAGAGCGGCGAGTACGTGCTGGCCTGGACGACGACGCCGTGGACGCTGCCTTCGAACATCGCGCTGGCCGTCAATCCGGCGATGACGTACGTCAAAGTACAGCAGGAAGGCGAAGTGCTGATCCTGGCGAAAAACTTGACGGGCAGCGTGCTCAAAGGCGAGTTCGAGACGCTGGGCGAACTGCCGGGCTCTGAACTGGTCGGCTTGAGCTACGACGCGCCGTTCCATTACTTCACGCCGGAAAAAGGGCATCTGATCCTCGGCGCGGACTTCGTCACGGACGCGAGCGGTACGGGCGTCGTGCATCTGGCGCCGGCGCACGGCGAAGACGATTACCGCGTCTGCCGCGAGAACGGGATCAGCTTTATCAACCTGGTCGATTCGCAGGGCCGCTTCGTCGACGAAGTGACCGATTTTGCCGGACGTTTCGTCAAAGACGGCGAGACCGATATCGAGATCGTCAAAGCGCTGTCGGAAAAAGGACGTCTCTACAGCAAAGAAAAATACGAGCACAGCTATCCGTTTTGCTGGAGATGCCACACGCCGCTGCTGTATTACGCGACAGACAGCTGGTTTATCCGCACGACGGCCGTCAAAGACAAACTGGTCGAAAACAACAAAGGCGTCAAATGGTATCCGGAACATGTACGCGACGGCCGTTTCGGCAAATTCCTCGATGACCTGATCGATTGGAACATCAGCCGCAACCGCTACTGGGGCACGCCGCTCAACGTCTGGGTGTGCGAAGAGACAGGCAAGGAATACGCGCCGAAGAGCATCGCCGACCTGCGCGAGCGCGCCGTCGATTTCGTGCCGGAAGACATCGAGCTGCACAAGCCTTACGTGGACGCGATCAAGCTGAAGTCCCCGTTCGCCGAAGGCGCGGTCATGACCCGGACGTCCGAAGTGATCGACGTCTGGTTCGACAGCGGTTCGATGCCGTTTGCCCAGCAGCATTATCCGTTCGAAAACGAAGAAGCGTTCAAAGCGCAGTATCCGGCCGATATGATCGTCGAAGGTATCGACCAGACGCGCGGCTGGTTCTACAGCCTGCTCGCGGTCTCGACGATGATCACGGGCGAAGCGCCGTACAAATCCGTTATGGCGACCGGACATATCCTGGACGAGAACGGCCAGAAGATGTCCAAGTCCAAAGGCAACGTCGTCGATCCGTGGGAAGTGCTCGAAGAATACGGCATGGACGCGTTCCGCTGGGTGATGCTGGCCGACAGCGCGCCGTGGAACACGAAGCGCTTTTCCAAAAGCGTCGTCGGCGAAGCCAAGTCCAAAGTCGTCGACACGATCGTCAACACGCACGCGTTCCTGACGCTGTACGCGGACATCGACGGATTCGATCCGGCGGCGCATCCTTTCCAGGTGCCGACCGGACGTCTGGATCGCTGGATTCTGTCGCGCCTGCACAGCCTGGTGGCGGCCGCGAACGAAGCGCTTGAATACAACGACTTCCTGAGCGCCGCCAAAGGCATCGAAGAATTCGTCGACGGCCTGAGCAACTGGTATATCCGCCGTTCGCGCGACCGGTTCTGGGGCAGCGGCCTGACGGACGACAAGCTCGACGCGTACCGCACGCTGACCGAAGTGCTCTCGACGCTCGCGCGCCTGATCGCTCCGTTCATGCCGGTGCTGGCCGAAGACCTGTACGGCAACCTGGGCGGACAGACGAGCGTGCATCTGGCGGATTATCCGACGGCCGACGCTTCGCTGATCAACCCGGAACTGGAACGCGACATGAAGACGTCGCAGCAGATCGTGGAACTGGCCCGCAACGTGCGCAACGAGAACAGCCTCAAGACGCGCCAGCCGCTGTCCGAGCTGATCGTCTCGATGGACCGCGAGTTCGACCTGACCGATTACGCGGAGATCGTCAAGGACGAGATCAACGTGAAGCAGATCCGGATCGAGAGCGGAGACAGCGATTTCGTCGACTACACGCTCAAGCTGAACCTCAAAGTGGCGGGCAAAAAGTACGGCAAAAACGTCGGCTTCCTGCAAAACCACTTCAAAGGCATGACGGCGCAGGAGACGCGCACGGTCGTGGACAACGGACACTTTAATATCGCGTCGCCGGAAGGCGAAGAACTTCAAGTGACGGGCGAAGAGCTGCTGATCGAGAAAAAAGCGAAAGAAGGATTCGCGTCCGCGTCCGGCTACGGCCTGACGGTGGCGCTCAACACCGACGTGACGCCGGAACTCGAACAGGAAGGCTGGGTCCGCGAGATCGTCCGGGCCGTGCAGGATACGCGCAAAAAGCTCGACCTCAAAGTCGAGCAGCGCGTCGACCTGACGCTCGACGTCGACGCCGAACTGCAGGCTGCGCTTGAAGCGTTCGATTCCGTCCTGCGCGAGAACGTGCTCGTGGACGGCGTATCGTTCGGTTCGGAAGACGGCATGGAGAGAATGACGCTCGGCAGCAAGGAAGTCGGCATCAAGATTCGCTAGAATTCAGGGCGAAGCACAAGCAACACCGCTGCTGGAGCCCCGCGGAGATCGTCCCTGCGGACGGTCGGCCGCGGGGCCTTGTGTTGCCCGGCGGCATCCGGTCGGCACGATAGACGCTATCTTTGGCGCTGTGCTACAATAGACGGGCCGGAAAGGAAGCTTGCATCGTCCGCCGGTCCCAACTTGAAGGTATGAGGTGACGGATTAACGTGATTTATTATGTGATCGCGCTTGTAGCTTTTCTGATTGACCAGGGGACCAAATACCTGGTCGCTACGCGCATGGAGATTCGAGATCAAATTCCGATCATCGGCGACTTCTTCATTTTGACTTCGCACCGGAACAAAGGCGCGGCTTTTGGCATTTTGCAGGAGCAGCAGTGGTTCTTCATCATTGTGACGCTCGTCGTCGTCGCCGGGATCATCTGGTATCTGCAGCGCGTCAAAAACGCCAGAGGTTCGGCCCGCCTGCTGCCGATCGCGCTCAGCCTCGTGCTCGGCGGAGCGCTGGGCAACTTCCTGGACCGTCTTCGGATGGGCGAAGTCGTCGACTTTTTCCTGTTCAACTTCGGCAGTTACAGCTTCCCGATCTTCAACGTTGCGGATGCCTGCATCGTGGTCGGCGTCGCCCTGATCATCATCGATACGCTGCTTGACGCCAAACGCCCGAACGAACCGCAGTCTACGGACAAGCTTGAGCAACGCACGGAGGAATAGACATGGATAAGCATCAATCTGCCGATCCCGGCGCTTTGCCGGAAGAGATCGCAGTCGAAGAAGAAAGTATGCAGTGGAACGTGTCTGCCGAATTCAACAAGCAGCGCGTCGATAAATACGTAACCGAAGCAATGGGCGACGAAGTGTCCCGCTCCCAGATCCAGCTCTGGATCGACCAGGGGCACGTCACCGTCAACGGCAAGACCGTCAAAGCCAATTACAAACTGTCCCCGAACGAGACGGTGGACGTTCGCGTGCCCGCGCCGGAATCGGTCGACATCGTGCCGGAGAACATCCCGCTCGACGTCGTGTACGAAGACTCCGACGTTATCGTGGTGAACAAGCCGCGCGGCATGGTCGTGCACCCGGCCGTCGGCCATTCGTCCGGCACGCTCGTTAATGCCCTGATGTTCCATTGCAAAGACCTCTCGGGCATCAACGGCGAAGTGCGTCCCGGCATCGTGCATCGCATCGACAAAGACACGAGCGGCCTCCTAATGGCTGCCAAGAACGACAAAGCGCACGCCTCGCTGGCCGAACAGCTCAAAGAGCACTCCGTCAGCCGCATCTATACCGCTTTGGCGCACGGCAACATCGCGCATAACCACGGCACCGTGGACGCCAATCTGGGCCGCGACCCGCACGACCGCAAAATGTTCACCGTCGTCCAGAGCGGCGGCAAGCACGCGATCACGCATTTTAACGTGTCCGAACGGTTTGGCGACTACACGCTGCTCGAACTGAAGCTTGAGACCGGCCGTACGCACCAGATCCGCGCGCATATGAAGTTCATCGGCCACCCTCTCGTAGGCGACCCGATGTACGGCCGCACCGGCGGACTGAAGCTGCAGGGCCAGGCGCTGCACGCCGCCTCGCTCGGTTTCACGCATCCGACGACGGGCGAACGGCTGGAGTTCTCCGCGCCGATCCCCGCCGATCTGGAAGAGCTGCTGACCCATCTCCGCAGCCGCTAAGCGCTGCTCTTGCGCTCTTGGCGAGCCGCGAAGCGGAGCCCATCTTGTACTGTTCGCCTCCCGGTGAGGCGAACCCAAGGGCAAGGACCGCCCATGCTTGCCCTGCTTGAAGAGGGCAAGCCTTTTTTCGCCTTCCCGTCCCGCCGCGAGCCGGTTGGGGCGGACGGCAGCCGCGATCCGCAGGCCCTTCCACCCCGAAGCGTCTCCAACCGTCGCAAAAACACCAATTTTCCGCCACATAATCCATGTTCTCCGCCGCGAATCTGCGGCATGATGGAACATAGAACAATCTGTCCAAGGAGCTGAACTTAACCATGAGTATCGAGAACTATCAGAACACGTTCGTCCAGCAGGTATTTGCCGACCGGATCGGCGGAGCCAACTACGGCAAGGACACCAATATTTATAAATTCGAGAAGATCAAGCGCGCCAAAGCGGCCGCGCGCCAGGCGTTCCCCGATGTCGAACTGATCGACATGGGCGTCGGCGAGCCGGACGAGATGGCCGATGCGGGCATCGTGGCCAAGCTGGCCGAAGAAGCGGCCAAGCCGGAGAACCGCGGTTACGCCGATAACGGCATTCCGGAATTCAAAGCGGCCGCCGCGCAGTACCTGGCCGACGTGTTCAAGGTCGAAGGCATCGATCCGAACACCGAAATCGTGCACTCGATCGGCTCCAAGCCGGCGCTTGCGATGCTGCCGTCCGTATTTATCAATCCGGGCGACGTGGCGATTCTGACCGTACCGGGCTATCCGGTGCTCGGCACGCACACGAAATACGTGGGCGGCGAAGTGTACAACGTGCAGCTGACCCAGGAGAATAACTTCCTGCCGAATCTCGACGAGATTCCGTCCGATATCGCGAAGCGCGCCAAGCTGCTGTACCTCAACTACCCGAACAACCCGACCGGCGCAAGCGCCACGGTCGAGTTCTTCACGAAGGTAGTCGAGTGGGCCAAAGCGAACGAAGTCATCGTCGTGCATGACGCCCCTTACGCGGCATTGACTTACGACGGCCTCAAGCCGCTCAGCTTCCTGAGCGTACCGGGCGCCAAAGACGTGGGCATCGAACTGCATTCCCTGTCCAAGTCGTACAACATGACCGGCTGGAGAATCGGCTTCGTCGCCGGCAATCCGCTGATCGTCAAAGCGTTCAGCGACGTGAAGGACAACAACGATTCCGGCCAATTCATCGCGATCCAGAAAGCGGCCGCGTACGGCCTGGCCAATCCGTCGATCACCGAAGGCATCGCGGAGAAATATTCGCGCCGCCACGATATGCTGGTCGGAGCGTTGAACGAACTGGGCTTTACCGCCACGAAGCCAAAAGGCTCGTTCTTCCTGTACGTGCAGGCACCCAAAGGAATCAAAGGCGGCGAAACGTTCGGCAGCGGCGAAGCGTTCTCGCAGTTCCTGATTCGTGAAAAATTGATCTCCACCGTGCCGTGGGACGATGCGGGTTCGTTCGTACGCTTCTCCGTCACGTTCGAAGCGAAAGGTCTCGACGAAGAGAAACGCGTCATCGAAGAGATCAAGCGCCGCCTGAGCGACGTGGAATTCGAATTTTAATCGGCTGCAGCCGTTCGATTTCGATACGTTCAACGGTTGACCCAAGCCAAGTCCGAACAAGTAAAAAGCCGATTCCCGGATCATCCGGGAATCGGCTTTTTTGTGTTTTGATTTGCGTTTCGATTTTGAATTTCGATTTGCGTTTCGATTTTGCGTTCGATTTGCGGATTCGCAAAAGGAAGGAGGCACGGTTCAATCGATCTTGAACCGTTCGACTTCGCCCTGCAGCTGCTCGGCGAGCAGCGCCAGCGAAGACGACGACTGCCCGATCTGCTCCATCGAAGCGAGCTGTTCTTCGGCGGCGGCGGCGATCTCGTGGGTGCCGGCCTGGTTCGCCTGTGCGGCCTGCGCGATCGCGCCTACCGCCTGGGCGACTTCCTGGGCATGCCCGGCAATCTCGCCGACCTGCGTGTTCATGCCGCTGAGGTCGTCGGACACTTCTTCCGACGCAGTCTTGAGCCGGCGCAGATTGTCCGAGGTCTGCTCGGCCGTCTCCAGACCGCCCGTGACGGAGTGGCGGATCTTGACGAACGTCTCCAGCGAAGCTTGAATATCGGCCACGATGTCCTGAATGAGCCTTTCGATCGTTTTGGCCGAATCGGCCGACTGCTGAGCGAGCTTCTTGACTTCGCTCGCGACGACCGTGAAGCCGAGCCCGGCTTCACCCGCGCGCGCCGCTTCGATCGAAGCGTTCAGCGCGAGCAGATTCGTCTGCGAAGCGATCTCGTCGATCGTATGCAGGATACCGGTAATCGCCTGCGATTTGGCGGACAGGCCGGAGATCACTTCGCCGCCTTCGCGGACCGACGCGTCGATCTCCCGCATGCGGTCCAGCGTCCGGTCGACCAGCAGGTCGCCTTCTTCGGCCATCTCGGCCGAACTGCGCGAAGCCTGCGCCAGACGTTCCGAACCGGTGCGAAGCTCGGACAGCCATTCGAACACTTCGGCCAGGCGGCGCGAACTGTCGGCGACTTTCTCGCTTTGCCGTTCGCTGCCGGCCGCGAAGCCTTCGATCGACTCCGTGATCTGCCGGGTCGCTTTGCCCGTGTGCTCGGCGCTTGCGCTGAGCTGCTCGGAAGAAGCCGCCACGTCCGAGACCGAGCCGTTGATCGAGCGGACGAGCCCGCCGAGCGAAGCGTTCATGTCCCGGAACGAAGCGGCCAGCCGGCCGATCTCGTCGCCGCTGGAATCGGTGATCGTGCCGGTCAGGTCGCCGGCGCTGATCGCTTCGGCGGCGCGGGCGACTTTTTGCAGGCGGCGCGCGATCGAACGGGTCAGCAGCCAGATGATCGTTCCGCCGACAAGCAGAGACACGGCGAGCACGGTCATAAGCAGGTAGAAGATCGGCCGCGCCGCTTCCTGCACTTCGTTTTCGTAATAGCTGCCGGAGATGATCCAGCCGCTAAGTTCGTTTTTTTCATAAATGAGCACTTTCGGTTCCGATTCGAAAATATAGCTGAACGTGCCGGCGGCCGCGGTTTGTTCGGACAGCCGGACGGAAATATCGTTGCTTTCTCCGGGTTTGTACGTCGGATGCGAAATATACGTGCCGCTTTCCGTCGTGATGAACGCGTAGCCTTCTTTGCCGATCGTCATCGCCTGCGTCGTTTGCAGCAGCGAATCGATCGAGAGATCGATACCGACCACGCCGCTGCCGTCGCTTATGCGCTTGGCGATCGTGATACCCGTTTTGCCGCTTGAAGCCGAGACGTAAGGTTCCGTGACGACCGCCCGATCCGGATTGTCCATCGCAAGGGTGTACCAATCCCGGGTGCGCGGATCGTAATCGGCGGGCAGGTTGACGTAGCTCGAAGCGGAACCGATATAGGCGCCAGCCGCCGAACCGGCGTAAGCCAGGTCGACGTCGCTTTGCGTCAAGTCGTACGTATCGAGCGGCGCGTTCACCGTTCCGGTCTTGAATCCGCCGGACGCGAAAGCGGTCGAGGTCAGCGTGGACGCCAGGTAATCGACCGCGTCGATTCTCGACTGGATATCGCGCGAGACGATCGCATTCATCGTTTTGACGCTCGAAGTCGAATTGGTCGTCAGCTCTCGGCTGAGCGCGGTTACGGCCGAGCGGTAAGACAAGGCGGCCGACACGAACAGCGAGACGACCAGGATAGAGATGAAGAAGATTAACAGTTTGCTGCCCAAAGATAAAGAAAAACGTTTGCTTTTTAACAAGTTCATTCAGTAATCGCTCCCTAGTTGCGTTCTAACCTATAATATCGGTAATCCAATCCAGAAATTCCAGCAACCGTTTTCGAAAAAAGCCCGGGAGAAGTTTAACAAAAACCTGTTGCATAAATACAACATTTAAATGTATAATTATAAACAAGAAAACAAACGGTTTACGAGCTTGCGCATGCCGCATGAATCGAAGACGCACTCAAGCGGAGCCGCGTCACGCCGGTCATGCGGCACAGATGAGGCCAAAGCGAAGGCGGGTGGTTGACAGGAGCAAGCGCTTCTGTCATAATTCATTGCAACAGAGGCGCTGCGGCGCCCAATGAATAGCACCTTTAATTCAGTCCCGTGAGACTGGCAAGGTAACGTGAACGACGATTCACCAGGTATGCATCCGCCGAGAGCGGGTACATTTTTGGCGCGCTTCGTCGCATCAATGTGTCGATTTCGACCCCTTGCCCATTCGGGCGAGGGGTCTTTTTGCGCACAACGGCAAAAGAACCGACGTTCACGGGGCCGAGAGGTGACACCAACCTTTTGCCTAAGGAGGCGCACGCTCATGAACGAAACGCATGTCATTATGGATGAAGCCGCTATTCGCCGGGCATTGACCCGGATCGCCCACGAAATTCTGGAAAAGAACAAAGGGATCGAAGGCTGCGTGCTTGTCGGCATCAAGACGCGCGGCGTACCGCTGGCCAAGCGGATCGCCAAACGCATCTTCGAAATCGAGGGAACGCCGGTCGCCTGCGGAGAGATCGACATCAGCTCGTACCGCGACGACCGCGATTCGAGAGAGCCGAACATCAACTGCCAGGAACTGTTCGGAGACGCGGACGTGTCGATCGAGAACAAAAAAGTAATTTTGTTCGACGACGTGCTCTACACGGGCCGCACGATCCGCGCCGCCATGGACGCCCTGATGGACTGCGGACGGCCGCAGATGATCCAGCTCGCCGTGCTCGCCGACCGCGGACACCGCGAACTGCCGATCCGCGCCGACTACGTGGGCAAGAACGTACCGACCTCGCGGACGGAAGAGATCGAAGTGTTCCTGAGCGAAATCGACGGAGCCGAAGAAGTGCGTATCGGCAGCCGCCGGGAGGTGCTCGCATGATCGCCTACCATCCTTCGCTCCGCGATCGCCAGCTGCTCGGCCTCAAAGACATGGGAGCCGCCGAGCTGGAATCGATCCTCAAACGAGCCGCTTACTGGGAAGCACATGAAGAAAAGCGCATTCCGGTGCTGGAGCACCGTTTTATCGCCAATATGTTTTTCGAGAACAGCACGCGCACCCGCTTCTCGTTCGAAATGGCGCAAAAAAGACTCGGCGCGCAGGTATTGAACTTTGCGGCAGCCGCTTCGAGCGTCGAAAAAGGCGAGTCGGTCTACGACACGGTCCGCACGCTTGAAAGCATGGGTATCGACGCCGGCGTCATCCGGCTGAAGCCGATCGGCGTGCTCGAAGAACTCGCCAAGCACGTCAAGGTGCCGCTGATCAATGCCGGCGACGGCAACAACGAACATCCGACGCAGGCGCTGCTCGATCTGTACACGATGAAGAAACAGTTCGGCGAGATTCGCGGCCTGACCGTCTCGATCGTCGGCGACATCAAGCACAGCCGCGTGGCCCGCTCGAATCTGTGGGCGCTCAAGGCGCTCGGCGCGAACGTGAAGTTCTGCGCCCCCGGCAGTATGCAGGCCCCCGAGCTTGAAGCCCATGCGCCTTATGTGACGATGGACGAAGCGCTGGACGCGGACGTCGTCATGATGCTGCGGGTGCAGCTGGAGCGGCATGCCGAAGGCGTGCTGAAGTCGGCTGACGAGTACCGCGCCCAGTACGGCTTGACGACGCAGCGCGCCGCCAAGATGAAGCCGCACGCGATCATCATGCATCCGGCTCCCGTGAACCGCGACGTCGAGATCGACAGCGAACTGGTGGAAGCGCCGAACTCGCGGATTTTCCCGCAGATGCAAAACGGCGTGCCGATCCGCATGGCGGTCGTCGAACGGGCGCTGCGCTAAGCGGACCCCGGCAGAGCGGCACACGGATAGCGGATAGACGGCGGACAACGGACGGACAAGGCGGACGGAAACGAAAAGCGAGAACGGAACCGGAGGGATTTGGACCATGATGAATTATTCGAACGTGGACGTATGGATTCAAAATGCAAGCGTGCTGAGCGAAGACGGGCAGCTGCAGCGGAGCGATATTCTGATTCAGGACGGCAAAGTGCTGGCCATTCTGTCTTCCGGCTGGTACCAATCGGCGGACGACCGGATGATCGAGAACGAGAACGAAGCGATGCTCGTGTACGACGCCCAGGGCAAGCTTGTGACGCCGGGCTTGATCGATATGCACGTGCATCTGCGCGAACCGGGCTTCGAGCACAAAGAAACGATCGAGAGCGGCGCGCGTTCCGCGGCGCAGGGCGGATTCACGACGATCGCCTGCATGCCGAACACCAAGCCGGTCACCGACAATCCGGAGACGGTCAAGCTGGTACTGGACAAAGCCAAAGAAGCGAATCTGGTCAACGTGCTGCCGTACGCGGCGATTACCAAAAACGAATTGGGCCGCGAACTGACAGACTTCGAAGCGTTGAAAGAGGCGGGCGCGATCGGCTTTACCGACGACGGCGTAGGCGTGCAGAACGCGCAGATGATGAAAGACGCCATGACCAAAGCCGCCGCGCTCGGCATGCCGGTCATCGCCCACTGCGAAGACGACTCGCTGGTCGAAGGTCTGTACGTGTCCGAAGGCGAATTTGCGAAAAAACACGGCATCAAAGGCATTCCGAACGAATCCGAAGCGATTCATGTCGGACGGGACGTGCTGCTGGCCGAAGCGACAGGCGTGCATTACCATGTGTGCCACGTCAGCACCGAACAGTCGATCCGCCTGATCCGCCTCGCCAAATCGATCGGCGTGAACGTGACCGCCGAAGTGTGCCCGCACCATCTGGTGCTGTCCGACGAAGACATTCCGGGCATGGACGCCAACTGGAAAATGAACCCGCCGCTGCGCACGCCTCGCGATGTCGCGGCCTGCATCGAAGCGCTTGAAGACGGCACGATCGATATCCTCGTGACCGACCATGCGCCGCACAGCGCGGAAGAGAAAGCCAAAGGCATGCTGCTCGCGCCGTTCGGCATCGTCGGCTTCGAGACGGCCTTCCCGCTGCTGTACACCGAATTCGTCCAAAAAGGACGCTGGACGCTGGACTTCCTCGTCCGCCGCCTGACCCAGGACCCGGCCCGCGTGTTCGGCCTGAACGCCGGCAAGCTGCAGGTTGGCGCCACCGCCGATCTCGCCGTCATCGACCTCGAACTCGAAAAGATCGTCGATCCCGACCAGTTCGCGACCAAAGGCCGCAACACGCCTTTCACCGGCCGCGCGCTGTCCGGTTGGCCCGTCATGACCCTGGTCGCCGGCCGCCCCGTCTTCGGCGCCGAATTGACCCAGAGCGTGAACAGCTGACCCGCGCGAGCCGTCCAGAAGCCATAGCTTCGGTGACGCTCCCGACCCTGACCGCTTTTCCCGAGCCGTCCAGAAGCTATAGCTTCGGTGACGCTCCCGATCTTGATTCCCTTGATCTTAAGCTTTGAGTCTTTGACCTTACCGTACCGCCTACATCCAAAGGGAGCGGAGGGCTGAAGAGGAGATTGAGAAGCGCAGCGTTCGCATTTGAAATCCGCTTTTCTACCGACAGCTGCTTTAAGTCCAATCGGAAGAAAAACGGATTTCAACGGCGATCGAAAGCCCTCTTCAGCCCGCAGCGTCTCCCAACCACCCCCCTATCTATTATTTTCCAAAAACCGAGGAGGATACACACCCATGCAGGCAAAACTTCTGCTCGAAGACGGCACGCTCTTCACCGGCCGCTCGTTCGGCGCCCAAGGCGACACAACCGGCGAGGTCGTGTTCAATACAGGCATCACCGGATACCAGGAAGTACTGTCCGATCCGTCGTACTGCAACCAGATCGTGACGATGACCTACCCGCTGATCGGCAACTACGGCATTACCCGCGACGACTTCGAATCGGTCCGCCCGTTCGTGAACGGCTTCGTCGTGCGGCGCTACGAGCCGGTGCCGAGCAACTGGCGCGCCGAGTACACGCTCGACGAGCTGCTCAAAGAGCACGGCATCGTCGGCATCAGCGACATTGACACCCGCATGCTGACCCGTATCCTGCGCAACCACGGCACGATGCGCGGCATTTTGACCGCGGGCAGCAAGTCCGTCGAAGAGCTGCAGGAGATGCTGCAATCTTCCGAATTGGTCACAAATCAGGTGCAAAGAACGTCCACGCAGCATGTGTATAACAGCCCCGGCAAAGGCGAGCGGATCGTCGTGATCGACTACGGCGCCAAAAGCGGCATCGTGCGCGAATTGAGCGCCCGCGGCTGCGACATCGTCGTCGTGCCGCAGGACACGACGGCCGAGCAGATTCGCCGCATGAGCCCGGACGGCATCCAGCTGTCCAACGGCCCCGGCGACCCGAAAGACGTGCCGCAGGCGGTCGAGACGATCAAGCAGCTGCTCGGCGAATACCCGATCTTCGGTATCTGCCTCGGGCATCAGCTGCTGGCGCTGGCCGGCGGAGCGGATACCGAGAAGCTGAAGTTCGGCCACCGCGGCGGCAACCACCCGGTGAAGGAACTGGAAAGCGGCCGCTGCTACATCACGTCGCAGAACCACGGCTACACGGTCAAGGAAGAATCGCTGGCCGGCACCGACTTTGAAGTGACGCATATCAACAACAACGACAAGACGATCGAAGGGCTGCGGCATACGAAATTCCCGGCGTTTTCCGTGCAGTACCACCCGGAAGCGGCGCCCGGTCCGTTTGACAACAGCTATCTGTTCGACCGCTTTATCGATACGATCCGCGAATTCAAAAAAAGCAGTCCCAAGCAGCCGCGACAAGCCGCAATGATGGCCGCGATGAGAGGAGCACGTTAATTATGCCGAAAAACGACAAACTCAAAAAAATTCTGGTGATCGGTTCGGGCCCGATCGTAATCGGTCAGGCGGCCGAGTTCGATTATGCCGGTACCCAGGCGTGCCAGGCTCTCCGTGAAGAAGGCGTGGAAGTCGTCCTGATCAACAGCAACCCGGCTACGATCATGACCGACACGAACATGGCCGACAAAGTATATATCGAACCGATCACGCTCGAATTCGTGACGCAGATCATCCGCCACGAACGTCCGGACGGCCTGCTGCCGACGCTCGGCGGCCAGACCGGCCTGAACATGGCGGTTGAATTGGCGCGCGCCGGCGTGCTTGAGAGCGAGAACGTCAAGCTGCTCGGCACCCAGTTGGAATCGATCGAAAAAGCGGAAGACCGCGATTTGTTCCGCGATCTGATGCGTGAGCTGGAACAGCCGGTTCCGGACAGCGTTATCGTGACGACGCTCAACGAAGCGCTTGATTTCGCGGGCGAGATCGGCTATCCGATCATCGTGCGTCCGGCCTACACGCTGGGCGGCACCGGCGGCGGGATCTGCGTCGACGAAGAAGAACTGCGCGAGATCGTCGTATCCGGCCTGCGCTACAGCCCGATCGGGCAGTGCCTGGTCGAGCGCAGCATCGCCGGCATGAAGGAAGTCGAATACGAAGTGATGCGCGACGCCAACGATAACTGTATCGTCGTCTGCAACATGGAGAACTTCGATCCGGTCGGCGTACATACCGGCGACAGCATCGTCGTCGCGCCGAGCCAGACGCTGTCCGACCGCGAATACCAAATGCTGCGTTCCGCATCGCTCAAAATCATCCGCGCGCTGAACATCGAAGGCGGCTGCAACGTGCAGTTCGCGCTCGATCCGCACAGCTTCCAATATTATGTTATCGAAGTGAATCCGCGGGTCAGCCGCTCGTCGGCGCTCGCTTCCAAAGCGACCGGCTACCCGATCGCCAAAATGGCTTCCAAGATCGCGCTCGGCTACACGCTGGACGAGCTGATGAACCCGGTTACCGGGCAGACGTACGCCTGCTTCGAACCGGCGCTCGACTACATCGTGTCGAAGATCCCGCGCTGGCCGTTCGACAAGTTCATGCACGCCAACCGCAAGCTTGGCACGCAGATGAAAGCGACCGGCGAAGTCATGGCGATCGGCCGCACATTCGAAGAATCGATTCAAAAAGCGGTCCGTTCGCTGGAGATCGGCACGCACCGCCTGCTCGTCAAAGGCGCCGACGCGCTGAGCGAAGAAGACTTGAACAGCCGCCTGGCGAAGCCGGACGACGAGCGCATGTTCCTGATCGCCGAAGCGTTCCGCCGCGGCTACGCGCTGGAGACGATCCAGGATCTGACCAAGGTCGACTGGTGGTTCCTCGACAAGATCGAGCGCATCGTCGTGTTCGAGACGGTGCTGGCCGAGACCGACGAACTGTCGGACGAGCTGCTGACCGAAGCGAAGCGCATGGGCTTCACCGACCGTGCGATCGCCGAACTGCGCGCGCAGGGACGCGAGAACGGAAGATTGACCAAGGAAGCCGACGTGCGCGCCTACCGCAAAGAGATCGGGCTCGTGCCGGTCTACAAAATGGTCGATACGTGCGCGGCCGAGTTCGAATCGGAGACGCCGTACTACTACTCGACGTACGAGCAGGAGAACGAAGTGACGCAGACGGACAAAGAGAAGATCATCGTGCTCGGTTCCGGCCCGATCCGTATCGGCCAGGGCATCGAGTTCGACTACTCGACCGTCCATGCCGTCTGGGCGATCCGCAAAGCCGGTTACGAAGCGATCATTATCAACAACAACCCGGAGACGGTCTCGACCGACTTCAACACGTCCGACCGTCTCTACTTCGAGCCGCTCTTCTTCGAAGACGTCATGAACGTCATCGAACAGGAGAAGCCGATCGGCGTCATCGTGCAGTTCGGCGGCCAGACGGCGATCAACCTCGCGAAGCCGCTGCAGGACGCGGGCGTGAAGATTCTCGGCACGTCGCTCGACAGTATCGACGAAGCGGAAGACCGCAAGCGGTTCGAAGCGATGCTGTCCCGTCTTGATATTGCGCAGCCAAAAGGCAAAACGGTCACTTCGGTCGACCAGGCGGTCGAAACGGCGGAAGGCCTCGGCTATCCGGTACTCGTGCGTCCGTCGTACGTGCTCGGCGGCCGCGCGATGGAGATCGTGTACTCCGACGAAGAGCTGCTCAGCTACATGAAGGAAGCGGTAGACATCAACCCGGAGCATCCGGTTCTGATCGACCGTTACATGCTCGGCAAGGAAGTCGAAGTCGACGCGATCTGCGACGGCGAGACGGTGCTCGTGCCGGGCATCATGGAACATATCGAACGTGCGGGCGTTCACTCCGGCGACTCGATCGCGGTGTATCCGCCGCAGCATCTGTCCAAAGAACTGCAGGAGAAAGTCGTCGATATCACGATTCGTATCGCGAAAGAGCTGAAGACGATCGGCCTGCTCAATATCCAGTTCGTTATTTTCCAAAATGAAGTCTATGTTATCGAAGTGAATCCGCGTTCGTCGCGTACGGTACCGTTCCTGAGCAAAGTTACGGACATTCCGATGGCGAACCTCGCGACGCAGGCCATTCTCGGCGTCAAGCTGGCGGATCTGAACTACAAAGAAGGACTGTGGCCGGAAAGCAATCAGGTCGCGGTCAAAGTGCCGGTGTTCTCGTTTGCCAAGCTGCGCCGCGTCGAGCCGACGCTCGGACCGGAAATGAAGTCGACAGGCGAAGTTATGGGCCGCGACAAACATTACGCCAAAGCGCTGTACAAAGGTCTTGTCGGCGCGGGCATGAAGATTCCGTCCACCGGATCGATCATCGTCACTGTCGCCGAAAAAGACAAAGCGGAAGCGGTCAAGCTGATGGAAGGCTTTTACACGCTGGGTTACTCGATCATGGCGACCGGAGGCACGGCCAAAGCGCTTGAAGACGCCGGCATCCCGGTAACGCGCGTCAACAAGCTGAGCGAAGGCGAGCCGAACATTCTGGACAAAATCCGCAGCGGAGAAGCGAACTTCGTGTTCAATACGCTAACCAAAGGCAAAACGCCGGCGCGCGACGGATTCCGTATCCGCCGCGAAGCGGTCGAGAACGGCGTCGTCTGCATGACTTCGCTCGATACGGTCGCGGCGCTGCTGGACATGCTGGAGACGGTAAGCTTCACGTCCCGCGCTATGCCGGTCGGAGCGCAGAGTCTGTAATCATCGACAACCGGAACAGCGAACAATGACAGGCGCCATGCAGATTTTGCGGGCGCCTGTCGTCTGCGCGCCGGGCCGGATACCGTCGCAACACGGAAAAGGGAGGAACCCCATGACTTCGATCCATACTTCGCCGATGGCGCAGCGGCTTATGGTCGCGCTCGATTACCCGGACGACCGGGCGGCGCGGCAGCTCATGCTGAGCCTGGAAGGCATTCCCTGCTATATGAAAGTGGGCATGCAGCTTTTTTATCAAGCGGGACCGCAGTTCGTACGCGAGCTCAAAGAGCGGGGATACTCGGTTTTTCTCGATTTGAAAATGCACGACATCCCGAATACGGTCAAAGGCGGCGCGAACAGCATCACGAAGCTCGGCGTCGACATGTTCAACGTGCACGCCGCGGGCGGTTCGGCCATGATGGCCGCCGCAATGCGGGGCGTGGAAGAAGCTTTGGCGGCGGATTCGGCGCTGGGCCGGCCGCTCGTGATCGCGGTCACGCAGCTGACGAGCACCAATCTGGGCACGATGAACGAAGAGATCGGCATCCCGGGCAGTATCGAAGACGCAGTTATCCGCTACGCGAAGCTTGCGGCCGGCGCCGGCCTGGACGGCGTCGTGGCCAGCCCGCTCGAAGCGCAGGGCATCAAGGACGCCTGCGGCGCGCATTTCCGTACGGTAACGCCGGGTATCCGGCCCGCGGGCAGCGCGGCGGACGATCAATCGCGCACGAAGACGCCGGGCGAAGCGATCGCCGGCGGCAGCGACTATATCGTCGTCGGCCGGCCGATCACCGCCGCAGCCGATCCGAGAGAAGCGATCATTCGAATATTGGAGGAGATGACACAATGACGACTCATACGGCAACGGAAGCGAAAATTGCGGCAGATCTGCTGAACATCGGCGCGGTGGCGCTGAGCCCCGACGAACCTTTTACATGGACATCGGGCATCAAATCCCCGATCTACTGCGACAACCGCCTGACGATGGCGTACCCGGAAGTGCGCGAGCGGATCGCGGACGCTTTCGCCGAATTGATCCGGACGGAATACCCGGACGCGGAAGTCATCGCCGGAACGGCGACGGCCGGCATTCCGCACGCGGCTTGGGTGGCGCAGAAGCTGAACCTGCCGATGGCGTATATTCGCGACAAAGCCAAAGGCCACGGCAAGCAGAACCAGATCGAAGGACTGATCAAGGCAGGGCAGAAAGTCGTCGTGATCGAAGACCTGATCTCCACCGGCGGCAGTTCCCTCAAGGCGGCGCTGGCCGTGCGCGAAGCCGGAGCGGAGCCGCTCGCCGTACTCGCGATTTTCAGCTATCAGCTGGACCGCGCGACTTCCGCTTTTGCCGAGGAGAATGTGCCGCTTGCGACGTTGTCCAACTATACGGCGCTGATGCAGACGGCGCTTGAGCTTGGCACGATTCAAGAGAGCCAGGTCGAGCTGCTCCAATCGTGGCGTGCGGACCCGTCGGCGTTCGGCCGCTGATCGACACCCTTATCACTCAGGCAAGGCCGGAATCCGCAATCGGAATTCCGGCCTTTTGACGATTTCCCGGCGGGCGTCTCTGGACGGCCTCTGCGCAATGGGTTAAGCTTGTTCCAAGAATGATTCTCAAAATAAACCGTCATATCCGTAACCAATCCCACGATATCGGCGTTCATACAAGCGGGACGTCACCCAGACAACGAGAGGGGCAGGGATCATGAAGAGGTTGACCAGACCGTACTGGACGGGCATGATAACCCTATTGACGGGGCTGCTTGTGCTGCCGGGCTGTTTTTCGGAGAATGACCCGCCGAAGCCGACGCTGCATGCGGAAGGTGCTGCCGGCGAGTCCGCCGGCAATCGCGGAAGCGGCGATACGCTGCGGATCGGTATCTTGACCGGCGAAGCCGGAGATCGCTATTATCGCGAAGCCTACACGGACGTTTACGAATATATGCACCCCGAGCTCGATATACAGATCGTGCCTGCCGTCGACACGTCTCGCTACCGGTATCTCGATCCGGACTCGGAGCAGTACCGACCGGAAGTTCCATTGGATGAGCTTAAAAAGTTGACCGAAGGCGACGACCCGGTCGACGTGCTGATCCTCGATCCCGAGACGCTGCGCGCGGCCGCAAGTAACGGCTGGACCGCACCGCTGGCGCCTTATCTGGCGCAGACGGGCGCAAGCGAACAGGACTTCGCTCCGGCCGTTATCGGCGGACTCAAAGAGCTTGGCGGCGGCGAACTGTACGCGCTGGCGCCGGAGTATGCGTCGTCCGCGCTGTACTACAACGCCGACTGGTTCGAGCGCAGCGGGGTCAAGCCGCCGGAAGACGGTATGACGTGGGACGAGATCTTCGCGCTGGCCCGCGCGGCGAGCGGAGAAAATGCCGACAAAGGGCATGTGTACGGATTGTCTTTTACCCAGACACTCGCGGAAGATCCGCTCTGGGCGATCCGCCTGTACACCGATCCGCTCGGGCTGTCGACGTTCGATTCGGACAAAGGCGAGATGACCGTCAATACGCCGCAGTGGCTGGACGTCTGGACGAAGCTTGCCGATATGGCGCAGCAGGAAGCGATACCGCTCAATCTTCGCCCGAATACCGATCCGGACCGCTATGATCCGTTCGGCGGCGACCTGTTCCTCGGCGGGCAGACGGCCATGACGATCGCCGACAGCAGCTACGCGTCGAACTTGCAGACGGCGTCGCGCAACGCGGAGCGGATCGAAGGCTTCGACGCGTTCAAATGGAACACCGTGACGCTGCCGGTCCATCCCGGCCGGGAAGGGATCGGCGCCGGGGTCAAGCTCGGCGATACGTTCTCGATCGTCGCTTCGAGCAAGAAGAAGGCCGAGGCGTGGGCGTTTATCGACTTCGTGACCGGCGAGCGGATGCAGGGCATGGAGCTGCACGATCCGTACCGGATGCCGAGCCGGCTGAGCGCGATCGCGCAGGAAGCGGAGCGTCACGGCTACCGGAGCGAAGCGTTCACGCAGCTGCGGCCCGCCGAGCCGATCGCCGAGCGCGAAGAGAAAGCCGTACAGGAAAATCCGCAGCTGTGGCAGATCAGCGATGCCGGCCGTCAGCTGTTCCAGCGCGTGCTGCGCGGCGAACTTCCGGCGAAGCAGGGACTGGAACAATGGGAGAACGAAGGCCGCCGCTGGCTCAAGGGTCCGTTCGCCGAAGACGGCACGCTTGCGCTTGGCGAGCGGGACTTTGGACAAGGACTTGCGGGCCTGTATAGACCGATGCTAAAAAGCTCTTGACTTGACGGTACGCAGGGGTTATACTATTCAATGTTGCTGTTCACGGATAGCACATTGAAAATGTCGCGGGGTGGAGCAGCTCGGTAGCTCGTCGGGCTCATAACCCGAAGGTCGCAGGTTCAAATCCTGCCCCCGCAATTGAAGCAAGATTGTCCCGGCTCGGTCTTCCGGCCGCAACCGGAACCAGGGCCCTTAGCTCAGTTGGTTAGAGCTACCGGCTCATAACCGGTTGGTCACAGGTTCGAGTCCTGTAGGGCCCATTATGGCAAAAACCCTTACGCAGTAAGGGTTTTTTTGCGTTTGGAGATAAGATGCGTACGTTCTGACAAGTAATCCCGGTCTTCTTCGAAAGTTAAAACAGCCCTTACTTTCCAGAGTAAAGGCTGTCCAAAGTTCCCCTAATCAAATAAAACTCCAACAAAACAAACCGCTCTTTTGCGCTCTGATCCAACTCATGCCCAGCCCAGCTCAACCCAATCCAACCGAAATAAGTGCACCACTACACTTATTCCCGCTAAAAACCGACCAAATCGCAAATAACTGCACAGATCCATTTATTTGGCGGGAAAATGGTTTTTCAATCGCCTGTATGAGTAAATAACTGCCCTCACGCAGTTATTCTGCTCAAACCGGGCATCCAACACGGAAATAACTGCTCTCACGCAGCTATTCCCTCCCACACCAGCTCATTCACTCACTCAAACGTACCCTTCCGCCCAGACACGCCTACTCACCCACGTCCTTCCGTCTACGCGCCTGTTCATTCACTCACTCAAACGTACCCTTCCGCCCAGACACGCCTACTCACCCACGTCCTTCCGTCTACGCGCCTGTTCATTCACTCACTCACATTCGCCCACCCATCTACACGTTCATCCGCCAACTCCGCTCCAGTCTTACACCCCCTACAACCCCGCAAACACCAAATTCCGCAATTTCCGCGTTACCGCAAGGGTGCCGGAGTCTCTTTTTTGCACCATAAACAGGAATGTCAGCTTGTCGAGCGGGCTGTTGGCGAAGTAGGCGCCGAGCCAGCCGTCCCAGCCGTATTCGCCGACGCTGCCGAGCAGGCCGGCTTGGCCGGGGTGGGTCAGGACGCGCATCTGGCTGCCGTAGCTGTGGCCGATCAGCGAATGCCAGCCGGCGAAGCCGGCCTGTTGGCGGTCGCTCAGCGCTGCGGAAGTGAGCTGGCGGACGGTTCTCGGCTTCAGCAGACGGGCGCTGCCGAGGCAGCCTTCATTGAGCAGCATCGTCGTGAATTTGGCGGCGTCGTCGATCGTGGAGCACAGTCCGGCTCCGCCGGACTCGAACGCCGGTTCCCGGTCGAAATGGTGCAGGATGCCGAGGTGGTCGCCTTCGTACAGCTTCAATCCGCCGTTCCCGTCGTCTTGAACCGTTTTCGACAGGCGTGTACGTTTACTTTCCGGCAGCCAGAAGCCCGTGTCGGGCATGTCCAGCGGCTCGAAGATTTCCCGTCGCAGAAACTCCCCGAACCGCATGCCGCTGACGATCTCCACGATCGCGCCGAGGATATCGGCCGATGTGCCGTAACGCCAGTCCGAACCCGGTTCGAACGCGAGCGGGCCCCGGCCCATCCGGTCGGTGAACTCGAGCGTGCCCATCGGACGATCGCCTTGGAGGCGGTCGCCAAGCTCCCGGAACAACGCTTCCGCGTGCTGCCCCGCCCGGTCTTCTCCGCCGTAGACCAGCCCCGACGTCATATGCAGCAGGTCGTGCACGTGGACTTCGCGGATCGGCGGAACAAGCTTGCCTTCCTGCTCGATCAGCGGACTGCCAAAAGACGGAATATACCGGCTCACCGGATCAAGCAGATCGATTTCCCCGCGCTCCACTAACATCATAATAGCGGTCGCCGTGATCGGCTTCGTCATCGAATAGAGGCGGAAGATGGCGTCCCGGGTCATCGGGCGTCCCGACTGTGGATCGGCGAGACCGTCTTCCAGGTAAAAAAGTTCGCGGCCCCCTTGCAGCACGAGCAGATTGGCACCGGCGATTTCCTGGCGTTCGATGCTTGTTCTCAGCGTTTTTTCCAAACTTGCGAGTGTATCGGATTGCAGCATGGTCGTAAGTCTCCTTTTTCCGGTTCAAATGGTTCTTCAAGTCTATCCCCAAGAAATAGTAAGCCTATTTGAAAAAGTTGTACAGGGGAAAGCATCGTTTTGGTGTTGGCGTCGGGACCTTCAGCGCGGTAACGTCTGCGTCCCCGTACAGCTTTTGCGGTATTGGCTCGGCGTTTTGCCGGTGAACTTTTTGAACTGCCGCATGAAATGGGTGTCGTTCTCGTAGCCGCACATGAGCGAGACGGAGCCGATCGACTGCGTGTCGTTTTCGAGCAAATATTTGGCGAATTCCAATCGGCTGCCGATCAGGTCGAGCGAGACGGGGGAGCCGAACAGTTCTTTGTACACGTGCTGAAAATGGGAACGGCTGAGATTGACTTCCGCCGCCAGTTCGTCGATCGTGTACCGCTGCTGCGGCGTGCTGTAGATCCGGCTGCGCAGTTCGGACAGTTGGGCGAAATAACGCGCCATGCGCTCCGAACCCGGACGCAGCCGGCGCAGATTGCCAAGCTTCAGCAGCAGGCCGCGCAGGTCGGAGTCGATAATCCGCTCCTGCAGCGGACCGCCGAGCCATGTGCTGCGCTGAAGTTCCATCACGAGCCGGGACAGCGAGCCCGAATGGACGGCGGGCACCGGTTCGTCGAGCGGCAGGTCAAGGTCCGACAGCAGTCCCGATACGTCCGCGCCGTCAAAATGCAGCCAGTCGTTGACGAACGAACGGTCGGCGCTGCGGTACCGGTAAGGCGTATCCGGGCGAAATATCATCCACGTGTCCGGCGATACGGTGACCGTGCGTCCGTTCACGGTAACGTGCGCATGGCTTTTGAACAGCACGAACACGTAGCGCCCCGAGCCGTTCGGCCGGTCGATCAGCAGGCCGTCGGGATGGGTGGAATGGTATCCGCACTTGGCGAGCTTGAGCATAAGCGGCTCCTCTCGATCACACAATCGATCAGTTTTTGCTCATTATAGGCTATCGCTTTGCCGCCATGCAAAATTTTATAGTAAAGAAGCGGACGGGACACGCCGGCATGCGGCGCAGCCCGCCAACTTTTGGTGAAGGAGTGGAGGATAACGCTATGCAATCATCCAACGACAAGCACGCGGCAATCGGCGAACACCGGGACTGGCTGGACTCGACGCTGGACAAATTGAAGGTGAAAATGTCGGCGGAATGCGCCCGGATCGGCGGAGGCATCCCGTATATTCCGGCGAACGGACGTTACGAAGACTGGGGCGTTCGGGACATCTACTGGTGGACGAACGGTTTCTGGCCGGGCATGCTGTGGCAGATGCACGAGGCGACAAGGGAAGCGGATTATCGCTCGGCGGCGGAGGAAGTGGAGGAGCGGCTCGACGAGGCGCTGCTCGGCTTCGACGGACTGCACCACGACGTAGGCTTTATGTGGCTGCACACGGCGGTCGCCAACTACCGGCTGACCGGCAGCGCCCGTTCCCGGAGCCGGGGACTGCAGGCGGCCAGCGTGCTCGCGGGACGCTACAATCCGGCGGGACGGTTTCTGCGCGCGTGGAACGACGAGCCGGGCAACAACCGCGCGGGCTGGATGATCGTCGACTGCCTGATGAACGTGCCGCTGCTGTATTGGGCGAGCGAAGAGACGCAGGACCCGAGATACCGGGACATCGCGATCGCTCATGTCGACACGGTGCTGCGCACGACGCTGCGGGCGGACGGTTCTGCGAACCATATCGTGATCCTCGATCCAGGCGACGGCACCGTATTGGACAAGCCGGGCGGTCAGGGCTTTGCCGAAGGTTCGTCGTGGAGCCGCGGGCAGGCCTGGGCGCTGTACGGCATGGCGTTGAGCCACAGGCATACGCGCAAAAGCGAATATTTGGACGCCGCGAAGCGGATCGCGCACTATTTTATCGCCAATGCCGCCATGACCGATTACGTGCCGCTGGCCGATTTCCGCGCGCCGGCGGAGCCGGTCGTACACGATACGACGGCGGCGGCCTGCGCGGCCTGCGGCCTGCTGGAGCTTGCCGAGGCGGTGGACGAGCACGAACGCCGGCTGTACGTCGAGGCCGCGATTCGCATGCTGCGGGCTTCGGAGCAAAAATTCGCCAACTGGGCGCCGGGCGAGGACGGTATCCTCGGAGGCGGGACAGTGGCGTACTTCAGCGAAGAGCGCGAAGTTCCGATCATCTACGGCGATTATTTCTTCGTTGAAGGCGTGCTGCGGCTGTCGGGGCAGGATCGGCATCTATGGTAAAATCGGACGGGACGCGCAAAGCCTGGGTCGATACGCTGCTTGCGATCGGCGATCCGGTTCTGGACGCGTTGGATCAGGGCGAGCTCAAACAGCGCCTGCCGACACACTTCCATCCCGAACGCGCCCGCTATGCGTGCCTGGAAGCGTTCGCGCGGCTCATCTGCGGCATGGCGCCGTGGCTGGAGCTTGAAGGGCTCGAAGGCGAGGAGGAGCACTTGAGGGCGCGCTGCCAGGACTCGGTACTCCGGGGCATCGCCGCCGCGACCGATCCGGACTCGCCGGATTACATGAACTTCTCGGACGAAGGCCAGCCGCTGGTCGATGCCGCTTTTCTCGCCCATGCGCTTGTACGGGCGCCGCGCGCGCTTGCGGGGCAGCTGCCGGAAAAGGTCAAGACGAGGCTGATCGCGGAGCTTCGCCGCACGCGGCGGACCGTTCCGCCCAAAACGAACTGGCTGCTGTTCAGCGCGATGGTGGAAGCGGCGCTGCATCTGCTCGGCGACGCGGACTACGACCGCATGCGGATCGATCTGGCGCTGCATCTGCATATGGACTGGTATCAGGGCGACGGACTGTACGGAGACGGACCGGAGTTTCGCTGGGATTATTACAACAGCTTCGTGATCCAGCCCATGCTGGTCGATCTGGTAGGGAGGTTCCGGCATCTTTCGCCCGATTATGCCAAAATGGAGAAGACGATCCGGTCCCGGGCATCGCGTTATGCGTCCGTACTGGAGCGGATGATCGCGCCGGACGGCACGTATCCGTATATCGGGCGTTCGCTCGCGTATCGATGCGGGGCGTTCCAGCATTTGGCACAGGCTGCGCTGCAGCATTTTCTGGAAGACAATTTGGCTCCGGCCCAAGTGCGCTGCGCGCTCACCGCCGTTATTCGGCGCAGTCTGGACGCGCCCGGCACGTTCGATACGGAAGGCTGGCTGACGCCCGGCGTGTACGGACATCAGCCGGAGCTTGCGGAAGGGTATATCAGCGCAGGCAGCCTGTATCTGTGTTCGACCGCGTTTCTGCCGCTGGGACTTGCGCCGGACGATCCGTTCTGGGCGGAGCCGGATATCCACTGGACGTCGGCCCAGATTGCGTCGGGAGCACGCGTCGGCGCGGATACGGCACTGCACAGCTGAGCGGAAGCGGGCGGCGCAGGGACGGGACCGGAGGAACCAAACACGGATTTTGGTAAAAAAACGTAGCTTGCCCGTGCTGTCGCGCGAGCGAGCTTTTTTCCATACCGCTTTCGCTTGACATTATCTTTAATCCAAGATATTATAAGGGCAACATAAAACTTTTAAATAAAGATTCTTAAAATAAAACATTCGGAGGGATTCAGATGAATAAACAAACGGCAGGGATCCACCATATCACGGCTATCGTCGGCCATCCTCAGGAAAATATCGATTTCTACGCAGGTGTGCTGGGGCTGCGGTTGGTGAAGCAGACAGTCAACTTCGACGATCCGGAGACGTATCATTTCTACTTTGGCAGCGAGGGCGGCAAGCCGGGTACGATCATGACGTTTTTCCCGTGGGCCAATGCGTATCGGGGCAAAGTGGGAGCGGGGCAGGTCGGCATCACATCGTTCGTTATCCCGGTCGGCTCGATCGGATTCTGGCAGGAACGCCTGGCCAAGTTCGACGTGCCGGTCACGGAGCTGAGCCGCTTCGGCGAGCGTTATCTCGAATTCGACGACCCGCACGGCCTGCATCTGGAGCTGGTGGAGCGGGCGGACGGGGAAGCCAACACGTGGACGTTCGGGGACGTGACGCCGGAGACGGCGATCAAAGGCTTCGGCGGCGCGACGTTGCTGTCGGCCCAGCCGGATAGGACCGCCGAGCTGCTGGAAAAAGTGCTGGGGCTTACGTACGTCGGCACCGACGGCGACCTGGCCCGATACCGCTCGACGGCGGATATCGGCAATCTGATCGACTTGAAAATGACGCCTGTCGCGCGGGGCACGATGGGCGTCGGTACGGTGCATCATATTGCGTGGCGGGCCGAAGACGACGCCGACCAGTTGGCCTGGCAGAATTACGTCGCGGATCACGGATACGGCGTGACGCCGGTGCAGGACCGCAACTACTTCAACGCCGTCTATTTCCGCGAGCATGGCGAGATCCTGTTCGAGATCGCGACCGACCCTCCGGGCTTCGCGCATGACGAGACGCCGGAGACGATGGGCACGAAGCTGATGCTGCCCGCCCAATACGAAGCGCATCGTGCGCAGCTGGAACAGACGCTGATTCCGTTCGAAGTTCGCAGCCTGGATACGAAGCGTTCCTGAAGCGGAGCGGCCGACTCCGTTCGCGAACACACCTGCACTCCCGGCGGAGTGCGGGTTTTTCGGCGCGCGGACACGGGATCGGTCCCGGCCCCGTTAATTCAAAAAGCTCAGCAGAGCCCGGAACAGCAAGAAGATCAGCCGCGGAAAAGCAAGCAGCACTTCGACCAGTATTTCGACAAAAGCCCATTTGCCGTCATTGTTTCCCGAACGCCTGCCGCTGCGTCTGCGCATGCTTCTTGCCATTTTACCGTCTCCTCCCGGTTATCTCTAGGGTACCTCTTTATATACAACTTATTAATATACCCGTTTCACGGAAGACGAAACGAACGGCGGTCGAAAAGTTTGCTTTTCACAGCCTAAATATGTTAAAGTAAAGAGACTGCAAAAGGGGTACAATTGATAGCCGTGCTTTTCCATCGGTTCGGACTGTCCGTTAGTGGGTCCTTACAAAGGAGACTCCATATGGAATTGGAAGAACAGCAAGTCATGAAGGTACAGGCACATCTTCAGCGCATTTTTACGAACGGCTATTTTGTCGTGATTCGGGTACACAGTTCGGACGAGCTGTTTGTGGGACAGATTACGGAGCTTGACTTGAATGGCGGTAAGTTGACGATCGGAAGATGGGGAGAGTTGAAGCAGCTTGAGATTGAAGACATTTCAAGTACGGAAGTTCCCGGCCACGAAGAATAGACAAACTTAATGTTGATCGCATAGAATAGAGCGAAAGCTTCATCCTCGGGATGAAGCTTTTTTTTTGTGGTTATCCCTTTTTCGAGCATACAAAAAAAGCCCCGCCGAAGCGGAGCTTTTGACCGAAGTGGAACGATCTTAGAATTTGGCAGCCAGGTCGGCCGCTTGCTTGACGCCTTCTTCGATGATCGAAGCGGCGCGGTCCGGGAATTGGTTGTGTCCTTCGAGAACGACCACTTCCGGATTGCGGATGCCCCAGAAGCCGAGGGTGTTCTTCACGTAGTTGAGGGACATTTCCATGCCGCTCATCGGTTCTACGGAGTACACGCCGCCACGGGCTTGCAGCAGAGCGACTTTCTTGTCCGTTACGAGACCTACAGGACCTTCAGCGGTGTATTTGAACGTCTTGCCCGCTTGGTTCAGGTAGAACAGGTAAGTCAGCAGTTGAGCCGGAATCGTGAAGTTCCAGAGCGGGAAAGCGAACATGACTTTGTCCGCGCCGAGGAATTGATCCAGGTACGTGTTGGCCAGGCCGGCCAAACGCTGTTCTTCCGGAGTCGCTTCCATGCCTTGGGCCGCTTTGAACAATCCGCTCATCATATCGTTATCGTAGTAAGGAAGATCCGCTTCGAACAGGTTCAATTCGGTAATGATATCATCCGGGTGAGCGGCTCTGTAGCTTTGTACGAAGCTTTCGTACAGCTTGACAGTGGCCGATTGGTCGGCCGGACGGTTGTTTGCTTTAATGAAGAGAACGTGGGACATGGATGGTTTCCTCCTGAAATATCTTTTGTAGTTTAACTTTCTTAATTATAGTATATGAAATAAAATAAAGAGTCAACCCATTTTTTGAAAAAAAGAGAGCAAGCAAATTTTAATCCGATTTTCAGGTTGCTATCAGGTACGTTTAAGCTTGGGTCGGTATATTAACGGTACAACCCCTCTGTAACATAGACTTTAGCCCCGGTGCTTCGGCATCGGGGCTCTTTTTTTGTCCATATCCTTTAAACGACGCCAAAAAGCCCTCGCGAACGAGGGCTTGGCGATTGACGGCTTCATGCGGCCTGAACGGCCGCAGCGTCGATTACAGGAAAAACGACAGGCCGACGACGACGGCTACCGAGCCGAGCGTGAACAGCAGAATCGTGCGCAGTTCGCGAATCATAAGCAGGCCTTCCTGCTTGTGATGTTCTTCCGTACGCTGCAAAGTTCCTTTGGACATTTGGATTTCCTCCTTTCGAAGCGGATTCGATGGCGTTCGGAATCCGGGGAAAAGGCAGGAACGAACCCCTGAACTTGAGCGGCCTCAGCATGCGGTGCTTGCGCAGGATCGGAATGCGCGAATCCGCGTGCGGGCTGCGCGGAGCGAGCGCGAGAGGCGCCGCCGGAAGCCGCGGAAACAGCGGCAGGGCCGCGCTGTCGGGCGCCGGCGTCGAAGGCTGGGCGGCAGGCGGCGCATACGGATGCTGCTGATGGTAGCCCGCGTGCCGAAGCTCCGATTCCGGCACGCTGCCCGCCGTTCCCGGCAGCCGGACTTCCGGCAGCAGCACGAACAGCAGGCACAGCAGCGCAATCGCCGCTTTTGCGCCCAAGCACAAGCTTTTTCCAAGCATGTCTTTGCCTCCTTCCGTCCGGTTCTGCCTTCGCGTTCGTTCTATTTAATACCGTCTCGTATATTATGGGAACAAGAGAGGGACAGCGTCAAGAGATTCGGCGCGTCTGCGCCCCCGGTTCAGCCGAACAGCAGAAATCCGGCCAGCACGAACAAGAGGACGAACAGCACGAGCATGAATCCCAATGTCAAATTGACGATCAGGCGCGAAGAGCGGAACACGCCTTCGTTAATGTCCCGGCGTTTGCGCTGGTAATCGAGCGTCGCGGACAGCAGCAGCGAGAACGCGAACAGCAGCGAACCGACGCCGGCCGCGACCGCGAACAAATGGGCTTTTTCCCCGTAAGTCGAATTGAAGGTCAGCCCGGCGGCCAGAAAGCCGAGGCCCGCCACGGCGATGCACGTCCGCACCCAGGCCAGATACGTGCGTTCGTTGGCCAGATGCTGCTGGACGTATTTGTTTTCCGTCGATCCGGTCGATTGCGGTCCGTTCACAGACAGTTCCTCCGATCAGTTGAGAATGAACTCGACCTGCGTGCCGTCCGGGTAATCGTCCAGCGCGTGGCCGACCCAGGAACCGGCTCCCCGGTTGTCGGACGGTTCGACGTATTCGATATCCGCGCCCGTGCCGCCTTCTTCGCACATCGCCATCGGCCATTCGTCGCGATCGAAGCCTTTTTTGGTCGGGATGCCGCGCAGCGAATCGTCGCGGTTCTCCTCGGCGCCGTCACGGTCGATCGTGCAGACGCGGGATTCGCCGCTTGCGATCGCGTCCCGGATATGCGCGGCCGTAGCGGGATAGCGGTCGACGGGAAATTCGAGGCGAATCGTCTCGCCGCTGCCGCCGCTCCCGATATCGAGGTCCAGATCGAGCAGGGGACCGACGATTTTGTACAGCTGCGGGGCGAACAGGATCAGCAGGACGGCGAGGACGACCGTGATCACCGACGGCGCTTTGCCCTTTTTGTTGCGGGAATTCTTTTTGCTCACACGAAGAAGCCTCCTTAACCGGTAGTCGGAGCTTCATTATACCGGAAAAGAGGCTGTTTCGCGTGCACAAATTTATCGGCTGCGTTCAATGGCTACTTGTCGAGTTCTTCGGAATCTTCCGGATCGTCGATCAGGCTGTCTTCGCCTTTGAGATTGTCGCGGGTCACTTGGTCGAACGAACCCGGATCGGTCTCTTCGTAGCGCGGGTCGACATCGGGAATATCGTCCGGGCCCGGCCCTTTATCGTTTACGTCGGCTTCTCGGTCTCTGGTCATCACAGTCACCCTTTCTGGAGATCTTTTGGATATCTTTCTCTTAAAAAGGATACACGTTCCCCGCCCAAATGAATCATTTCGTAAAACGAGATCGTCCGACGTTCACAAAAGAAGCATTTACGCCTTGCGAACGAGATCGCACGCGCTGCGCTTCGCGTTGGGGATACCCACTCTTGAAAACGTGAAAAAAGGAACGAAAACGAATGAAAACGGCCTCAATCGGAGATTGCTAATTGGCGGCGAAATCCTTAAAGTAAAGCGGTAGATTCGCGGAACATGCTTTTTCGCACTTCGGATCTCGACCAATCCATCAATCGAAAAAGGAAGTTAACCGACATGACAGGCAAAATCAAAAGATTTCTGATCGGCAGACCGATGAAATCGAACGAACTTGAGGGCGAAAGACTCGGTAAGCTCAAAGCGCTCGCCATCCTCTCGTCGGACGCGCTGTCGTCCGTCGCGTACGGCACCGAACAAATTCTGCTCGTCCTCATCCTGGCGGGAGCCGCCGCTTTATGGTTCTCGCTGCCTATCGCGCTTGCGGTATTGGCTCTGCTGGCCATCCTGATCGTGTCTTACCGTCAGACGATTTTCGCCTATCCGGCAGGGGGCGGCGCGTACGTCGTCGCCAAAGACAACATCGGCAAGTTCTCCAGCCTGATCGCCGGAGGCTCGCTGCTCGTCGATTACATCCTGACCGTGGCCGTCAGCTCCTCGGCGGGAACGGACGCCATCACGTCGGCGTTCCCGATCCTGCACGACGAACGCGTCCTGATCGCGCTGGCGATGATCGTGTTCCTGACGCTTATGAATCTGCGCGGCGTCACGGAATCCGCTTCGGTGCTCGCGATTCCGATCTATGCGTTCGTCGTCTCGATCTTCCTGCTGATCGTGATCGGCACGATCAATTACCTGACCGGCGGAGCGCCGGCAGCCGCGCCGCAGATGGAAGCGGCCGTCTCGAACGTCAGCTTGTTCCTGCTGCTCAAAGCGTTCAGTTCCGGCTGTTCGGCGCTGACCGGCGTCGAAGCCGTCTCGAACGCCATTCCGAACTTCCGCGATCCGGCTCCCAAAAACGCGGCGGCGACGCTCGTGATGATGGGATTGATCCTCGGCGCGATGTTCACCGGCATCACGCTGCTCGCCTACTGGTACGGCATCCGTCCGGACGAGAAAGCGACGGTCATCTCCCAGATCGCGGAAGCGACATTCGGACGGAACTGGATGTACTTCGTTATTCAGGGCGTCACCGCGCTGATCCTGTTCCTGGCGGCCAATACGGCGTACTCCGCGTTTCCGCTGCTGGCGTTCATGCTGGCCAAAGACAAATACCTGCCGCATATGTTCATGGTGCGCGGCGACCGCCTCGGATTCTCGAACGGCATCATTTTCCTGAGCATCATGTCCGCCGTGCTCGTCGTGGCGTTCAAAGGCAATACGGAAAGCCTGATCCCGCTCTACGCCGTAGGCGTGTTCATTCCGTTCACGCTGTCGCAGCTCGGCATGATGATCCGCTGGATCAAGCACAAGCCCAAAGGCTGGCAGGGCAAGCTTGTCATCAACACGGTCGGGATGCTGACGACGCTGTCGATTACGCTGATCTTTATTTTCACCAAATTCGCGCAGGTCTGGGTCATCTTCGTGTTCCTGCCGATCGTCGTCTACCTGTTCGCCAAGATCTACCGCCATTACGCGAATACGGCCGATCAGCTGCGTATCGATCTTGCGGTCGACAAGCCGTGTATCAAAGGCAACACGGTCATCATCCCGGTATCGGGCATTACGCAGGTCGTGCGCAATACGGTCAGCTACGCCAAGACGCTGTCCGACAGCGTGGTGGCCGTCTATATCGGCTTCGACGACGAGTCGATCCGCAAAATGGAAGAAAAGTGGGCCGAGTGGGACCCCGGCGTCCGCCTGATCGTGCTCAAATCCCGCTATCGCAGCATCATGCGTCCGCTGCGCAAGTTCATCGAGACGGTCGAATGGAAAAAAGGCGAACACGACAACATCACCGTGCTTATTCCGCAGTTCATTACGAAGCATTGGTGGGAAGCGGTGCTGCATAACCAGACCAGCCTGATGATGCGCACGTACCTGCTGAACCACAAAGACGTCATCGTGACGACGGTGCCTTTCCATCTGCACAAGTGATGTCTTCATAGGAATGACCTGATCGAACCCACGATTCGAACCCCGATCCGCCTGCAGCCGCCGAACGAAATTCGGCGGTTTTTTTGTGCGGAAAAGGCGATTGTTCGCTTGAAAAGGAACTTATGTTCGCATATAATCAAGGTAACGAACAAATGTTCTTATTGGGAGGGAATCATATGCCGGTGAAATATGTGGGAGAAGTCGTCGAGATCGTATATATGGACAAGAACGGCCATCTGTCGCAGCGCAGAATCGAAGTTCACGGCATACGCGGCGGACGGGTCTATTCGACCTGCCTGACCAGCGGAGAACGCCGGACGTTTCTGCAGGAGCGGATACTGGCCTGCCGTCCGTCGCCGTTCCGCAGACGCGAGATGCCCAAGAACAAGCGGCTGCCGACGGTAGCGGCGAAGAAATAGCAGGGACTTATGATGATGCAGGCAGACATGACAAAAGGCCGTCCCGGAGGACGGCCTTTCTACCCGTGGCGCTATTTGCTTAACTTCCGTATCCCGCGCCATCGGACAATCTCTCTTTAGAGAGCTGCACCGATTCGGGTAAGGGACACGTTCAGCATGTCGTTACAGATGTGAACGCACCTCCTTTCTTTATTGAGGTTATAGTAGCACAGGCCGTCGCCGCTGCCAACCCTTTTTCGCATAAAAATTCCCAAGTCTTTATTCTCTACATTTAATAGTAAAAAGGTGAAAAATTCACAACAAAGATCCTTAAAGAGATAAGCCCCGACTAAGGTCAAATGAAATGCAGATAATTTTTTTCTAAAAAATTTGCAATTTTTGTCGATAAATAAGTTTGAAGCAACCAGAGACAGGAGAGAACAAGAAAATGAAGATTTCGATTCAGACCAAACTGTTAAGCGGGTTTTTGGGCGTCATCCTGCTGCTCGTCCTGATCAGCCTTGTGTCGCTCAGCAATCTCGACGGCATGGGCAGACAGGCCAAGGAAGTCAACACGAAGTGGATGCCGAGCGTGACGCTGCTGGGCACGATGAACGGAGACGTCTCGGACGTCGAACGCCTCGTACTGAACATGATCGTCGAAAACCGGTCGAGCCAGTTCGCTTCGATTCAGGAGAGCTACACGGCTTTGACGGCCAAAATCGAACAGGAACGCGTGCAGTACCAGCAGCTGATCCGTACCGAAGAAGAACAGCAGCTGTACGATCAGTTTTCGCAAAACTATGATGCTTTTATCGCCGAGCTGCCTCCGCTTATTCAGGCTGCGCAAAACAACCAGGCGGAGAGCGCGCGCGAACTGCATCGTCAAGCATACGAGACATGGAATACGGCGAACAGCAGCATCATGCAGCTGATCGAGCTGGATAACCGCGAAGCGAGCCTCAAGTCCGACGAAGCGGTCGACAAAGCCGGCTTTGCCACGGCGCTCGTGATCGGGCTGAGCGCAACCGCTATCGTGCTGGCGGTGCTGATTGCCGTTCTGCTCGGCCGGATGATCGCGATTCCGCTCAAGCGCGTGCAGAAAGCCGCGGAACGTATCGCCGCCGGCGATCTGACCGGCGAAGCGATCCGGGTTCGCGGCCGCGACGAGATCGGCGGGTTGGCGGAGTCCTTCAACGTCATGACGCTGAGCCTGCGCGAACTGATCGAGTCGGTCGCCGCTTCTTCGGAGCTGGTCGCCGCCTCTTCCGAGGAATTGACGGCAAGCGCCGAACAGAACAAGCTGGCGTCGGAGCAAATCGCCGCCACGGTGCAGGAGACGGCTGCCGGCACGATCCGCCAGGTCGATATCGCCGAGACGTCCGCGCAGGCGATGCAGGAGATGTCGATCGGCGCCGACCAGATCGCGACGCGGGCCCAGACGGTGTCCGAATCCGCGGCCGAAGCGTCGAACAAATCGCAGAGCGGTAACGAAGCGATCCGCGAAGCGATCGTCCAGATGGATTCGATTCGCGATTCGGTCGCGTCGATGAGCGGCGTCGTCAAGGAACTGGGTACGCGTTCGGAAGAGATCGGCACGATCACGAACGATATTACGGCCATTTCGTCGCAGACGAACCTGCTGGCGCTGAACGCCGCTATCGAAGCGGCCCGCGCCGGGGAAGCCGGCCGCGGCTTCGCCGTCGTCGCGGACGAAGTGCGCAAGCTGGCCGAGCAGTCTTCGGAATCGGCGAAGCGTATTACGGAACTGGTGTCGCTGATCCAGTCCGATACGCACAGCGCGATCACGGCGGCCGAGTCCAACGACCGCGAAGTGTACAAAGGCATCGAGCTGGTGTCGGCGGCGGGCAGCGCGTTCGAGAACATTCTCGAAGCGGTCGGCCAGGTCGCGAGCGATATCGAAGAAGTGTCGGCGGGCGCCGAACAGATGTCGGCCAGCACGACGGAAATTTTGCATTACGTACAGCAGAGTTCGACGATTGCCGGCGAAGCTTCGTCGGGCATGACCGAAGTCTCGGCCGCGACGCAGGAGCAGCTCGCTTCCATGGAAGAGATCGCTTCGTCTTCCTCTTCGCTGTCGGAGACGGCGGAGCAGCTGTACCAGAACGTCAACCGGTTCAAGATTTAATACATTCGACAGATTTCAATCGGCCTGAACCAAGCCGATCCTACTCCAAGCCCCGTTCCTCTCCGGAACGGGGCTTTCGGCTGTCGATCGCCGGGGTCGGGCAGACCGGGATTCGGCTCGCCGAATTGGCGAGTCGGTTATCATTGACACGGCAAATAAGGCCGTGCTATGATCTTTGAAGTCGGCAATATTTGGCGACCTAAGCCGGGGTGGTGGAATGGCAGACACAGCAGACTTAAAATCTGCCGGGAGCAGTCCCGTACCGGTTCGAGTCCGGTTCTCGGCATTCTCAGTTTTCAGGCGGGCGCCGTTTTTTCCTTTTGGGGAAAAAGCGGCGTCTTTTTTTGGCCTATTCGGTTCAACGTCATACAGCGCTGAATATGCCACGGCCTGTAAGCGCTTCAAATTTGATTGAAAAGGGTTACGGGCTGGCCTATAATAAGGCGGAGACGCGATAAGCGGACAGAAGATCGTCGAGCCGGTTCCCGGCCGCTGCCGCAGCGGCCGTTCGGGCGAAGATCGGCCAGCAAACGAATGGAGGAACGGCATGAACAACAACGGGATCGTGGAGCACGCAAGCAGGGAGACGCTGATCGGGGCATTGGAACGGGTAACGGATCAACTGATGCATTTGCAGCGTCCGGGCAACGAGCAGGAACTTCGGGCGCTTGAAGGCGAGGCGGAGCGCAGAGGTTATTTTGCCCGCGATTTCGGCATGGACGAATGGGATTGGCCGCAGGGCGTCGGTCTGTACGGCCTGGCGAAGATCGGTGCCTACTTCGGCGACGAGCGCTTCGCGGAGTATGCGCGGCCGTGGATGGCGGCGCGCTTCGAGCAGGGGCTGCCGAGCCGCAACATCAATACGACGGCTCCGCTGCTGTCGCTCATGGAGCTGGAAGAAGCGGAGGAGCTGAGCCTGGAGTGGGCGGAATGGCTCGCAAGCGGTCTGCCGCGTACGGAAGAGAACGGCTATCAGCACGTGACGACCGGCAGCACGTCGTCGGAATTGACGCTGAACGAGAACGAGATCTGGATCGATACGCTGTTTATGGCGATTCTGTTCACGGCGAAGATGGGCATCAAGCATGACCGCGAAGATTGGCGGCAGGCTTCGCTGCACCAACTGCTGTTACATATCAAATATTTGTACGACCGCAAAACGGGGCTGTTCTACCACGGTTGGCACTTTACCGGCCGGCATAACTTCAGCGAAGCGTTCTGGTGCCGGGGCAACGGTTGGTTCACGCTGGGCCTGCCGGAATATATCGACCTGATGCGTCCGTATCTGGACGAAGGCGTGCTGCTCTTTTTGACGCAGACGTTTCGTTCCCAGAGCGATGCGCTGCTGAGCCTTCAGCAGCCGGGCGGCCTGTGGCCGACACTGCTGGACGAACCGGACAGCTACACCGAGACGTCCGGCTCCGCGGCGATCGCGGCCGGTCTGCTGCTCGGCGTGCGGCGCGGCCTGCTGCCGGAACAATATGCCGAACCGGCCATGCGGACCGTGTCCGCGGTGCTGGAGCGGATCGATGCGGCCGGCGTCGTCGAAGGCGTCTCGGCCGGCACGCCGATCGGCAAGCTGCGCGGCGATTACGCGCGCATCGTCACTGCGCCGATGGCCTACGGCCAGGCACTGGCGATCGTGCTGCTGGGCGAAGCGCTGCACCGCAGCTAAGCCCGATCCGCGGCCGGCCCGGTTCTTGTGCTATAATTGCGGGAAATCGTGGAAGCGGGCGCTTCAATCGATCGCTTCGATCGCCTGCGTTCCCGGTCTGCCAAGCTTTATCCATCATGCCAGGCAGAGGCGCGCGGTAACGCGGCCGACTGCCCGGCGAACAGCGAGGAGGGAGTCACCCATTGTCGCGAACCTGGTATCGACGGCTGCTGCTGTCTTATTTTCCGATTTTTCTGCTGACCGTCACGATCCTGATTTTCACTTCGTTTGTCTTCGTCAACGATATTTCAAGGCAGGAAACGCAAAAAGCCGACCGGGCGGCTTCCCGCTATCTGGTGGACGAGGTGGACCGCGCGGTGCGCGAGACCGAAATGTCGGTGCTGGATACGGTGGAGAGCACGTCGGCGTACAAAGCTTATTTCGGCGGTGCCGAGATCGGCGACACGACGGATGTGTACACGATCGCGCGCAGCCTGCGCAATCTGACCGACGGTTCGCCTTATCTCGAATCGGTGTATCTGTACGACCGTAGAAACGACAGCGTGCTGACCCAGAGCGGGCGGACCGGCACGGACGGATTTTTCGATGCGGACTGGCTGGCCAGGATCGACTCGGACAAGCTTGCGCCGGGCTGGCAGCCGCTGCGGGAATACAAGCCCGACCTTTCCGCGCGCAATCCGGTGCGGGTGCTGACGATCAACAAAGACATGCCGCTGCCGTTCGGGTCGGAAGGGACGCTGGTCATCAACGTGAAGATGAGCGCGATCGAGCGGCTCGTCGACACCCGGGTGAACGAGAAGCTGTCGTTCCTGAACATTACGGGGCCCGGCGGAGCAGGGATCTATCAGGCGCATTCGGAACCTCCGGGCGAAGGCCGGGCGCTCAACGAGCTCAAGCTGGATCGCCTGAACTGGACGTTCCTGAGCGGCATCAAGGCCGGAAGCCTGTTCGGCTGGGTCTCGGTCATCTCTTACCTGTGGGTGGCGATCGCGGTCGGGACGGTCCTGTGCGCGATCGTGTACCTGATCTATATCACGCGCCGCAATTACAAGCCGGTGCAGGTCATCATGAACCGGATCGAAGCGCACCAGATTCGCACGATGGATCAGGGCGAAGCCCGGACCGACGAGCTGAAGATGATCGACGGCGTGCTGGAGAGCCTGATCCATCATACGCAGGATTACGAACAGAAGAGCCGGGAGAACCAGCTGCTTCAGCGCAGCCGGCTGTTCACCGAACTGCTGCGCAGCGAACGCACCGAACAGGCAGTCGAACGCCTGACGGCGCTGTCGCCGCTTGAAGGCGTCTCCGAATCGTCCCTTTTTGCCGTCGTCGTGCACGAAATCGAGAAATACGAGAGCGTGTTCCGCGACCGGTACACGCGCGGCGATCAAAATGCGCTCAAGTTCGCGCTGATGAACGTGTTCCAGGAGCTTGTGCGCGGGTCCGGCCTGCGCGCCTGGGCGGAATGGACCGGGGGCGACCGCCTCGCCGTCGTCTTCCTCGTCGAGGAAGAAGGCCCCGAGACGGCGGAAGCGCTGCGCAGCCTGGCCGAGAGCTATCAGACATGGGTGACGAGCCATCTTCGTCTGTCGCTGCGGTGCGGCATCGGTCCGGTGGTGCAGGGTCCGGAACAGATCCGCGCTTCGTTCGAAGCCGCGGAGTCGGTCATGCGGCACAAGCTGCTCATGAGCGGCGATATCGTGCTGGCCGGCGCGGAAGAATCGTCGCCGCGGCTGCTGGAGACATACAAATACCTGCAGACGATTGCCGAGCTGGTCAAGCAGTTCCGGATGTCGAACGGGCAGTGGAGAGATCAGCTGGAACGGCTGTTCGAGGAATTCGAGCGCGATTTCGTCCAGGACGAAGCGATCCGCTCGCTGATTCGGGCGCTGCTCCAAATGCTTCGCCGCGAAGTCGCCGTCATGTCCGATTCGCTGCAGGAGGCGCTGTCCGAAGAACAGACGGTAGTGTTCGAGCAGCGTCTGCTGGAAGCGGACACGCTGGACGAAGTCGGCGGCCTGCTGTCCGATTATTTGACGGATTTGTTCCGCTTGTACATTTCGGCCAGCGAAACGAAAAGCTACCGCGCAATGGTCAGCGAGATGAAAGCCTATATCGAAGAACATTTTGCCAATCCGGATCTGTCCCTGAAGCATCTGAGCGACCGGTTCCAGGTGTCGGGCAAGTACGCGAGTTATTTGTTCAAAACGGAATTCGGCATGAAATTCGTCGACTTTGTCACGGAGCTGCGCATGAAGGAAGCCGAGCGGCTGCTGCTGGAGTCGGAATGCCCGCTGCAGGATATTGCCCTCAAGGTCGGATACGCCAACGCCATTACGTTCGGCCGCGTGTTCAAGCGGATCTCCGGCATCACGCCGGGCGATTACCGCAGGCAGAAGCGCAATCTGCCGCCGGTCGAGAATTAACAACCGGCGTATTCGCCGCCCGGGCTTGCCCGCGGCGGCATTCGTCCGCTTGGCCGAATGAGGCCGATCGTGCACGAAGAAGACCCGAACCTCAGCCGCAGGCGCACGGACTTTCCCGTTTTCGGGAAGGACCCGGACGTCTGCGGCTTTTTTTGCGGAGAATAACTTGGATTAGGAAGGTTTGAAGTCGTTTTTCGACTGTAAAAGACGTGTACGAATCGGGGAGGTTGCACGAAAATGGTTTATAAATCGGGGTTTTTTAGGTTTTGTAAGCGATTTCTTGGCACTTTTTTATACGAAAACAGTCTTTTTGACGAAAAAAGAAGGTCGGATAAACCGAAAGGCGGTTTTTGGCGTCCTTTTCCAATCCGAAAGAGGTTTATTGCCAGTTCTAACTGCGATATGGAATACTGAGGTCACTCCGAAACGAGCGTCCGACAGTTTCCGACATGCTCGTCAAGGTCTACCAACGCTACAGAAAAATTGTCTGAACTACCGCCTTTTTTCTATAGGAGAGCGCGTTCGACAGAACAGAGCGCTCGACGTCACGGAAGATCCGGCGGTACCGTCACACCACAGAAAAAGGAGATGGGAACATGACAGGCAAAGCACGCAGAGGGGTCATTAAAAAAGCAATGGGAGCCGCAATCGCTACCGTAATGGGGGTCGGGCTGCTCTCCGGCTGCGGAGGCGGAGACGCTTCTACCAATGAAGGAGCGGCAGCCGGCGCGAACGGCGAACGGGTCACGTTGAAAGTGGAAGTGTTCGACCGCGGCAACAGCCCGTCTCCGTACACGATCACGAACAACTGGCTGACGCAGTACGTACAAAAAGAATTCGGCGATCCGAACAACATCGACGTGGAATTCGTTCCTGTCCAGCGTTCCGAAGAAACGACCAAGCTGAACGTGCTCATGGCCAGCGCCAGCGACGTGCCGGATATCGTGTTCGTCTACGATTCCAGCGTATTCTACCGATATGCGCAGCAGGGCGGGTTGACCGACGTGGGCGAGTTGATCAAGGAACACGGACCGAACCTGCAAAAGTATCTGGGCGACGAGACGTTGAAGTTCGGCCAGCTCGAAGGCAAACAGTTCGCGATTCCGGGCAAAAGAGCGATCACGGCCCGTTACAACTCGTACATCCGCCAGGACTGGCTGGACAAGGTCGGCATGAAAGCGCCGACGACGACAGACGAGCTGTACGAAACGTTGAAAGCGTTTAAAGAAAAAGATCCGGCCGGTCTCGGCTCCAAAAATATCCCGATGGGCATGGCGCTCGCGCCGGCTCAATACGAAACGCTCATCTATTCCTTCATCAAGCCGGTCGAAGGCGACCTGACATACAGCCAGCGCTACGAGCTGCCGCTGCACGAAGGCTTCAAAGATTCGATGCAGTTCCTGAACAAACTGTACAACGAAGGGCTGATCAGCCCCGACTTCAGTCTCGACGAAGAGAAAGAACAGCTCGTCAAAGACTTCCAGAACGGCAACGTCGGCTACATGTCGGAAGACGTGGGGCAGATCCTGTACGCGGACGGCATGCTGGACAACCTGACCAAAAACGTGCCGGACAGCAAAGTCGTGGCGCTTGACGCTTACACGAACGCCAACGCGGACGGCAAGCATATCAAATCGCGCTACGGTCCGAACGGCATGTACATCATGATTCCCCAAAGCAGCAAACGTTCGGTCGAAGCCGTCAAGTACCTGGATTGGATGACGTCCGAGAACAATCTGCTCACGATGTCGACAGGCGTGGAAGGCGAAAACTACGATCTCGTGGACGGCATTCCGGTCGTCAAGGAAGATGCGCCGCAGGAAACGAAAGATCGCGTCTACAACGGCGGCGACATGGCGATCATGGCCAACGGCAAAGTGATCGGCGATCAGGAAATGAACGAAAAAGCATGGATTGCCGGCTTCCCGAAAAACAATCAGGAGCTGATGAGACAATCGATCGATATCGCGAACACCGATACGGTCGGCCCGATCGTGTTCGATCGTCCGATCGAAGCGGAATCGAAATACGGTACGGCGCTGAACGACAAGCTCAAAATCGTAATCGTGCAGTCCGCCATGGCGAAACCGGATCAATTCGAAGCGGTGTACGAACGCGAAATGAAAGATTACATGAATATCGGCGGTACCGCGCTCAAAGAAGAATTGGAACAAGCGATGCAGGAGAAGAAATAAGCAGCAGGCGCAAGCGACAGACCGGGGCGAAAAGCGTGAACGACGTACGGCTTAGCCCCGGTTTCATTTTGCAGACAGGATACGGCGTCCGCCCCGTGCGGGCGCCTCATCCCGATCTGTCCGCGAGGAGGAGACCCACTTGACGTTAACCAAAGCGAATCAAGCGACTAAATCGGGCGATTTCGGCAAAAGAAAGTCTTACATCAAACGCTATTGGCAGCTGTACGCGCTTCTCTCGCTGCCGCTGATCTACTTCCTCATTTTCCGCTATGGTCCGATGTACGGTGTGCAGATTGCGTTCAAAGATTTTAACTTGTTCCAGGGGATCAACGGAAGTGAATGGATCGGTTTGGAAGCGTTCCGCGAAGTATTCGCAATGAACGATTTCTACATTACGCTGCGCAACACGTTTATGCTCAATTTTCTTGATCTGCTCGTCTCGTTCCCGGCGCCGATCATTCTGGCGATCATGCTGTACGAGATCCGGAACGCCTGGTTCAAAAAAATCTCGCAGACCCTCCTGTATATCCCGCATTTTATCTCGTGGGTCATTATCGGCGGGATCGTGTATCAGCTGTTCGGCACCCAGTCGGGCATGGTGAACGCGATACTTCAGGGCATCGGCATGGATCCGCTTCCTTTCCTGACGGACAAAAATTCGTGGCTGATCACGTATCTGTTCACGGGCGTCTGGCAAAGCGCGGGTTGGGGCACGATTCTGTATCTGGCTGCGCTGACCGGCGTCAACAAGGAGCTGTTCGAAGCTGCGGACGTCGACGGGGCGTCGCGGATGAAGAAAATTTGGCATATCACGCTGCCGAGCATCAAGCCGACCATCGTCACGCTGCTGATTCTGAATCTCGGCAAAATGGTCAGCATCGGCTTTGACCGTCCGTACATTATCGGCAACACGGCCGTGCGCGAATATTCGGACGTGCTGAGCACGTTCGTCTACCGCATCGGCCTCGAATCGGGACAGTACACGCTCGCGACCGTCGTCGGTCTGTTCCAGGCTATAGTCGGGCTCGTGTTCATCCTGGGTTCCAATTACATTTCCAAAAAAGTGACCGGAGACGGCATCATGTAAAGCCGGTCCGTCGTCCCTTACACAGCCTGTATCCGCCGCCTGCGCGGCGGAACCCACTTCCGAACGAGGGAAAGGAGAGACTCCGAGATGAGCTCACGCACTTCCAACCGGATTTTCGATATCGTCAATATCACGTTCGTATCGTTGTTCGTCCTCTTCTGCCTGCTGCCTTTTGTGCATATGATCGCGGTCTCGCTCAGCTCCAACCGGGCGATCACGTCGGGCGAGGTGACGCTGCTGCCTGTCGAGTTTAACTGGAGCGCCTATACGCAGGTCTTTTCCGACCAATCGATGCTCACTTCGCTCGGCTTCACCATCCTGCTGACGCTCGCGACGACGCTGCTGTGCATGCTGTTCACGATCGCCGCGGCGTATCCGCTGACGAAAGGCAATCTCAAAGGGCGCAAATTTTTCATGTACCTGATCGTCATCACGATGTTCTTCAGCGGCGGCATCATTCCCGAGTACCTGCTGATCCGCGACCTGCACATGCTCAATTCCGTCTGGGCGCTTATCCTGCCGGGACTCGTCAGTCCGTTCAACCTGATCATCCTCATTACGTTCTTCAAAAACATTCCGCCGAGCCTGGAAGAATCCGCGGAAATCGACGGCAGTTCGTACATGCACACGCTGCTCAAAATCGTGCTGCCGCTGTCGATGCCGGTCATGGCGACGCTCGCCCTGTTCTACGCGGTCGGCCGCTGGAACGGGTTCCAGGACGCGCTCATGTACATCACCGATCCGCAAATCTATCCGCTGCAGCTCAAGCTGTTCCAGATGGTGCAGAACAATATGGTAACCGAGCTGACGCAGATGGAAGGCGCCAATCGCACCGCCTTGACGCCGGAAGCGCTCAAAGCGGCCACCGTCGTCTTCGCCACCGTTCCGATCCTGTGCGTCTATCCGTGGCTGCAAAAGTATTTTGTCAGCGGCGTGATGCTCGGAGCGGTCAAAGGCTGATTCCGAGCCGAAACGGGATAAGCGCAAGGAGGGAAGCGTTATGAACGATCATGGAGCAAGCCGAGGGGACACCAAAGGCAGTCCATTCGGCGACAAAGGGCCGTATTCGTTCTCGACCTGCTGGAATATTCGCCGCCAGCCGGGCGGACGGGCGATGCTCGAAGAGATCGCCGCGCTCGGCTTCCGCCGGGTGGAACTGAATTATAACGTGACGCGGGAGATGCTCGAAGAGATTGAACCGATGATCGAACGCGGGGAGATCGGCGTGTCCAGCGTGCACAATACGTTCCCGCATACGCCGGACCCCGATTACGGCACCGATTCGGTGCTGCTCGGCTTTGACGACGAAGCTCGCCGGCTCAAAGCGGTATCGCTGCTCGTCGAATCGGCGGAGTACGCACACCGTTACGGCGGCGAAGCGGTCGTCGTGCATCCCGGCGAAGTGCCGATCGACCCTGCCGACGTCAAGCGACTGGAGAAGCTGTACCACGAGGCCGGCCGGGAATCGCAAGCGTACCGCGCCGCCTGGGCCGTGTTCCTCGAACGCCGGGAAAGCGCCGCGGGCGGCTATCTGCAGCGGATCGTCGCAAGTCTCGACGAAGCGTGCAATCTCGCCGCTTCCAAAGGGCTGAACGTCCGTTTCGGGATCGAGACGCGTTCGCGTCCGAACCAGATGCCGACGCTCGCGGAAGCGAAGACGGTCATCGAAGCGCTTCGGGGAGCGCCGGTCGGCATCTGGTACGATACGGGCCATGCGATCATGATGGACCGGCTCGGTCTGTACGACAGCGTGGGCGAGATGGACGGGCTGATGGATCATATCGTCGGCGTCCATATCCACGAGACGATCGGATTGTCCGATCATTGGTGTCCGTATGTGCACAGCGGCGATCCGAACTTCTACGACGCGTATCTGCCGATGATCGAACGCGCCGCAGTGAAAGTATACGAACTGAAAGCGGCATGCCTGCCGGAAGAGATCGAAGCCGGCCACCGGCTGCTGACGGACAAGTTGGCGAAGCGGGCGGCGCAGGCCGGGCGCTGACGGAACCGCAGCCATACGGAAATACGGGGGAGGACGAGCTTATCCTTTATGAACGACTGGTCGTCAAAAACGACGAAAGTATCGAAAGCAGCCTGTCGAGGCAGGTCATGGAACCGGAAAGCCGGTATTACGGCGGCACCGTCGATCCGGGCACGGGCATCGCCTGGGTGAATCATACGTCCGGCACGCCGAGCGAGATGTGCAACTGGGGCACGGCGCTGGTGAGCCCGGATTCGGCTTACTACCGCAACGAAGCGCTGCTTCAGCGGCTGCGGCTGGCAGCGGAATTCGTGCTGCGCGCGCAGCATGACGACGGCTCGATCTCGCCGGGATGGACGAATTACCATTCCCCGCCGGATACGGCTTTTGTCGTCGTCGGCTATTCGCAGCTGTACGAACTGCTGGAACAGGCGCAGTGGGCTCCGCTTCAGCCCGTACTGGACAGCATGAAGCGGTTTCTGGAACGCGCGCTGCCGGCGCTCGTAACCGGCGGCTGCCATACGCCCAACCACCGGTGGGTGCTGTGCGCGGCGCTTGGCTGGCTGCACCGTCTGCTGGGCAGCGAAGACGCGGTCCGCCGGGCCGACGAATGGCTGGCCGAAGGCATGGACATTACGCCGGACGGCGAATGGACAGAGCGCAGCAACGGCATCTACAGCGCGGTCAGCGATATCATGCTGATCTACGCGGCGCGGCTGCTGGGCCGGCCGGAACTGCTGGAGCCGGTGCGGCTCAATCTGCGCATGATGGTGTATCTGGTCCATCCGTCGGGCGAGATCGTGACGGATTATTCGGGCCGGCAGGATCTCGGCCATTTCCACGATCTGTCGCCGTATTATTTGCCGTATGCGATGCTGGCGCTGGAAGATCGCGATCCGCTGCTCGCAGGCATGGCCGAGCTTGCGGGAGCCGCGCTCGACGGTCCCGGCGTCGCGTCCGTCAACGTGCTTGTCCGGATGCTGCTGGAGCCGGAACTGCGCGGGCCGTTCGGCGCCGCGGAAGGCGACGCGGCCGCCATCGTGCCGACGCGCTACGAGAAAGTGCTGAACGGCGAATTTTTGCGCGGCGGCTATTTGCGGGAGATGGAGGGAGCCGGCCATCACGGCCGGATCTTCCACAGCCGGCTGCATACGGACTTCGGCGCGCCGGTCGCCCGGATCCGCGACGGCGGCACCAGCGTCACGCTTATGACCGAGACGCCGTCGTTCTTCGCGCTGCGCCACGGCGCGGCGCGGCTGCTGGCGGTGCAGCTCTCTTCCTACTTCTCGCCGGGCTATGTGCCGATGCAGGAGATGGCTCTTGCGGAAGGCGGCGGCTATCGCCTGTCCGCCGAGCAGAGAAAAGGCTACTACGGCCCGGTTCGCGGCGAGCAGTTGCCGGCTTCGGCGGGCTCCAAGATCAGCCCGTGGTATCTGCTGCCGCACCATGCCCGGGAACTGACGCACGAGCAGGCGTTCCGCGTCGGGGTCGAGGCCCGGTCTGCGGAAGAAGGAAGCGTCTGGACGCTGCACCTGTCGGCCGACGAGCCGCAGGACGTCATGACGCAGCTGTCTTTCGTGTTCGGCGGCGAAGGCGAACTCGTCTCCGGCGAGCGGCTCGAAGCGGGTCCCGACCGCTGGTTGTGGAGCGGTGGAACCCTACGCTACGAATGCGGCGGAGACTGGATCGAGCTGGAAGGCGGCGAACTGTCGCATCTGTCGAAGTCGGTCCGCGACGCGAACCTGCCGAGCGGCTGCACCGTCGTCTCGGTCAACCTCATGACGCCGCTGGACAAAAGGATCACGATCCGTCTGTCCCCGAACGTCTCGGGCGGACTGGCGGAGCAGTTGGCGCAGTGAGCGAGCGTGTGAGCGCGGCTTGGATCGAATCGGAATATTGTCCAACACAAGCAGACCCGTGCTTTGTCCGAGCGCGGGTCTTTTGGCGTGCTTTTCACATCAACAGAGTTGGAGCATTCGCATAAAAAGCGGCATTTTTACCATTTGAATATAAAAAGCGGCGAGTCCGATCTTTTTTTGCGGTACGCTTACATACAGACAGGGCAATCGAAGGAGGAGACAGCATGGGCAAAAAAACGTACGTCCTGGTCGGCACCGGCGGCCGGGCGGAATTTTTCTACGGAGCGATCGCGAACCGGTTTCGGGAGACGGCGGAACTGCTCGCTTTTTGCGATATTAACCGGGTGCGGATGGACTATGCGAACAAGCGGCTGCGGGAAACCTACGACTACCCCGAAGTGGACACGTACCCGAGCGAACGCTTCGAAGACATGATCGCGCAAAAGAAACCGGACTGCGTGATCGTAACCAGCGTCGACCGCACGCATCACCGGTATATCGTGCGCGCGCTGGAACTCGGCTGCGACGTCATTACGGAGAAGCCGATGACGACCGACGCGGAGAAATGCCAGGAGATTCTGGACGCCGTCTCGCGCACCGGGCGCAAAGTGCGGGTGAGCTTCAACTATCGGTACGCGCCGCATCATACGAAAATTCGCGAGCTGATCGAAAACGGCACGATCGGCGACGTGACGTCGATCCATTTCGAATGGCTGCTCAACACGCGGCACGGCGCCGATTATTTCCGCAGATGGCATCGGGACAAGCGCAACGGCGGCGGCCTGCTCGTGCACAAATCGACGCACCATTTCGATCTCGTCAATTTCTGGATCGGTTCGCAGCCGGATACGGTGTTCGCGATGGGCGACCTGCTGTTCTACGGCCGGGAAAACGCGGAGAACCGCGGCGTGACCAAATTTTACGACCGGGCGACGGGGCATCCGAACGCCGAAGGCGATCCTTTTGCGCTCACGCTCGACGATAACGAACAGCTCAAAGGCATGTATCTCGACGCCGAAAGCGAAGACGGCTACCGCCGCGACCAGAGCGTGTTCGGCGACGGTATCTCGATCGAAGACACGATGAGCGTCATGGTCCGGTACAAAAACCGGGCGCTGCTGACGTATTCGCTGAACGCCTATCTGCCGTGGGAAGGCTACCGCATCGCGTTCAACGGGACGAAGGGACGGATCGAAGCGAACGTCGTCGAGCAGTCGTACGTCAACGCGGGCGGCGACAAAGCGCTTGAAGGCGCGCTGCAGGGCGCGAATATTCTCGTCTTCCCGATGTTCGGCGAACCTTACAAGGCAGACTTCGAAGAAGGCGAAGGCGGCCACGGCGGCGGCGATCCGGTGCTGCTGAACGATCTGTTCGGCGAACCGGTCGAAGACCGCTTCCGCCGGGCCGCCGACCACGTGGACGGCGCGCGCTCGATTCTCACCGGCATCGCCGCCAATCTGTCCATGGCGCAGGGGCGGGCAGTGAAGGTGGACGAGCTGGTACGCTTTTCCTAGACGATAAAAGAACAGACAGCAAACGAAAGACCGCAGCTTAGAGGAAAAAGAGCCGGTCCCGTCGGGACCGACTCTTTTTCCGTTTATCCGCGCCGCGAAGCTGCCGAGGCCTTCGCCTTACTCCCGCGACGTCGCCGCTCCGCCCTCAGCGCACCTCCGCGCGCTGAAGCTCGCGCAGTTCGCGCCAGCCGATCAGCTCGATACCTTCGTCCGCGAGGACGCGGCGTACTTCGGGATCGAGGAACAGCCGGTAATCGTACAGCCGGTAAGGCCAGCTGTCGGTAATGGCTTTGAGTTCGTCCGTCTCCAGCGACGGATGGAACAGCAGCTCGGTCACGCCGGGCTGCAGGTTGCGCAGCAGGGACCGCACATGTTCCCGGGCGAAGCCGTAATCTTCTTCGTCGGCGTAGGTGAACGGCAGGCCGATCACCCGGTCGGGATGCAGCACGCCGAGCTGCCGGCACAGCGCGGCGATCTCCGCTTCGTCGCCGCTCGCATAGTCGGGATATTCGGAGAAGCGAACCGGCAGCCCGTGCTCCGCACCAAGCTCGATCAGCAGCCGGTGATGGGCGCCGCGCAGGCTGCCCATATGATTGTCCAGATGCGTCGGATCGATGCCCATCGTCTTGGCGAACGCGATCTGGGCGTTCAGCTCGGCGCGAAGCGCGGCGGCGTCCACTTCCGGCATATGCCGGGTATCGGCAGGGAAATGGCCGAGGGCGTCCGTCAGCGTCTCCGCGCCCGGTTGGCGCAGAAGCGGTCCCCATTTGTACAGCTTCCACTCGCTGGTCGACGTCAGATGGACGCCGACGTCCAGCTGAGGGTCCCAAGAGACGGCGGTCGCCGCTTCGAGCGCCCAGGGGCAGTTCGCCATCAGCGTCGTCGAAGTGATGGCGCCGCGCTCCCACAGCTCGACGATGGCGCGATTGGTCGAATGGCACATGCCGAAATCGTCGGCGTGCACGATCAGGAAGCGGTGTTGGTACCGGTTTTCTAACGTAAGCATAATCATCCCTCCAGGTCTGATGAATAGTCGATTTCGGGCCGAAGCCGGTGGCACGTTGGCGGGAACAGGGAAGTCCGCCGTCTAAGCGCCTTCCCGGGCGGCGAACTGCTTGTCATGCAGCTCTTTGTACAGTCCTCCGAGCGATAGCAGTTCGTCGTGCCGGCCGCGCTCCGCGATCGTTCCGTTGTCCACGACGAGAATCTGGTCCGCGCCGCGTACGGTGGACAGCCGGTGCGCGATCACGATGCCGGTCTTGCCGCGCAGCAGCGACTGCATCGCCTGCTGCACGTAATGCTCGGAGCGGGTATCGAGCGCCGACGTCGCTTCGTCGAGAATGACGACCGGCGGGTTTTTGAGCAGTACCCGCGCGATAGCGATCCGCTGCTTTTCGCCGCCGGACAGCTTGATGCCGCGATTGCCGACAAGCGTATCGTAGCCGTCCGGCAGTCCCTCGATAAAATCGTGGATGTAGGCGGCCCGGCAGGCGGCGATCAGTCGCTGCTCGTCCGCACTGTCGTCCGCGTACAGCAGGTTCTCGCGGATCGAACCGTTGAACAGATACGTATCCTGCGTCACGAGCCCGATATTCGAGCGCAGCGATTCCAGCGTCAGCGACCGCACATCGGCGCCGCCGATCAAGACGCTGCCTTCGCCCACGTCGTACAGGCGCGGAATGAGCTGCGTGATCGTCGTCTTGCCCGCGCCGCTCGGACCGACCAGAGCCGTAATCGTACCGGGCTCGGCGACAAAAGAAATGCCGCGCAGCGCAGCCTTGTCCGGCCGATAGGCGAAGCCGACGCCGCGGAATTCGATGCCGCCGGCTGCGGCTTCGGGCAGGTTCGCCGAGCCGTTGTCCGCATGGCGCGGCAGAGCGTCCGGGCCGTCCGCGATATCCGGCACGATATCGAAATATTCGAAAATGCGCTGGAACAGCGCGACAGAGCGCTTGATATCGACGTACAGGTTGGTCAGTTGGCCGACCGGACCGTACAGGCGGCCGAGCAGCGCCACGAAAGCGATGATCGCGCCGACCGTGAGCTCGCCCTGAATAAACAGGTAGCCGCCGTACAGATAGATCAGCATCGGGCCGATCGAACCGAAGGTGCCGACGAGCATCATGAACCAGCGTCCGGCCGTCGCTTCGCGGATTTGCAACCGGGTCGTCTCCGCGTTCGCTTCGCGGAAACTTTCGTATTCGCGCGATTCGCGGGCGAACAGCTTCATGAGCAGATAGCCGCTGATCCCGAGCGTTTCTTCGACGATCCGGTTTTGCTGGGCGAGCTTCTCCTGCGTCTGCTTGGCGAATTTCCAGCGGACGCGTCCCATGCGGCGGGTGGGCGCGGCGAACAGCGGAAGTACGCACAGGCTGAGCAGGGCCAGTTTCCAATTCATGATGAACAGCGTCACCGCCGTCGAACCGAGAATGAGCACGTTGCTGGCGAAGCTGACGAGCGTTCCGCTGAACACGCCCTGAATGCCCGCGATATCGCTCGTCATGCGGGTAATGACTTCGCCCTGCTTGACGTTGGAAAAAAACGACAGCGGCAGGCTTTGCAGATGGCGGTACATTTTGTTCTTCATGTCGTACACGATATGCTGCGAAATATACGTGTTCAGATAGCTTTGCAGCACGCCGAGCGTGCCCGACGCGATCGTCGCTCCGAGCGAAGCCAGCACGAGCCAGGAGAGCAGCCGCATGTCTTTGCCGGGCAGCGCCCGGTCGACGATCTGCTGGATGAGCAGAGGCGGCAGCAGACCGAGCAGCGAAGTGACGACGAGCACAGCGAGTACAGCAAGCGTCCGTTTGCGGTAAGGAATAAAATAAGCCGCGATCCGGCGCAGCATGGCGGGCGACAGATCGGGTTTTTCGAGGTTTTCGTCGAATTTCATGCGTCCCATGGCGGGCGTTCCCATTTTGGACATAGGCATGAACCAGCTCCTTTGCGGTAAAATAAACAGATCATTATGTAAATAGGTTAACATAAGGAGTTAGTGTATACAAGTGTATACAAGGATAAAAACGTAAAAGCCGAACGCGTTTTTCAGCCTTTTTTTCCAGCGCCATATTTCCGGTCCGCCGTCTTCTTCTCCGGTTGCATTTGGACGAAAACATCCCTTATAATGAAGTGTTTCACAAAAACGGGCCGACAGAGGCTGGAGGTGCGCATGGGCAAGTCAAAGTTTTACGTCGTCTGGACAGGCAAGCAGCCCGGCATTTATGCGACCTGGGCGGAATGCAAAGCGCAGGTGGACGGATATCCGGGCGCCCGGTATAAGTCGTTCGAATCGAAAAGCGCGGCCGAAGCCGCTTACGCAGGCGGCGCCAAGCCGTACATAAGGTCCGGCGCCGCCGGAGCCGCGAAGAAAACGGCAGGTCCGAGAGCCGGCGCCGTCCCGAAAAGCGAGATCGACTACAACAGCATCTCGGTCGACGTGGGCACGCGGGGCAATCCCGGGCCGGTCGAATACAAAGGCGTCGACACCGCGACGGGAGAAGTGATTTTCTCGCACGGGCCGGTTGCCAAAGGAACGAACAATCTCGGCGAATTTCTGGCGATCGTGCACGCGTTGGCCCATATCGAGCGCGAAGGCAGCGGCAAGTCCGTCTACAGCGACTCGGTCAACGCGATCAAATGGGTCAAGCAGCGCCGGGTAGCGTCCACGCTTCCGCGCGACAAATCGACCGAAGAGATCTGGACGCTCGTCGATCGGGCGGTCGAATGGCTGGAGACGCATCCGTACCGGACCAAAATCATGAAATGGGAAACGCGGGACTGGGGCGAAATCAAAGCCGATTACGGCCGCAAGTAGGCGCCGCGCCGCACGGTTCAAATTGCGCCTTACCGCCAAACGTGCTAGTATAATTGCTAACGTTTACCGGATCGCCAGGCCGGCTCTTGTTCGCGCGAGAGTCGGCTTTTTGAACGTTTTGAGGCGTCCGAAGCGTCGGAAACGTTTTGGGGTAATGAAGGCCGGACGCATTTCTTTCGGGCCGTCATAGAAAATTTTGGAAAGGAGCGAAACGAATGTTTGGCAACGATTGGGACGAGGTATTGAAAGAAGAGATTCATCAACCGTATTTCGGGGAGTTGATGCAGCGGGTCGAGGAAGAATATCGGACCCATACCGTGTATCCGCCGGAGCCGCTTTTGTTTCAGGCCTTGAAATTGACCCCGTTTGCCGCTGTCAAGGCCGTCATTCTCGGTCAGGACCCTTACCACGGGCAGGGGCAGGCCCACGGGTTGAGTTTTTCCGTTCTGCCGGGGGTCAAGATCCCTCCTTCGCTGAGAAATATGTACAAAGAACTATCTTCGGATCTCGGTGTCCCGGTCCCGGACCACGGATACCTGATTCATTGGGCCGAAGAAGGCGTGCTGCTGCTCAACACCGTGCTGACGGTGCGGGAAGGGCAAGCCGCTTCGCATCAAAAGCTGGGATGGCAGCGTTTCACCGACGCGGTGATTCGGGCGATCGGCGAACGGGAACAGCCGGCCGTCTTTATTTTGTGGGGCGCCCACGCGCAGAAAAAAGAAGCTTTGATCGACGCGTCGCGTCATCACGTGCTCAAATCGGTTCATCCGAGCCCGCTCTCGGCCCGCGGCGGATTTTTCGGCAGCCGGCCTTTTTCGCAAACGAACGCCTATTTGGAAACACACGGCATCCAGCCGATAAATTGGGAAATACCGCCGCTGTAAAGCGGCTGCCCGGAGGTGCGCGCTTTGAAACATTGGGTAGGCAAAAAAGTCGTGGTCGACAACGGAGGACCGTATCAGACGAAGCGCTACGGGACCCTGATTCGCTGGAACGACAAAGAGCAGTACGTGGTCCTCAGCCCCGGAGGCGTACGAATCGGTATGAAAGATATCATGTCGATCCGGGAAATCGCCGTTCTTCCGCAGGAGATCCGCCAGGCCGCGGGGCGCCCGAACGCGATCGGCTACGTCATGAAGACGATGCGCCAGTTCGAGCACGCGATCCTGTTCAACTCCGCCGTGATGGTGTGGCATGGAGACAAACTGCTGGCTTCGAGCGCCCGCCTGGTCAAGCACAACGACCAGACGGTGACGCTCGAAGACGGCGCCGTGCTCGACAAGCGCGAGCATCGCTTTATCGTTCGTTCCTTCCGGGGATAGACCGCAAGCAACGAACGGTACGTTCGTTCCTTCCGGGGATAATCCGGGAGCGGCGAACGACAAAAAGGCCGGGACGCCAAGTCCCGGCCTTTTTTTGCGTTGGCGCCCGGTTCGCGCCGAACAGACCATGCGGTCGGCAGGCGGGGGAAGCAGAACCCGCTGCCGCTGCCGGTGTTCCGGCGCTACAGCGCCTTCTCCATCCGCACGTGCAGAATGCCGGCGTCGTAGAACGGTTCGCCGGAAACGGTAACGTAGCCGAGCGATGTGTAAAAGCCTTCGGCGTGACATTGGCTGTCCAGCACGACGCTGCGGAAGCCGGCGCGGCGGGCGGCCTGTTCCAGCGCCTCCATCAGTACCCGCCCGAGACCCCGGCCGCGGTACGCGGAACGAACAGCCACGCGCTGCATTTTGGCCGCTCCGTCGCGGTAAGGCGTGAAGCGTCCGGCGGCCGCATCGTCGTCTCCGGCCGTCAGCAGGACGTGCCCGGCCGACGAGCCGATCCGGTCGTATTCGTCGATTTCCAGTTCTTCCGGCACGTTCTGTTCTTCGATGAAGACTTCCCGCCGCACGGCGAGGCAGCGCCGCAGCTGGTCTTCGTTTTCGATCGATAAGGCGTTCAGTTGTTCCAAAGGGAAGTCCTCCTTCTATAGTTCGCGGTTCGGTCCGCGATTCGAATCTTAATTATAACCAAGCCGGCGTCGAATATCTATGCGCGGAGCGGGACGGACCGGGTCTCAAGTCGGAAAGTCGGTTAACATGGCCCGGATTCGGTTAATAGGAAAAAGAGAAGGAAGCCAAGCGGACTTCCATCAAGACCAGGACAACACAGGAGGATTCTAATATGACTAACCGAACGATTGTTGGCGTATTTTCGACCGAACAGGCGGCACTTGATGCCATCCACCAGCTCAAAGCGCAGGGAATCGGAAACGATCGCATTACCGTAATCGGCCGCGACCCTCAAAATATCGAAGAAATCAGCGAGGATACCAACCTCAAATCGCCGGAATCCAACACGAAGCCCGAAGAGTCCAAAGGATTCCTGCACAGCATTCGCGACACGTTCAGCGGATCGGAAGGCAGCGAGTTCACGAACGTCGGCCCTTACGTGGCGGCAGGCCAGCTGGCGCACAAGTTTATCGGATCGGACACGTATTACGGCGGCAACGGCTGGAGCGAAGACTTCACGGCCCTCGGTTTTAGCGAGGAAGAAGCCAAGAAGTACGACGCAGCCGTACAATCCGGTTCGCTGCTGCTTCTGCTGGAAGAAAGCGCCGGCGACCTGGGCGCGATCCGCAGCATTCTGGGCACAAGCGCCAACACGAGCGAGTAAGACCCTGCAACTTCAGCATCAGATCCATCAAGGCCTTTTTCCGGATTTCCGGGAAAAGGCCTTTTTTGCTGCCGTTCGCGATCCCTCATTGATTCCGTATCGAATGCGCTTCGCTTGCGGCTGGAGTTCGTAGGCGGTGTCCATTGTGGGGTGTATCTTGTCCCGCCTGCCGATTTGCGCCACACGGGACTTTCCCGCTCCCCACGCCCGCTTATTCCGCCACGCTAACGAATCCTGATCCCGCTATTTGCGCTCCAGCTCGCTTTTTCACATTTTAACGAATCGTCATCACGCTATTTGCTCCAAATCCGCCTTAAACCGCCTTCCAGCGCTCAATAAGGATATATCGATTCGTTAGATAGGCCAAAAAAGCGAAAAACGGGCAAATAGCGATACTACAATTCTTCAAACAGCAAACAATTTATGCGCCTTTTTTAGCGATATGGATCTATTGACAAATAAATGAATGGTGTATATTGTATAATCGTAATCATTACGAAAAAGGAGGGGGACAAGTATGGCGCATTTATTGATGATCGAGAGTTGGGTCGGAGCGAGCGGCAGGCTGCTGCCTGTGCTGCTTGAAGAAAGAGGCCACACGTACACGTTCGTCACCCGCAGGCCGGGCCATTACGGGGAAGAGGGCAGCGAATCGCCGCATCCGGTCCTCGCGCATGCGCAGGAAGTGCTGATCGCCGAGACGAACGATACGGCCGAACTGATCGAGAAGCTGCGGCCTTACACGTTCGACGGCGTCATTACGGTGTGCGATTACTACATCGATACGGTCAAGGACGTGGCGCAGGCGTTGTCGCTTCCGTGTCCGTTTCCCGCCGCGGTGGGGCAGGTCAGGAACAAATACCGGATGCGCGAAGCGCTTGATCGGGCGGGGCTTGCCAATCCGTCGTACCGCATCGTGCGCGGATGGGAAGAAGCGCGGGCCGCGGCCGAAGAGATCGGCTATCCGCTCGTCGCCAAGCCTGTCGATCTGGCGTCCAGCGCGTTCGTCAATCTTATTCGGGACGCGCAGGAATTACATATGGCCTATGCGGCCCTCGAGAACTTCCCGCTTAACTTCCGGGATCAGGAACGCGATCGCCGCATGCTGCTGGAAGCGTTTATGGAAGGCCGCGAAGTCAGCGTGGAGAGCGTCTGCTGCGAAGGACAGATTCATACGCTGGGCATTACCGACAAATCGGTCACCGGCACGCCTTATTTTATCGAGAACGGACATATGTTCCCGGCGCAGTTGAGCGAAGAGATGGCCGGGGAAGTGCGGCAGTTCGTCGAAAGCGCGCTTGAAGCGGTCGGCTTCGACCACGGCATCGCGCATACCGAAGTGATGCTGACGGCGGACGGTCCGCGCATCGTCGAGATCAATCCGAGAACGGCCGGCAATTACATCGTCGAACTCGTGCATCACGTCACCGGACTCGATCTGCTGGACGTGTTCGTCGATCTGGCGCTTGGCCTCAAGCCTGCGCTTGATACGCAGGACCGGGGCGTTCGCAGCGCCGCGATCGCGTTCCTCGTTCCGCCGAAGTCGGGCCTGATCGCCCGCCTGGAAGGAACGGAAGAACTGGCGAACGACGCCCGCCTCGCCCGGTTCCAGTTCGCGGACTGCGAGTCCCGCTTCGTGGAAGCGCCGATCGACAACGCGTGCTATCTGGGCCACGTCGTCGCGATCGATCGCGAAGGGCGGCAGGCCAGAAGCTACGCGGAAGACGCGCTGTCGCGTACCCGGCTTCTTTACGCGGCAGAGAGCGAAGTCTCGCCATGAACCTGAACCTGAACGGATTGCGCGAAGCGATTCTGCGGGGAGAACTCGGCGCCGATCCCGAATCGGTGTCCGCGACCGGCGCGGTAAGTATATACCAGACGACGCAGTTTCCCGGTTCTGCCGTGAAATACCGGAATCATTATTTGCTGCTGCGGGTAGGAGAAGCTTTTGGCGCATGCTCGCATACGCCCGGGCAGCTCTCCGCGGACGCGGCCGGGGAATGCTCCGGCCGTTCCGTGGCGGAGCTGCTGCGCGATGAGCGTCTGCCGGTGCGCGTGGCGGCGATAGACGCCTATCTGGCCGCAATGCGGCCGCATCGCGGCGCCTGCCGGGAAGTGGCGGATATTCCCGCCGGTACTCCGCTGGAGAAGGCGCTGCTGCGCGACGCCTGCGTCGCCGATACGGCCCGGATCGTTCCCGGCAGCCGCGTTGCGCTGATCGGCGTCGTCAATCCGCTGATCGAAGCGATCGAGCGGCGCGGAGGCATCTGCCTGCCCTGCGATTTGCAGCTGGAACGGACGCAGAGCGGACAGCGCGTGGAACCGGATATGAATGTGGTGCTGGAGCAGGCGGACAGCGTCATCTGTACGGGCATGACGCTGAGCAACGGCAGCTTCGACCTGATCGTGCACAAGGTCAAGGAACGCGGAATACCGCTCACCGTCTATGCCCAGACCGGCAGCGCCATCGCCGCACGGTTCGTGGGCGAAGGCGTGCGGGGCGTCGTGGCCGAACCGTTTCCGTTTACGCAGTTTAGCGGCGGGACTTCCGAACTGTTTATCTATCATTGATTTTTGAAGGAGGAGCAACTTCATGCCGGCGCCACTCAATCCGGATCGCGACAATTTTTTGCACACCCGTCCGTCGCTGTACCTCACTTTTAACGGAGAAGAAGATTTCGGCATGGCGCAGTTTATCGACAAGCTGCTGCGCGAATACGACTCGGGACCGAAAGTGCTGGACGTCGGCTGCGGTCCGGGCCGGGAAGTGGACTGGCTCAGCGAAGCCGGGTACGACGTCACGGGGCTGGACCAGTCGGAAGAGATGCTGCGCTGGGCCAGGGAGAAGTATCCCGAACGGTCTTTCGTGCGCGGAGACCAGGAACGTTTCGAGCTGAACGAGAAATTCGATGCGCTGACCTGCGTGGGCAGCACGTTTTTGTACAATTTTACGAACGACGACGTACGCGCTGCTCTTGGCTGCTTCCGCAACCATTTGAAGGAAGGCGGCCTGCTGTATCTCGATATGCGCAACGCGGCGTTTTTCCTTACCCGCGAAGGGCAGCGCTGGCTGGAGGAAGAACTGATCGACCGGCGCGTGCACGGGGAGCAGGGAGTGACGCTGCGCACGCGTTTTTCGATCGACCTGCCGAATCAGCTGCTGCTGCGCGATTACAGCTGGGAATTCGACGGGCAGGAGCCGATCGCGGAACATCTGAAGCATCGGCTGTTGTTTCCGCAGGAACTTGTCCGCTATGTGACCGAGTCCGGCTTCCGCTTGATCGAGTTGTTCGATCAGCCTGCGCCGCATATCGGAGCGTTCGAACAAGATCAACCGCTCGTTTTTGGGAAAAGCATGCAGGGCAGACGGCTTCAACTGCTTGCGCAGGCCATATGAATCAAGTTGGGGGTTAGCGATATGCATAGAAAAAAGGTTTTTTACCCACTGCTGTTAATAGGGGTTATCCTGCTGGGAGGGTGCGGCGCGCCGGCGGCGAACGAGCAGGCCGCCCCCAATCGGGCCGAAGCGGCAGGCGGCGAAGCTTCCGATACCGGGGACAAAGTTCCGCAGGAGCTGATCATCGCCGATCAGGAAATCGCGGCCGCGCTCGATCCGGTACAGCCGCTCACGTCCAGCTATCTGATCGCGATCGGCGCGGGCGAGACGCTGTTCAAAGCCGATCCCGAAGGGAAGATCCAGCCCGTGCTGGCAGAAAGCGCCGAAGCGGTCGATGCGAAGACGTGGAAAATCAAGCTCAAGCCGGAAGCGAAATTCTGGAGCGGGAAAAAGGTCGATGCCGCGGCGGTCGTCGCTTCGCTGGAACGTTCGCGCAAGCTAGACAAGCAGGTCATGCCGTACATTCAGGATTTGACGTTCTCCGTCACGGACGACGCCGCGCTGCAGGTCAAGACGGCGCATCCGAACATGGACGTGCCGCTGAGTCTGTCTTCGTACCAGACGCTGATCCATAACGCGGAAGCCGCTTACGACGCCGTAGGCACGATGGACTTGTCCGGTATGTACAAAGTGACCGCTTTCGAACCGCAGAAGCGGATGGAACTTGAAGTCAACGGCGATTACTGGGGCAAAAAGCCGGCGATTGCGCGCGTCGTGCACGAGCAGATTGCCGACGAGCAGACGCGGATGCTGTCCGTATTGAGCGGCAGCAGCCATATCGCGCAGAAGATGCCGGTATCCGCGATCGAACAGCTGCAGGCGGAAGACAAGGTGAAGCTTTCGACCGTGCCCGCTTCCAATACGCAGACCGTGTACCTGAATTTGAAGCAGGACAAATTCCGGGACGTCCGCGTCCGGCAGGCGCTGTCGTGGGGGATCGATCGCGAAGAACTGATTCTGCAGGCGGCGGAAGGGCAAAGCTTCCCCGTGACGACGTGGCTCAGTTCCAATCCGGCGTTTGCCGAAGCGCGGGACGCGGTATACGCCAAGTTCGATCTTGAGCGTGCGGGGAAGCTGCTCGACGAAGCCGGTTGGAAGCTCGACGGCTCGGGCGTGCGCACCAAAAACGGCGAACCGTTCACCCTGTCGCTGATGACGTGGGGCGGCGATCGCGCGCTCGGCGAGACGCTGCAGTACCAGTGGACGCAGCTCGGGATTCAGGCCGATATCCGGCACGGCGATTACAGCCTGATCGAGAGTGCACGCGAGACGGGCCAATGGGACGCTTTTATCGAAGCGTGGAGCACGTTCGGCGAGCCGCATACGCTTCTGAGCGGCCAATACGCGCCCGAAGGCAGCGGCAATTACGGAGGCTTCGACGACGCCAAGGCAAACGAACTGCTGGAGCGGCTGGAAGCGGCGACCGACGCAGCGTCGCGCCAGGCGCGGGCGCTCGAAGCCAACGCCTATATCGCCGAACAGGCTCCGGTCATCAGCTTGTATCCGCGTCCGCAGGTGACGGCCGTCAGCCGGAATCTGGAAGGATTCGTCGACCATTTCCGTCCGTTCGAAAATTTGGTGAACGAAAACCTGAAGTTTGTGTCGCCGTAACGGCAAAGGAGGCGGACGCTGATGAGACGGCGATTGCTGCTTACGCTGCTGCAGACGTGTATCACCGTTTTTGCCGCTTCGATCTTGTTGTTCGCGCTGATCCGCCTCGCGCCGGGCGATCCGGCCAAGCTGTTGATCGGCCGAACGCTGGATATCGCGGTGGACGCCGATACGTACGCCAAGATGGTGGGCGACCTGCGCGGCGAGCTGGGCTTGAACGGAAGTCTGTTCAGTCAATACGTATCGTGGGCGGGCAGCCTGCTGCGCATGGATCTGGGCACTTCGTTCTATACGCAGCGGCCGGTGTCTGTCGAGATCGGCGAACGCTGGCCGGCGACGCTGCTGCTGGCGTGCACGGCGCTTGCGATCCAGGTCGGGATCGGGCTGCTGGTCGGCATGCTGTCGGCGCTGCGCGCCGGGACGCTGACCGATACGGTGGTCCGGCTGCTGTGCGTGCTGCTGGCTTCCGTGCCGGGATTCGTGATCGCCCTGCTGCTGCTCCTGCTGCTGTCCGTCAAGCTTGAGCTGTACGAAATCGGCAGCGGGGCCGGATGGTCGCGGCTGTGGCTGCCCGCGCTGACGATGGGGCTGCTCGGAGCGCCGCAGATGATCCGCGTCGTGCGCGCCAACCTGCTCAGCGAGCTGGGGCAGGTCTATGTGCAGTCCGCGCTGTCGCGGGGACTCGGCACGCGCCGCGTCGTCGGTCACGCGATGCGCAACGTGCTGCTCTCGACGATTACGCTGATCGGTCTGTCGCTCACCACTTACGTCAGCGGGGCCGTCGTGATCGAGAGCCTGTTCGCGTGGCCGGGACTTGGCGAATACGCCTTGAACGGCATTCTGAACAAAGACTACCCGGCTCTGCAAGGCTACGCGCTGGTCACGGTGTTGTCGGTCGTCGGGATTCACCTGATCGTGGAAGGGCTGTACGCCTGGCTCGATCCGCGCGTCGCACGTCCGCACAAGGAGGGAGCGCATGAATAGCCGGCGAGCGTCTTATACGCTGATCTTCGGCCTGCTTCTATTGGCTCTGCTGATTGTCCCGATCTTCGCCGCTTCGTGGCTGCCGCTGGGCGATCCGCTGGCGATGAACGCGGGGGCGCGCCTGGAGCAGCCGAGTCCGGAACATCCGCTCGGGACCGACCGGTTCGGGCGCGACCTGCTGGCCCGTACGCTGCACGGCGGTCAGACGACGTTGGTCTCGTGCGGGCTTGCGCTCGGTTCGGCGCTGCTGATCGGCCTGGTGCTCGGCGCCGTGGCCGGCCTGCTTCACGGTTCGCTGCTGGATATTATATTGATGCGGATCATCGACGTGCTGCTCGCTTTTCCGTTCATGGTGTTCGCGATGGTAATCGCGGCTTTGTTCGGCACGGGCCTTGCGCATCTGCTGCTGGCCGTCGTGATCCTGTGGTGGGTCGGCTTTGCGCGCCTGACGCGCAGCATCGTGATCCAAGCGAAGAAAAGCACGGCTGTCGAAGCCGCCCGGGTGTTGGGCGCTTCGCCTGTTCGTATCCTGCGTACGGAGCTGCTGCCGCAGGCGCTCGGTCCGGTGCTCGTGCTGGCCACGTTCGAACTGGGCAGCCTGATTTTGGGCATTGCGGCGCTGTCTTTTCTCGGACTGGGCTCGCAGCCGCCTTCGCCGGAATGGGGCAGCATGCTGGCCGACGGGCGCGCGCATTTTATGACGACTCCGCATGTGCTGCTCGGCCCGGCGTTGTTCATCGTACTGACGGTGCTGGCGTTCAACTGTATCGGCGAAGGACTGCGGGACGTGATCGATCCTTACGAGAAACACCGGATATGAGCGAAAAAGAAAACGGGCATATGAACAGGAGAAGCCGGAGGAGGCATGGAGATCGCGGACAAGCAGGAGAAGCTTCGAATCGACAATCTGGAAATTTCGTACCGGTCTGAGAAAAGCGTGCAGACGGTACTGCAAGCGATTTCGTTCACGCTGTACGAAGGCGAAATCGTGTCCCTGCTCGGCGAGAGCGGATCGGGCAAATCGACGATCGCCAAAACGCTGCTCGGCCTGCTTCCGCCTTCCGCGTCCGTCGCGTCCGGCACGCTGGTTCTGGAAGGGCATGCGGCGGTCTGCCTCGCGCGGCCGGAACGGGCCTGGGCCAAGCTTCGCGGGCGCGGCATCGCCATGCTGTTTCAGGATGCGCGATTGGCGCTGAATCCGATGATGGCGATCGGCGAACATTTTCGCGAGACGCTGCGGGCGCACCGGCTCGCCGAAAAAGAAGAGATCTCGGCGATCGGCGCGGATTGGTTGTCGCGTCTCGGCTTCGCGGACCCGGCCAAAGTGCTGCGGTCGTATCCGCACGAGCTGAGCGGAGGCATGTGCCAGCGCGTCTGTCTGGCGCTTGCGCTCTGCCTGCGTCCGCAGGTGCTGATCGCGGACGAGCCGACTTCGGCGCTGGATACGGTGAACCAGCGGGAAGTGCTGGACCTGCTGCACAGCCTGCAGCGGGAACTGGATCTGACGGTGCTGCTGATCACGCATGACCTTGCGCTTGCGCAGGCGCTGAGCCATCGCGTCCTCGTCCTGCACGAAGGCCGCATCGTGGAACGGGGCGAGACGGCCGAAGTGCTGGCGCGGCCGCAGCATGCATACACGCGGCAGCTGCTGGATGCCCGTACACCGACCGCGCAGCCGGAAGCGGACGGTTCTGGTGCTCCCGCATACGGAGAGACCCCGCTGCTGGACGTGCACGATTTGGCCAAATCGTACGGATCGGGGCAGCGGGTGTTGAGCGGGGTGCGCCTGCGGCTGCACGAGCGGGAAATTGTCGGCATCCTCGGCCAAAGCGGCTGCGGCAAGTCGACGCTCGTCCGCTGCATCGTCGGACTGGATTCGGCGGATGCCGGCACCGTCCGGCTGCGCGGCGAAGACATTACCCACGCGACAGGGCAGGCCAGGCGCCGTCTGGCCCGGCATGTCCAGCTCGTGTTCCAGGATGCGCGGGCGAGCCTGAATCCGCGCGTCAGCGCGCTGGAACTTGTGCAGACCTCGCTGCACGTCTTCCGCGTCGGCAGCCGCGCGGAGCGGCTTGAGCGGGCCCGCTTTCTGCTGGACGCAGTCGGCATTCCGGAGTCCGCCCAGCGGCGCAGGCCGCCGCAGCTCAGCACGGGGCAGTGCCAGCGTATCGCGATTGCGCGCGCTTTGGCGCTGCAGCCGGAGATTCTGATCTGCGACGAAGCCGTCTCGGCGCTAGACATGAGCGTGCAGGCGCAAATTTTGGAACTGCTGCAGCGCCTGCATCGCCAGTTCGGGTTTTCGATCCTGATGATTTCCCACGACGTTAAGGTACTGCGAGCGTTTTGTCATCAGATTGCCGTTATGCACGAAGGACGTTTTATCGAGCAGCTGCCGGGCCGCCGCTTGCTGCCCGGCGAGCATGAACATACGCGCCTGCTGCTGCGCGGCGCCGATTTCCCGGCAGAAGAAGAGCGGCCGATTTCGGCCGACGGGAAGTAGAGCTTTGACGTACCGTTCCGTTCGCGCCGGATTTTGCATCAAGGCTGCACCGGTTTTTGCTTCAGAGTTCGCACCCGAGGAGGATACGCCCATGAGCTCCACGATTTTGGGAACGATCGGACAGACCCCGCTGATTTCGCTTGCCCGCCTGAACCGTCCCGAAGAAGCGCAGGTTCTGTTCAAGTACGAACGCTACAATCCCGGAGGCAGCATCAAGGACCGCGCGGCGCTCTATCTGGTCGAGACAGCCGAGCAAAGAGGCTGGCTCAAGCCGGGCGGCACGTTGATCGAATCGTCCAGCGGCAATTTCGGCATTTCGCTGGCCATGATCGGAGCCGCCAAAGGGTACCGTGTGCTCATCTTGGTAGACCCCAAAACGACCGAAGCCAATCTCGCCCTGATCAAGGGGTTCGGCGCGGAAGTGATCGTCGTCACGGAGCAGGACGACAGCGGCAGCTACCACAAAACGCGGATCGCGCTGGCGAACAAGCTGGCCCGCGAGATCGAAGGCGCTTACCGGCCGGATCAATGCTTCAACCGGCTGAATCAGGAAGCGCATTACCGCAGCACGGCCCGGGAGATTCTGGAACAGTGTCCGGGAGAGCTGAGCGCGTTCGTCGCGGCGGTCAGCACGGGCGGCCAGCTCGGCGGTATCTCGCGTTTTCTCAAAACGTACGCGCCGCAGGCGCAAATCTGCGGCGTGGACGCGGTCGGTTCGACGATCTTCGGCGGGCAGGCCAACGCGTATCGCACGCCCGGCGTCGGGCTTAGCTGGACGCCGCTCAACCTGACCTTGTCGAACCTCGATTATGCCTATAAAATTTCGGACGAGCACGCTTTCGTCGCCGCCCGGGCGTTCGCCCGCCATGAAGGCATCCTGATGGGGCCGTCCAGCGGAGCCTGCGCGCTGGTCGCGCTCAAGCTGGCCCAGCAGTGGGGGCCGGAACGCCGGATCGTCAGCATGGTATCCGACGGAGGGGACCGGTACATCGGGACGCTGTTTAATGACGAGTGGATGCGAAGCCAGGGATTTTCGACGACGGCGAGCCTTGAAGACGTGCGCGAGATCGCCCGGCAGCTGAAGCCGTGGAGCGAATCGCCGGGCGAATGCGCCAACGAGCAGATGGGGTTGATCGAGACGCTGGACGTTCCGCAGGCGACTTTGCTTGCGAACGCCGAACTGCATGTGCACGACATGATCCGGGCCAGACGCTCGCCCGCGGCCGCTTTTCTGGATTGACGAAATGGAGGGTGTGACCTTTTGAAGTCTTCGCGCGCGATGTCCTGGACGTTTATCCGTCTGTACGGCCTGGCGTTTTTGTTTTTCAGCGCCAATTCGATTCTGGCCGTTATCGTGCCGCTGCGAAGCGAGGCGATCGGAGCCAGCAACGCGGCGATCGGTTGGATCATGGGCGCTTACATGCTGACCTGCATGTTTTTTCGCCCGCTGGCGGGAAAAATCATTCAGCGCCACGGAGCGTCCCGGGTGCTGCGCGTGCTGCTGCTGGTCAACGGCTTCGCGCTGCTGCTCTATCCGCTGACGGGCCTTTTGGGATTTCTCGCGGCGCGTCTGCTGCAAGGAATCGCCACAGCGTTTTTTTCGATGGCGCTGCAAATCGCGATCATCGATTCGCTGTCCGACGAAGAGCGGTCGCAGGGCATCTCGCTCTACTCGCTGTTCACGTACATGCCGGGCATTATCGGACCGGTACTGGCGCTTGCCTTGTGGAACGGGGGAGACACGAACGCCTTTTTCGCGGTGATGGTCTTGATCGCGGTCGGGACGGGAATCTTCGGCTTCACGACGCCGATCCGCTCGCACGTCCATCCCGCCGACGGAGAAGCCACGCAAGCGGAACCCGGCGGCTTCTGGCACTCTTTTGGCCAAGTGTTCACGATCCCGCCGCTTGCGCTCTGCACCCTGCTGATGCTCGGCACTTCCGTCGTGTTCGGAGCCGTGACGGTATTCGTTCCGCTGTATGCGGCAGAGATCGCCTACGGCAATGCGGGCCTCTACATGATGATCCAGGCCGCGGTCATCGTCGCCGCCCGGTTTGCGCTGCGCAAACGGATTCCTTCGGACGGCATCTGGCGGCCCCGGTTCATTCAGGGCGTCGTAGGTCTTGCGGGGATTGCCGTTCTGCTGCTGGCCGCCGCCGAATCGGCCGGCCCGGCCGCGTTCTACGCCGCCGCAGTCTTGATGGGGGCCGCCCAGGCGCTGCTGTATCCTTCGCTGACGACGTACCTCACTTTTGCGCTTCCGCAAGCTTCGCGCAATATGCTGCTCGGGTTGTTTATCGCTTCGGCGGATCTGGGCATTTCGCTGGGGGGACTGGCGATGGGGCCGGTCGCGGACCGGCTGTCGTACTCCGGCATGTACGGCGCGTGCGCCGTACTGCTGCTTGTTCTGCTCGGCGCCGAAAAAGGATACCGGAGCCGCGTGCGGTAACGAACGTCTTTTCCAGGCAAAGTGAGTTCAGGTCGGCAGACCGTTCGGCTTGCATTGGACACAGAAAGGCCCGGCAGCGCTGCCGGGCCTTTTTGGGCGCGAAGAAATGGATACAGAAAATAATTTATTACATAAAAAGTAAAAATGACTAAGCGACTGTTAGCTGGCTACCGATATAAAGGATATCTTTATTATCGCCTCGGAGGCCGCAGACATGAAATTCAAACGAATCTTTTATGCAATAGCTGCGGGATACCTCGTTCTGCACTTTCTCTTGTCGAGCTTCTACGGAGAGAACGAGACCGCGCTAACGTGGATCGGACATTTAAATATTTTACCTATCTTGGCCTGCATGCTGCTGCTGCTGCGGGTCACGCGTCATCCGCAGGCCAAAAACCGGTTGTTTTGGGGTTTCGTCCTGTGCAGCGGGTTGTGTTACCTGATCTCGCTTCTGCTGCTGCTCGCCGATACGCTGCTCGACCGGATGACGCTGCCTTCGCCGGGGATCACCGATTTGTTCTGGGCGGCCCAGGGCGTTCTGCTGTTCGCCGGCCTGCTCGTTCTCGTCCATCAGCGGCTCAAAAGCCTGCGCCTGATGCAGTATTTCCTGGACGCGTCGATCTTTATGTCGACGACGGCCGTATTCAGCTGGAGCCTCATTATCACGCCGCTGTTTCATACGTCGATGCGACAGGAGCATTGGCTTCCGGCCTTTTTGAACCTGTGCTATCCGATTATGGATCTCGGCATTTTGTTCCTGCTCAGTCTGCTGCTGTTCGCCAACCAGTCGATGGGCAGCAGCCGCACGGATACGACTTTTCTGGCCGGCGTGCTGCTGCTTGCGCTCGGCGATTCGACGTATCTGTACATGCAGCTGAACGGGAACTATTGGCTCGGCAGCCCGGTCGACGCGACGTGGACCGCTTCGATCCTGCTGCTGACGGCGGCAGGGCTCGAATCGCTCACCGGACGGCAGACGAGAAGACCGCGCCGGATGTCGGCGCGGCTCGCAAGCCGCCTGGGCTGGATGCGCCGGCTGCTGCCTTACGTCAGCCTCGTGGCGCTGTTTGCGATCATTCTCGACGAGCTGTCCGAATTCAACGTCATGGTCATGGGCAGCGCGTTTGCGGTGCTGCTCATTATCGCCCGGCTGATCCTGACGTTTGTCGAGAACGATTATTTGCTTAACCGCCTGACCCACACCGTGGAGATCAAAGAGCACGAAGCGAGCCACGACCCGCTGACCGGACTGCCCAACCGCCGCAAATTCGATGCCGAACTGAACGAAGCGGTAGAGCGGGCCGAACGGGAAGGCGGCCAGTTGGCGCTGCTGTTCTTCGATCTGGACCGCTTCAAGCACGTCAATGACAGTATGGGCCATACGGTCGGCGACCTGCTGCTGCAGATCGTGGCGGATCGGCTGCGCGAATACATTCCGTCTTCCCGCCTGCTGGCCCGCCAGGGCGGCGACGAATTCACCGTACTGGTCGATCCGCTGGAAGGCGAAGTGGAAGCGTACCGGACGATCGCCGCGATCGAGGAAGTGTTCAAGAAGCCGCTCGCGCTGAACGGCACGATGCTCTACGTGTCGGCCAGCATCGGCGCGGCACTGTATCCCCGCGACGGATCGACGGCCGACGAGCTGATGCGCAGCGCGGATATGGCCATGCACGAAGCGAAGAAAAACCGGCATCAGAAAAGTCTGTTCTTCGAACCGTGCTTCGGCGAACGGCTGGCGTACAAAGTCGAGCTGGAACACGAACTGCGCGGCGCGATCGAACGCGGCGAGATCTCGCTGCATTACCAGCTTCAGCAAAATATTCAGACCTACGGCATCGTGGGCGTCGAAGCGCTGATCCGCTGGAACCATCCGGTGCTGGGCAGCGTGTCCCCGGTCGAGTTTATTCCGGTGGCGGAAGAGACGGGCATGATCATCGCGATCGGCGAATGGGTGATGAAGACGGCGTGCCGGCAGCAGGTGTCCTGGGTCGAAGCGGGCTTCGGTTCGCTGCGCATGAGCATCAACGTCTCGCCGTATCAGTTCCAGGACGAATTGTTTGTGGAGAAAATACTGCACACGCTGCGCGAGACAGGCGTCGACGCCCGGCAGATCACGCTTGAAGTGACCGAGTCGCTTGCGATCCGGGACGTGGAGAAAGTGTCTTCCCAGCTGCGGCTGCTGCGTCAATGGGGCATCAAGCTCGCGATCGACGACTTCGGCACGGGCTACGCTTCGCTGAAATATCTGCGCACGTTCGAACCGCATCTGCTCAAGATCGACCGCTTTTTCGTCGACGGCATCGACGTCGAAGCCGAGCGCGGAGACATGGTGCGGGCGATCATCGCGATCGGCCGCAGCTTGAACATGGAAGTGCTGGCCGAAGGCGTGGAGACGGAGAACCAGCTCCAATTCCTGCGCGCGGCAGGCTGCGACGAAGTGCAGGGTTACTACCTCAGCCGTCCGCTGCCCGCGGAAGCACTGGAGCAGCGGCTGAGGCTCAAAGGCTATCCGCTGACGACAGGGGCGGACTGAGGCTTGGCCTGCTGCCGCGCAATTCCGGCTCTGTCCGGCCCAAAAAGACCGCTCCCCCCGGGGAGCGGTCTTTGGCGTTGGCGCGAATACAGAGCGTGCGGTGCGTCAGCGTCCGATCTTCGCTTTGTAGGCGAGCGAATATTGATCGGCCGCGAGGATGGCGTCGAGCACGTCGCCCGCGGTGACCGGGAACGGCAGATTGTGCGCCGTCTCGCCTTCCTTCGTGGCGGCTTCGGCAACGCGGTACAGATCTTCGTTCGACACGTCTTTGAGGTGCAGATCTTCGAGCGTGACCGGCAGATCGAGCTTGAGATAGAAATCGATGTAGCGCTCGATTTCCTGCAGCGACCGGCGTTCGAGCGCGAGCTGCACGAGCGTGCCGAACGTCACTTTCTGGCCGTGCGTCATATGGTGGATATCGCCTTCCAGCACGGTGAAGCCGTTGTGGATCGCGTGCGCGCCGGCGAGTCCGCCGCTTTCGAAGCCGAGTCCGCTGAGAAGCGTGTTCGCTTCGATGACCGCGTCCAGCGCCGGCGTCACGACTTTGCGTTTGACCGACTCGTAGGCGAGCAGCCCGTAGTCGAACAGCGTCTCTTCGCATTTGCGCGCGATCGCTTCCGCCGCGAGCGTCGTCAGGCCGCCGGCCATCGTGGTCGCTCTCGCTTCGATAACGGCGCGGCATTCCACCCACGTGGCGAGCGCGTCGGCGATGCCCGAAGTGAGGAACAGCGGCGGAGCGCCGGCGATGACCCGCGTATCGACGAGGATCAGGTCGGGGTTTTTCTTATAGAACGAATACGCGTCAAAAGCGCCTTCGTCGGTATACAGCACGGACAGAGCGCTGGTCGGCGCGTCGGTGGAAGCGGTCGTCGGCACGATCACGCAGGCGGCGCCGAGCACGTCGTTGACCGCTTTGGCCGTATCGAGCGTTTTGCCGCCGCCTACGCCGACGACGAGATCGACGCCTTCGCCGAGCTCGGCGATCCGCTTGATCTCGCCGCGCGAAGCTTCGCCCTGGAATTCGGCCCGCTTGGTCGAAATGCCGGCTGCTTCAAGACTGTTCACGACGCGGTCGCCGGCGATCGGCCAGACGATTTGGTCCGCGATGACGAGCGCCGATTGGCCCAGCGCTTTGGCATATTCGCCCGCTTTGTCTACGACGTCTTTGCCCTGTACGTATTTGCCGGGGCTAATAAATACTTTTTCGCTCATTGATGTCCAGCTCCTTTCGAATAGCGGCTGCCTCGGATGGACAACCTTACCCGACACCATTACCCGAAAAAACCCCCTCGCGACTCGACAAACCTTTTCCAAAAAAAGGTGCGCCCATTGCAAACTTTTGCGCTTCTTCGTGCGTCTTAGGGAGGTGTGCAAGAGAGACAAACGAGCGAACAGCCAAATCGGAGGGATTTTGGAATGAAAAACAAAGCGTATAAATGGATTGTGGGACTGCTGGCAGGCAGCCTGCTGATCTCGCCGCTGCTGCCGGTCGAAGTCGAAGCGGCGTCGCAGACGGCACCTTCGCTGTCGATCAACGGAGGAACGGCGCAGGGCGGAGAAGTGGAGATCCGCGGCGGACGGACTTATATAGCGGCCCAGGCGGCGTCGGAGCGGCTCGGCTTCCGGGTCGATTACAACCGCGGTTCGAAACTCGTCACGCTGCTGCGCCCGGATACGACGCTAAAGATGACGCTGGGCCGGGCGGAAGCGGACATCGACGGAAAACGCGTCAAAATCGGAGCCGCGGCGTTTGTCGAGAACGGACAGGTATACGTGCCGGTTCAGGCGCTTGCGTCGGCTCTCAAAAGCAAAAGCGGCTGGAAAGCCGAAGCCAAAACGGTGACGCTGAGCGACCCCGGCCGGTACACGATCCACTCGGAAGGCGGACAGACGGTCTGGGTGTCTTTTGCCAAGGGAGAGGTCTATTCGCTGGAAGCCGGCGCTCCGAAAAAGCTCGCGGGCGCCAACGTCCCGGGGCTCGACTGGGGAACGGTCGACGTGCGGGCGCTGGGCAGCGGTTCCTACCTGCTCTCGGTCGGACGCGAATACGTCGCTTCGTCGCAGACGGTGCATAACCGGTTCCAGTTCGTCGTGCAAAAAGGGAAAGTGACGAAGCAGGCGCATTATCGGTATTCCGGCATGTACAACACCGACGTCTTCGGACCGAAAACGCTCCCGGCACAGCGCGCCTACGTAAGCGACGGCCGGACGGTGCAGGTCGTGGGCGCCGGCGGCCGGGCCGCGGCGGATTACGATCTGGCGAAGCTGACGAAGCAGACCGGACCTTTTATCGTCGAATCGGTCACGGCCGATTATTTGCTCGTGCGAGCGTTCGACACGCTTCAGCCGACCGTAATCGACCTGAACACGGGCCGCTCGTCGCTACTGTACAAAACGCTGCTCGGACAAGGTGAGCGGGCGGAATGGGACGAAGTGACGACAGACGTCGGCGAGCGGGTGCTGCTGCAAGCCAGACTCCGCTTCGTGAAGCAGGAAGGCAATCGACTGGATTTCACGTATAAAAAGATCTCTTCCGGACCGGACCAGTTCGGCCGCGAATTCAAAGTCAGTTATACGTTGAAGCCGTCGTAAGCGAAATGGAAAACGGGGGGCGGTATAGGGACGCATACGGACGCCTAGCCTCCATGCCGTATGCGCGGCAGGCAGAAGTGCCGAAGCCTCCCGCTCGCTTGAGCACTTGAATACAAGCCCGGATAGGCCGGTATTCGTTCCGAAAAGGGACGGTTACCGGCTTTTTGATCTGTCCAAAACGGAAGCGGGCCGCGGCCACGACGAAAAAGCCTCCCCGCAAGGAGGAGGCCGATTGTAATTCGGATGCAGGAAAAGAAGGCCGGATCAATCGCCGTCCGGATCGGAGACCCGGGAGTCCGCAGCCGGCTTCCGATCCGCACAGGACAGCTGCCCGGAAAGATCTGCGGGGGCTTCTTCCGGGACGGTTCCATCCCGAGGTTGGGCGCTTCGCATCCGGGCAAACAGCCCGAGTACCGGCAGCAGCAGAACGCCGGAAGCCAGCAGGGCGGCCCGGATCGAGAAGCGGCTGCCGATCCAGCCGACGAACGGCCCGCCGGCCGTCTGGCCGAGCGCGTCGGCCTGGCTGACCATCGACAATACGGTGGCCCGGGTCCGGCTCTCCAACTGGCTGTTCAGCCAGGCCGCATAAAGCGGCGAGAATACGGCCGATGCCGTTCCGGCCAGCAGAAGCGCCGCGAAAGCCCAGCCGAAGCTTGACGCAAGCGCCAAAGCGATTACGGCCGCGACGCGCAGCGCCATGGTCAACAGCAGCGCGGCCGAGACCGCACGCCGGCTGCGCATGTCTACCCGGCGCTCCGCCAGCCGTACGCCGGCCAGACTCAGCAGCGTGATCGAGGCTGCGATCGCGCCAAACCAGACGGCCGGCGGCCAACCGACGTCCGGCAGGCCGGTCCCGCCGCCGCTCAGCAGCAGCGTCGGCCAGAGACGGTCGTAGCCTTCGGATGCCGCGCCCGACAGCAGCGTGACGGCGACCAGACCGAGCAGCAGCGGGCTGCGGCGTACGACCTTGGCGCCCGCTGTCCAGGTGCCGGCCATGTCACGCAGCGGATTGGAGCGTGCCGCGGCTGCGCGCTGCGGACGGACGAATCCGGTCTCGCGCATCAGGCGAGACAGCAGCAGGCCAAGCAGCAGATAGAGGACGCCGCCGACCAGAAACGGCAGGTTGGGCGAGAGCTGCGACAGCAGGACACTGCAGAGGATGCCGATCAGGGAGGCGGCCAGCGCGAACCGCTGGCCGCGCAGCATGACGGCGCCTGCGGCCGCTTCGCCGGTCTCGTCGACGAGCCAGGCCGTATTGGCGCCGCTGACAAACGTCCAGCCGAAGCCGTACAGCATTTGGGACATCAGCAGCCAGCCGAAAGCGGGGAGAATCGAGCTCCAATCGAGAATCCAGACAATGCTGCCTTCGAACAGAAAAGCCGCCCCGAGAATGAACATCCCGATCACGATCGAACGTTTGCGGCTGTAAGTGTCGGCGACAACACCGGTGATCCCTTCGAACAGCAGGACAGTCAATTCCAAAGCCGTGCCGATCAGCACGAGCTGCAGCGGAGTCAGTCCAAGCTGCGTGATGTAATAAATGCTGTACGTGGTGAAGATGAGGCTTGAAGCCAAGGAAGTTACGGTGTTCATCAATAAATAAACGGTAGATGCCCGGTTGTTCGACAATTCGTTGTCCGCCTTTCGGGCGGCGGACGCGCATGTCCGGCACCGGACGAGGAGCCTGTGCACGACCTGACGGCGGATTTCCCGGATTGTTCACCGAAATTCTTGGCAAACTGCAGAAAAATTGCCGAAGCCGCTGTCAGGATTCAAGGCGGTGCAAGATGAAGGAAAACCTGTAAGGGTTACCGTACCGTCGTCCCTGCCGGAACCGGCGCGCCTGAGCCGCCGATCATGAATGATTGGGAGTGGAATAGCGACTGGGTTTTCGGTTGAAACATTAACACGTGCAGCACCTCCGTGAGATAAGCCGGTTCCGGAAGCGGAGTCCGCCGCTCTGCGGCGGCCGTCCTCCGGATACGGCCGATTCGCCCTTGGCGAATCAAAGATGGGAACATCATACGAAGATTACAGGTAGATGTCCAGCACGAATGCCGGATATCGTCGGTCTGCCGCATCCGTACTCTCAGTACAGGGTTCATTCTTTTTCAAAATTCTGCAGAAGCAAGCGAAAAGGTATCGAATGCCCGCCCTAAAAGAACTTTCTCTAATAATAGACGCCGCAACCTAGAACGCGTATACTGATATTTATGATTCTACTTTCGACAAGTATTATCAAAAGTTGCATTCAGCAAAGGAGGACTCTTCATGCAGCCTGCTGCGCACAGTTCGATCAAGGTCAAGAAAATGAACGAAGAAGCTGTTCGTCAGGCGCTGCGGAATGCGGGGTCCGGCACCAAGACGCAGATCGCGCAGATAACCGGGCTGAGCATAGCTACCTGCGGCACGCTGCTGGGCGAGATGCTGGAGAGCGGGGAAGCGCTGGAAGACGAACCGGAACAGTCAAGCGGAGGACGCCGGGCGCGCCGCTACGTTTATAACGCGGATCATACGCATGCGGCCTGTATCTGTGCGGTGTATGAAAAAGAAAAACCGACGCTTCTCTACGCGGTCGCCGATTCGTTCGGCCGCATTCTGGAACGCCGCGCCGAAGAAGTGGACGCGCTCGACGAAGCGGCTATCGATACGCTCATCGGCGCGCTGCTATCGAGGTACGCCCAGATCAAAGCGGTAGGCATCGGTATCCCGGGGTTGGTGCACGAAGGCGTGATCAATATTTGCGACGCGGCCGAACTGATCGGCGTTCCGTTGGGGCAGCGCATCGAACAGAAATACGGCGTCAAAGTCACGGTGGAAAACGATATGAATTTGACCGTGTACGGTCTGTACGGACAGCAGCCGTGGGCAGAACCGGAAACGGCTGCGGCGATGATCTTCGTACCGGGTTGTTTTCCCGGCGCGGGCTTGATGATCGACGGACGGATTCACCGCGGCGCGAGTCGTTTCGCGGGGGAAATCTCTTTTCTGCCGTTCGGCATGTCGCGCGACGAACAGTTTGAACGCTTGAACGTCAAAGAAACGTTCGTGCCGCTTGCCGCGCATGCCGTAGCGAGTCTAGCGGCGATCGTGAATCCGCGGCTGATTGCCTTGATGGGCGATCAGGTCGACGCGGCGGATATGCCGGCGATCCGGGAACGCTGCCTGACCGTCATTCCGGCCGAACATATGCCGGAGCTGACGTTTGTGAAAACGCCGGAAGATCCGTATATGCAGGGACTGATCGCGATGACGCTGGAGAGTCTGTCGTATTCGTTCAAGCTGGTAGAAAACAAACATTAAGATCACGGAAAGCGGAAAGGAAGTATGAAGATGACGCAGCGTACGGAAAAACAAAAAATGCTGGCGGGAGAACTGTACAAAGCCTGGGACGAGGAACTGACGAACGAACGCAATCGCGCCCGCCGGCTCGTGCGGCAGTATAACGCGACAACCGAGGAAGAAGAAGCGCTTCGAGCCGAAATCATCCGTGAACTATTCGGTTCGACAGGCGCCAATTTCGGCATCGAGCCCAATCTGCGCGTCGATTACGGGTCCAACATTCACGTCGGCGAAAATTTCTACGCCAACTTCGACTGCACCATTCTCGACGTGTGCGAAGTCCGTATCGGAGACAACTGCATGCTCGCGCCGGGGGTCAGCCTGTACACGGCGACCCATCCGATCGATCCGTACGAGCGGATCGCGGGACCGGAGCTGGGCAAGCCGATCACGATCGGGCATAACGTCTGGATCGGAGGCCGCGCGGTGATCAATCCCGGCGTTACGATCGGGGATAACGCGGTCATTGCGTCGGGAGCCGTCGTAACGAAGGACGTGCCGGCGAACGTGATCGTCGGCGGCAATCCGGCGCGGGTTATCCGCGAGATTCCAGTCGGCGAGCGCCCGGCTTAAAGCATCCGTAGGCAGAATCGGGCAGAGGGGACCAGGCGAACCGTTAAAAAGAATAAACGAAACAGGCACGCGGGATTTCCGCGCGCCTGTTTCGTCTGCGACAAGTCCGGGAGAGCCGTCTCTCCCGCGCCGCCAAGCGGGACCGGCGCTTTGGCATTCCCTTAGCGGTCCAGCGGCCAGCACCGCAGCGACAAGAGCTTCGCCTCGCCGCCCTCGGCGAAAAACGCGATGCCGGTCGAAGCGGCATCGGGATAGATCCGGGCCGTCATCGTCAGCTCGCCGTCCCCGGCAAACACCTCGACCGAAGACCGGTCGACGAAGATCCTCAGCCGCAGGCGTTCCTCCCGCAGCGCAAGCGGCGCCCGGCGTACCCCGCCGGGCCCGGCGCCGGAGCGCTCCCGATCGAGGATCAACCGCTCCTCGTCCCGGGCGTACGCCAGCACCGTGTGCTCGCCGCGGTCTTCGCCGGTCCGCAGCGCAATGCCGAACACAGACGCCGTGCCCGCCTCGAATTCGACTTCCAGTTCGACGCATTCGCCGGAGACGCCGGGGAATTCGCGGCCGCGCAGCAGGCCGTCCGCGGCCACGGACGCGATCGTCTCTTCCGCGTACCGCGTTTCTGCGCCGCGCAGCGACTCACGTTCCGGCGCCGGCGTGACCGCAATCCGCCCGTGTTCGAGCGTCAGCACGCGCGGCAGCGTCATTGCGCCCGCCCAGCCGCGCGCCTGCTCCGGCATGCCGCTTTCCCACATCGCCATCCAGGCGATCAGAATGCGGCGGCCGCGATCGTCGAGCGTCGTCTGCGGCGCGTAGAAGTCGAAGCCGTAATCGAGCGTTCGGAATTCGCCGTGTTCCAGCGTGCCGGTCCCGTAATCCAGCTTGCCCAGCACGTAACCGGCCTGATGCAGATTAAGGTACGATTCCCCGTCCGGGGCGACGCCCTGCGGCGAGAACGCCAGCACGTGGACGCCGCCAAGCTCGAACAGATCCGGGCATTCCCACATATAGCCCAGTTTGTCTGCCGGTTCCCGGCCGCCTGCCATGATTCCGACGAACGACCAGTCTGTCAGAGTGTCCGAACGGTAGAGCAGCACCTGTCCGAGATGGTCCTGCGTCCGCGAACCGAGCACGCAGTAGTAAGCGTCTTCATGTTCCCATACTTTCGGATCGCGGAAATGGAAAGGGTGAATATTCCCGGCCGGCGCTTCCGCGATGACGGGATTGCCCGCGTATTTTTCAAAAGTCGTTCCGTCGTCGCTGACCGCCAACGCCTGTACCTGAAGCAGGTCCGCTTCCCGATCCGGGCCGGTCCAGCGGTTGCCCGTATACATCAGCCACAGCCGGCCGTCTTTTTCGATCGCGCTGCCCGAGAAGCAGCCGTCGGCATCGTAGTCTTCGGAAGGCGCGAGCGCGATCGGCAGATGTTCCCAATGCGCCAGGTCGGCGCTTTTGGCGTGACCCCAATACATCGGACCCCACTGCGGCGAAAACGGATGATGCTGGTAGAACAGATGGTACTCGCCCCGGAAAAAGCAAAAGCCGTTCGGATCGTTGATCCAGTAAGCGGGCGCCGCGATATGGTAGCGCAATCTCCACGGATCTGCGGCGGCTGCCGCCTGCTGCTCCGCGATTGAAAGTTCCGCGCGCTCAAGCGCCCGGCGATGCGACTGCTGCGACTCGGTCATCGGGATGTCCTCCTTTTTCGCTTAAAAGTCGTTCCAGTTCCGCGCGCCCTGGCTCGATTGGCTGCGTTCGCTCGACTGCATGTCTTCCAGCATCTCGATCGCTTTGAGCGTGCCGTACAGCGAATCGAACAGATGCAGCGAATATTCGTTTTTTTCGATAACGAGATGTTTGAATTTGTCTTTTTCCGCAATAAACGAAGCCGTTTCTTTCAAGCCTTTGTGCCGGGCTTCCAAATAGACGGCGGCGCTCGACAGCCACAGCGTGATGCTCCGGAAGTCTTCGGCGGCGGCTACCTTTTCGCGAATGTCTTCGCCCTGACGCGTCAGTTGATTCAGTTTCATGGGAATCCTCCTTAAGAATCGAAGCTGATACCAGTCTAACAGAAGCGTTCGGCATTCCCCAAATCGATTCCCTTTTCCGGGGAAGCTGCGCTATAATAAAAGATAGTTTTTCCGATAAAAAGAAAAAAAGGGAAAAGGAGCGGAATCTTATCACACGCACACCTCGAACACGCGCCCCGCAAGACATAACGCCCGGATTCATGTCCGGACTCAGACTTCAATTCCGACCAAAGCTCAGGCTTCGACGCACGGCGGTCTACGCAGGAGCACTGCTTCTGCTGCTTCTGCTCGGCGGCTGCGGAGCAGGCGGGCAAGCCGAGGACGTCTACGTTACGCCGCCGGCGGAATCCGAAGCGGCCGTGCAGCTGCCGGCGGAGCAGGCCGGCGCGGACACGGGAGGAGGCTTGCCGGATGCCGATCTCTCCGACGAAGGCTCCAAACCGTCCGCAGACGCCGAAGTTTCCGCAGACGTTCCGGTTTCCGGACAGGCGCAGCCGAGTGCCGACATGCCGGAGCAGCTGTCCGAACCGGACGATCCGGACGAGCCGGACGCTCAGGCTGCCCGCCCGGTCGAAGAGACGGCGGCCGAAAGCGCCGCCGCGTACTGGAGAATCGACGGCGGCGACGCGAATATCCGCACCGCGCCCGATTACGGGTCCAAGTCGATCCGGATCGGCCGGGAAGGGCGGGACCTTGAATATTTGCACCGCAAAATGTTCGATCCCCGCGACTCCCGAATCTGGTACAACGTCCAGACGAATAACGGCGACATCGGCTGGATCAGCCGCGCCGTCGTCATCCAGTCGGACGGCCGTTACTTCGCGGAAGGACCGGAAGCGCCGGAAGATTTCTCCGGGGACAGTTCGACGACGGCGGCGGCCGATTCGGGTTCCGGCTCGGCGGTCCGCTATTACGCGATCCGCGAAGCGAATATCCGGCAGTCGCCTTCGATCAACGCCGCCACGGTCGGCCAGACGGCCGGCGGCTCGGCGCTCGACAGCCTGAACGACCAATGGTACGACCCGTCGGACGGCCGCACATGGTATTACGTGCGGACACCGTCCGGTCTGGACGGCTGGATCAGCAGCAAAATGGTGAGCGGATACGCGCCGTCCGCCGATCCGGCAGACGCGGAAGACGCCGCGCAAGTCGAGACCGGCGGCGTGTATTACGAGAACTGCGACGCCGCGGAAGCGGCGGGAGCCGCACCTGTCTACGCAGGCGAGGCGGGTTACGCCGGTCATCTGGACCGCGACAGCGACGGGATCGGCTGCGAGATCAGCGATTGGGACGGCTACGACGGCGGTTCGTCGGATTACGCCGACGTACCGGTCTCGTCCGCAGGCAGCGTCGTGTACTTCCGCAACTGCAGCGTCGCCCGGGCGGCCGGAGCGGCGCCCGTCTACGCGGGCGACCCCGGCTATTCGCGCAAACTGGATCGCGACGGCGACGGCGTCGGCTGCGAATGACGGGCCCCGTGCAAAAGTTGCCGAGCGGGGGCCGGACAGGTTAAGGTGTAGAAGTACGTAATCGAACGAACAGGAGGCGTGTGCGATGGAAGAAACGACTGTGATCGCGATTCATTTTACCGACGGAGAAGTGCTGGAACTGGGGATTACCGAAGAAGAGTTCGAACGTCTGGACGGCGAGATCACCTCGAATCCGTGGGTCGAGATCGACGGCAACACCATCAACACGGCGACGATCAAGTATTTCTGGTTCTACGAAATTCCGGCGGACGAAGAAGCAGGGGAAGAAGCGCTCTAACCTGAGCTTCGGGTTCCCGTTCCCGGAATCGACAGCAGCAGGAAGGAGGCGGACACCATCGCGAACGTTTTTGTGCACTCGCGCGCAGCGTCATGGGATCAATGGAAAAGAGAGACCCTGACCTTCGACCGTGTTCCGAACGAAGACGACTTCGTCACGCTGAACGTGGCGGAAGAATGGTACCAGGTCGGCATCGTGCTGCACACCCCGCTCGACCCCGAAGTCGACGCGGAGATCTATATCCAAAAAGTCGACCGCAGCGCCGTGTATGCAAACATATTCAAGTTTTGAGGAACGAGCATCAAGCATTGAGCAGCCTTCGGGCTGCTTTTTGTTTTGCATCGGTTTGTTTTATTTTTTTGATATTCATTAATATATAAGCATAACCGTTGAAAAAGCGCAAAGCTATAGCTGTATCCTTCTTCTGAAATGCTCTCTTGTTTGAGATCTCTTATTTCATCATTCACATCTCTACTTGAAACTTCCAATACTCTAATCTACAAAGATCAGATTTGATTGTTAGGAAGTACTATATTTCTATTGATCCAGAGACCGGGGACGGCAAAGAAGAGTATCAGAAACAGTATGAACCCAAACACATCAATGAGCTGCTTGCAGATAGGCAGAATATCCTTTTCAACGAGACCGAGATCTTCGGCAATTTTGACTCGGAGACGTTGAGATTGATTGAGGAAGGTAACTATATGCTATTCATGGATGATATCTACACAATGGGACCATACTTGCCCGTTAGTGAATGTAATCGTGAGATGCTCTTAGAGACAGCTAGAGTAAGCGTACATCAACGTAGAAAGCTAGTTCCGGGCAAAGGATTGGATTCTTTAGATGTCTTCCAGGATGTGGTGAACGGAATTAAGGACTCGCTGCTCTATCAGGCTAAGGATGGAGAATGGCTATGGTCGATGCCGAAAGAAGTGTTGGAGAAGTTTTAAATGGTCGTTTTGTTATACTCTAGTGATTTTAGAGCCAGTGCAGCGCAGGAATTCTATGAAAGGAATGGTATAGCGTACGAGTTGAGATAAGCAAAAGTTTGGCCGTTTGGTTTCCGTATAGTAGAGACTGAACTTTTATGGCTGAATACAAATGTGAGAAATTGAGAATTTGAAGGGGGTACGCAAACCGTAAACTCCTTCATCAGCGCAAAAGATGTAGCTACGGTGTTGGAGTATAAGGGGACTTCAGCAACTGCGCAAGTTTTGAAGTTCTGCAAAGAGAAACATGTGTACCTAGTAAAAAATTTGAACACTTCGATTCAAAGTGTTCGAAAACTCCATAATATAGGCGAAAAATTCATCTCTTTAGACGGGTTTATACAAGTAGTTGCTTCATCAAAGCTTCCAATAGCCTGTGGCATCTCAGAAAAATTAGGACTCGTCATGCATAGAAGTCGTTTAGAAATTGAGTTTATTAAAATGATTGAAAAAATACTTAAAGGTATATGCGATTTTGTTCCACAGTATCAGTGTTGCAACGGTAAATACAAAATCGATATATTTGAATACAAATATGGAATTGCTATTGAATATGATGAAAAGCACCATATATCAAAAAAGTTAGAAGATGAAAACAGACAAAGAGAAATTGAAAGCGAGCTTGGCTGTGTATTTATTAGAGTTAAAGAGGGAAGAGAGGTAGAGGGAATCAATGAAATTCTTCAGTTGATACATAAGAAAGGAGCTTAGTTAAAGCAACAAAAGAGACCACTGAAAAGGTCTCTTTTATTTGTGCGACGGGATTCGAATGCAAATTTCTGTTTAGGATCGTTTATTTGAGAGCCACGTGGAGCTTTTGCTAAGTAGTATTTTAAGCTCGGATTTCCTTATGTACTGTGTAGAATCAGAAGGTTTTTGATTAAATTAAAATAGCGACTCGCTTTCACTGATGTAGATCATGAAGGGCGGGTCGCTATTTTAATTTAATTAAATAAAACTTGCTCTAACTCGGCAATTGACTTTTTAGAAAGATCAAATGCATTATCCTTTCCTTCTTTTAAAATGAATCCAGTGTCTGTTTCAAAATCCAAGTATAAATCTACTTTTTCTGAAGAAGAGTTCTTAGAAGAGAAGATTAATTGATAATCTGCTTTATTTGCATCTACAATTTTGTTTGTTGATTTTGCAGAATCAATGGTTTTTTCAATTTTATTAATTTTAGATAATTCTGTAAATACAGTCTTCTCCTTTAAATGTATCAATGTTACGCTCTCTGTATCACTGGTCGATTTAGAGCAGCCACTGGCAATCAATGTGCATGCAATAATAAGCATGAAAATATTTCTTTTTTGCAAAGCTCTTCCCCCTTTTTAAGTAGTTGAGAAGCCCAATTGAGAAGAAAAAATTGGGCGAGACCATTAATTAGTCAAAAAACTTCTGGCGAATTTCAAGCTCTAACTTTTCTTTAAGAAGTGGGTTGTCTTCTTCGGTAGAATGAATATTCTCTTCCGTTGAGAAGCTATTTACTGAGAAAGGTTGTGAATAAACATTGTCAGTAACTGTTGGTTGAGCATTAGTGATTTCTTCAACAGCGAACTTTCCATTGTCCATATTTATTATACTATATTGGCCAGCATCGTTTTTTCCTAAAAACACAATGTATTCTTTGCCTTGCTCTAGCTCCTGATAACCTTCTATATTAATCTTATATTTTCCTTTTAGCGTTTGAATCATGCTAATTGGCTCAATAAATTTTAAGTTACTGAGTTGTTCAATATCTCCTTTGAAAACTTCGTTAACTTTTGTCTCAGTTAAAGTATAAAAATCTTGAACTGCACCATCGTCATAATTTGTGATAACATGCTCTCTATCCCAAAAGTTAGAGGTAGGAGTGACCTTTAACACTAGATCTGCTGACTCCGTTAGGTCTTCTACGTTACTATATCCCATAAAAGAAGCACTGGCGCTAACGTATTTAACACTATTATAAACAGCAAAATAATAGTAAGTCGACAAAGAGATAAGTCCAATTAAAAAGAAAACAGTAAGTTTTTTCATCCATCGTTTTTGCTTCAAAGTAAAAGCCTCCTCAATATTTAGTTCTAAGCTGGTTTTTATCATAAGCAGAAGGTGTATTTATATCACGATTTAATTTTGGATCGTCTCCTTTTGTCATTACAGAAGTTGATTTTTTTGCCTCATCTTCAGTATGTGCTAAACCTAAACTATGTCCCAATTCATGGGTAGTAGTGTGTCTAATATTTGTAGGATTTTTTAAGCCATCATCTTTCAGATTGTTATCGTATATGGAAATTGTAGAAAACTTCCATGGAGCAGCATTCGGTACTGCTGGTATTCCTACACCAAATACATCGTTATAAAGTAATGTCATTCCGTAAAGACCTTTAGTTGAAGAGTTACCAACATAGTATTTATCCATGTACCCTGATGCTACGGTCGGAGACTTATAAGTCGTGCTTTTTGCAATTGATACGTTGGGACTGATGCCAGCCCAGGCATTTCTTGCGAAATCAAGATGATCAGTATAACCATATGAAGCAACTGAGCTATCATAAAAAGCTGTAAATTTTGCACCAGTGCTACGAGCATATTTAAATACTGTGGCATCCGCAGAAGAAGACAAAACGATAAAGGAAACAAGAGCTAATAAAACAACAAATTTTTTCATAGTATGAACCCCTTTAAAATAATTTTTTTCTGCTATCCTCCTCTATTAGTATTAGCTAGTTCTTCAATGCAAAATGTTTAATTCAAATTAAGCTTTGCATACGGTGAAGACTTTAAACTAGTACCATGACCGATAATGATGTTGGGTTACGCGCCTCGAAAACCCGCTTGAACCATGCGTGTTTCCGATGAACGCAAACCTCAGATTTGATTCGGTCAAGCTACTAGTTAATAAATCAAAAACATCCTTTTACTAAGTTGCTTTTTCTTAATGAGCTTAACTTGTCAAAACAAATTATATGAAGAACCTGTTAATATTTTATTTGGTATTAATATTTATAAACAGAGGATAACATCTTAGTTTCCTAAGTCGAAAGTTGATTCTAATCTCTCTATCTATATAATAATTTGAATATAAATACCTAATTAGTATGATTAAATTTAAATATTCGACATTATATCTCTTATTTCGCATATATCAACTTTAAAAATATTTAGTTAAGTAGTATGCTTTTTATACACTGCTTAGAATATAAGGCTAACTATCAGACAAAAGGTACAGAATGTCCTCCAGAGCTTATAAATGAGTTTGCTGAGGCTTTGCAAGTTGCAGCTAGACAAGCTATATACTGGTTTGCACAGCAACATGAGAATAGCCGGATCTTCAAATAGAGAGATATGGTTTTTATGGCATGCTAAATCAGGATATAGATATAAAGCAGAAAGAGCCTTGTTTAGGATGCAAGGCTCTTTGATGTGGATGTTGTTGGGTAGGGGATTGATTCTAAAGTGAAAATCTATTCATTGCTGTGTGATTTCCATAGCCTTGGATTATACCGAGTATGTCGATAAGGACAAGAAGAGTGATTTTGTTGTTAATAAGCCGGAATCCAGAGGGGGATGCACCCGTTACATAGACTGCTTGATCCCGTTCTTTTCCATTATCGCGTCCATCAAAAGCTTCAAAATAGAGGAACATCTCTCTTTTATACGCTCAGAGATGGTCCGATCAAGCTGGATATCATGATATGTGCCTAAGAACACACCATGACTTTCTCTTTTTAATTCATGTCCTTCTTCGGTTTTAAGCGAATCATATAAAGATTTATGTTGTTTTGAAATTACAGAGTGAACATATCCGGCACTGTGTGCAATACGATTTCTAATTTTGATATAGAAGAGAATATCGCTCCAAACATCTGATTTAGTTAGGTTTGAGAGATCTAATACTTTAGAAAAGCTATTAATAAGTCGAGCGATTCCCAAGTCCTCGGAAGATACTTGTCTTTTCTTGTTATTTGGATTGTTTTCTTCAGAATTTAAATCAATAATTCCTTGCTTCTCAAACTGGATGTGAATACCTCTTAATGTGTGTTCCAGTTGAGCGATGTACATTGATAAGAGTGAGTGACGTAACATAGTTGGAGAGTCATTTAAAAGTTGTCGTGTTCTTAGGCTCGATTCATCATAGTAAGAAGGAACAGGAGTTTCTCCATATTGAGATTGAACTTCTAAGTCCATGGCCGATATTCCTTTTATATGTTCGTAAAGATAGTTATCTATAGAACGTTCCATGTCCTTTGAGTAATTATTAAGAAACGCTAATCTGTTTTGCGCAGCTGAATAGAAAGATTGAATAGTCAACAAATCCATGATGTACCGCTCCTTTTATGAAGATGTTGTTAGTTATAGTCTAGCAAATCAAGAAGGACGAAAGTATGGCAGCTTATAAAAGAATAAACACCGAGTAAGCATTGAATATGTCTTACTTCTAATGACAAGATAAAATTACAGTAATCATAAGTAGTGGAGATAGATGGATAATGAAAGGGTACTTTTTGATATGGTTGCTTGGGATGGGCATGAAGCCATAACAAGAATAAGAGGGTCTAAGGACGAAGGCTTGTGTATAGATTTTAAAGACAAGGCTGATAAGAATAAAGAAGAATTAGATGAGTCTGAATAAACAAAATTATGCGAAGGCGTTATCAGCATTTTCAAACTCGTCAGGTGGTGTGATCATATGGGAAGTCAAGGCAAAAAAAGATAAGAAGTATGATGATACAGATTTAGCAGGAGAAGGGCTTCCCATTAAGCCACTTCGAACATGTCTAACGAATTTAAATTCCTTTATAGGAAAAGGTTTATCTCCAGCAAATTTTAAAAGCATAAAAAATAACCACCATCCTATAGTTTTTTTCAAACTACAAGATAATGGTTATCATTTTTGAAACCGTGTCTGAGGTTGACCACTAATCAAGTGATGACCTCTAAACCCTTACCGTTATTGAAAGTATAGGACGGATGGGGATCGAACCCATGACCCCTACCCTGTCAAGATAGTGCTCTCCCGCTGAGCTACCGTCCTTCATGTGGGTCGTTCAAGTTATTTTCTCTTGCCGACAAGAAAGATCATATCATGAAACCTAGAAGTATAGCAAGCGATTTTACGAAAAAACTTTAATTTTTTTTCGGAACGCGTTTGCGGTACGTGCCGGGGGTGACGCCGACCCACGTTTTGAACACCTGCGTGAAGTGGCTTTGATCGCTCCAGCGCAGCAGCGCGCAGATCTCGGACAGCGTGTGTTCGCCGATTTCCAGCAGCCGTTTGGCTTCTTCGACTTTTTCGCGGCGGACGTAGGCGGAGAGGGAGAGTCCGGTTTCTTTTTTGCACAGCCGCGACAGATAAGCCGGGTTCAGCCGCATGGCCTGTCCGAGCCGATCCAGCGACAATTCTTCGTACAGGTGATTGAACACGTACAGCCGGCACGCTTCGAACGTGCCGCTGCCGGTGTGCTCGCGCGCCTGCCGCACGCGGTCCGTGAATTCGCGGATCGCGGACGTCGACAGGAGATCGACTTCTTCGGGCGTGTGGGCTTCTTCGACGCGCTGGATCAGCAGGTCGCTCAGCGTAAACGCGACTTCCGCGTACAGCCCGCCTTCGATCGCGGCCCGCGTGTACAGCGTGATGCCGCAGATCGTCAGGTTTTTGCGGTGGCGCAGCAGGCTGCTGCGGGACAGAATGCCGAAGTCCTGCCTGAGGTTCCAGTCGACGAGCAGACGCTCCAGTTCCTCGCGGCGGCCTTCCCGCACGAGCTGGAGCAGCTTGCGCTCGGTCGCCAGATCGTGGTGCAGCCGCTCGTTCTGCCGGCTCAGCGCCAGGCTGCGCAGCAGTTCGCGGTCGTCCGCGTAATCCGGCACGTACGCCGCTTGTTCGCCCGGCTGCTCCGCTGCGCCCGCGGCTTGTTCGCCCGACCGCCCCGCTGCGCCTGCCACTCTCACGCCCGACCGCTCCGCTTCGTCCGCCGCTCCTTCGCGCAGCCGTCCCGCTGCGCCTTCCGCTTCCCCTGCGCCCGCCGCCTTCGCCGTCATGCCTTTACGTTCCCGTGCCGTCTTTTCCATCCGCCGCGCTCCTGTCCGTGTTCTTTTCCCTATTGTAACGAACCGGTACGAAATCTACAAAAAAGGTCCGTTTTTTCATAGAATCTCACCATGTAAACGCTCTACAATGGACGGGAAACGATTATTTGACGTCATTGCCCATACGGAGAGGAGCACCAACATGACTCAATCGAGCCACACTTCCGGTACGCCGGATATCCAACATCTCATTTCGCAAATGACGCTGGAAGAGAAAGCAAGCCTCTGTTCCGGCAAAGACTTTTGGCATACGCAGGGCATTGAACGTCTCGGCATTCCGTCCGTGATGGTGACCGACGGTCCGCACGGACTGCGCAAGCAGGCGGAAGGCGCGGATCATCTGGGGCTGCACGACAGCGTGCCCGCGACCTGTTTCCCGTCGGCGGCGGGCATCGCGTCTTCGTGGGACCGCGACCTCATTCAGGGCATGGGCGAAGCGCTCGGCGAAGAATGCCAGGCGGAGAACGTGGCCGTGCTGCTCGGACCGGGGGCGAATATCAAGCGCTCGCCGCTGTGCGGCCGGAATTTCGAATATTTCTCGGAAGATCCGTATTTGTCGTCGGAGATCGCGGCCAGCCATATCCGGGGCGTGCAGAGCCGGGGCGTCGGCACGTCGCTGAAGCATTTTGCCGTCAATAACCAGGAGCATCGCCGCATGTCGGTCGATGCCGTGGTGGACGAGCGCACGCTGCGTGAGATTTATTTGGCGAGCTTCGAAGGAGCGGTCAAAAAAGGACAGCCGTGGACGGTCATGAGCTCGTACAACCGGGTGAACGGCACGTACGCTTCGGAACACGACGAACTGCTCAATGGAATTCTCAAGGAAGAATGGGGGCTGGAAGGCTTCGTCATGTCCGACTGGGGCGCCGTTAACGAGCGGGCAGCCGGTCTTGCGGCCGGACTGGAACTGGAAATGCCGTCAAGCGGCGGGATCGGCGCGAAGAAGATCGTGGACGCGATTCAGGACGGCTCGCTGCCGGAACACAAGCTGGACGCGGCGGTCGGGCGCATCCTGCGCGTCGTGCTGCGCGCCGCGGCGGAGAAAGTGGAGAATGCTTCGTACGATCGGGACGAACACCACGCGCTCGCCCGCAAAATCGCCCGCGAAAGTATGGTCCTGCTCAAGAATGAAGCCGGCATCCTGCCGCTGAAGCGGTCGGGCCGCATCGCGGTCATCGGCGAGCTCTCCAAACGTCCGCGCTACCAGGGCGGCGGCAGTTCGCACATTATCCCGACGCAGCTCGACCGGATCTATGACGAATTCGTCAAGGAAGCGGGCGAGGCGCAGGTGAATTACGCTCGCGGCTACAATCTCAAAAAAGACGAAACGGACGAAGCGCTGATCGCGGAAGCCGCCAAGGCTGCGGGCGAAGCGGACGTCGCGGTGCTGTTCGCCGGGCTGCCGGACGCGTACGAGTCGGAAGGTTACGACCGTACCCATCTGCGTCTGCCGGAGAACCAACTGCGGCTGATCGAGGAATTGTCGCAAGTCCAGCCCAATCTGGTCGTCGTGCTCAGCAACGGTTCGCCGGTCGAAATGCCGTGGCTTGGCGGGGTCAAAGGGCTGCTGGAAGCGTATCTCGGCGGGCAGGCGCTGGGCGGAGCGATTGCGGATCTGCTGTTCGGCACGGTCAGCCCGTCGGGCAAACTGGCGGAGACGTTCCCGGTACGCCTGGAAGATACGCCGGCGTTTCTGAACTTTCCGGGCACCGGCGACCGCGTGGAGTACCGGGAAGGGCTGTACGTCGGTTACCGGTATTACGACAAGAAGGCGATCGAACCGCTGTTTCCGTTCGGCTTCGGTCTGTCGTATACGACGTTCGACTATTCCGACCTGCGGGTGAGTTCGGCGCAGGCGTCGGCCGATCAGGATCTCGAAGTGAGCGTGAACGTGACCAATACCGGCAGCGTCTCGGGCAAGGAAGTGGTGCAGCTGTATGTGCGCGATATCGAGAGTACGGTGGACCGGCCGGAACGCGAATTGAAAGGGTTTGGAAAAGTAGAGCTCCAGCCGGGCGAGACGGCGACCGTATCCTTCGCGCTCGACCGCAGAGCATTCGCCTACTACGACGTGGAAGCGGCGGATTGGCGCGTCGAGAGCGGCGTGTTCGAGCTTGGCGTCGGATCTTCTTCGCGTGATATCAAGCAGACGGCCGAAGTCGACATCGAAGGCGACGCGCCGATCGTGGAGCCGGTCCATCGCAATTCGCTGATCGGCGACCTGATGCAGCCGGGCCGACTGACGCCGGACCAAAAAGCGCTGCTGGACGATTTCCTGCAGGGCGGACTGTTCACGCCGCCGGCGGAAGAGGCGGCCGATACGCCGGCGAATGAAGAAGACGACGAGCACGGCAGCGCGGACATGATGGCCGCCGTCGGCCGCTACCTGCCGCTCCGAGCGGCGGTCGGCTTTGCGGGCGACCCGGACGGCGAGAACAAGCTGAACGAACTGCTGGAGCGCATTAACCGCTGATGCCGCGGTCAAGCCGCGGGTAATTTGGGCCGGGGACGCGCGCGGCTGAGAGAAGGCGGCCCGAATCGTGTAATAGAGAGTGAGGGCTTTCGTTGGGAGCGCGAGCGATAAGCCCCGCGATCCACACACGAAGGAGGAGAAGTCTTTGGAACGCATGGGACAATTCAACCGCCGCCGCGGGCTTCGGCGCGAAGTGTTGGGCAGGCTGTACGACAGTTGGTTCGAGCTGGCCGGCGAGCCGGCCATACTGACCGGGGACGAGATCAACGGCGAGATCGAGCGCAAGCTCGCGTACCGTTATCTCGCGGAGAAAGGGCTGCTGCGCATGAGTCCTGTCGGTGATGGCAGCTTCGAAGTCTCGATTACCGTGCAGGGCATCGACCGGATCGAAATGACGACAGGCGAGAACGAATAGCCGGTCGGACAACGCGCAGGGTGCAGGGCATGCCAAAGAACCGGAGTTTTCCATCCGGTTCTTTTTCGTATGGACGGAAACGGGCGGGATTTAATGCGGTGCGATCGCTTGCGCGCTGCCGAATACGTAGACGAGCACGCTGCGGTCATGGGGGAAGACCCAATCGAGATAGACGCCTTTGAGGCTGCGGTTGGCGGTTCCGCCAAAAGGGGGTTCTTCGCAGAAGCGCTTTTTTTCCACTTTGCGTTTGGACATGCGCAGCACTTCGCAGTGTCCGTCTTCGATCAGTGCCCGTTCCACTTCGGTCATCGTGCCGTCGCGAATCAGGATGAGCATGCGCTGTTCCAGCCAGAACGAATAGATTTTCTCCGGAAAACGCTGTACGTCGTATGTAAGGGCGGCGATATGGCGATGTATTTTGTTTTGATCGGGATAAGGTACGTTTTCACGCAAAAAGGCCGGTTCGGCAAGCAGCATGAAGATCAGGCAGGACAGATCTTCGTCGTTCCAGTCATAGCCGGTAGTCTCGATTTTGAGGCCGCAGTCGTCCTGCACGTAGCGGTACAGTTCGGGCATCAGGTAACCGACCATCAGCTCCCGCATCGATTGCAGCGCGCCGTGTGATTCTTCGAGGATCATGGACTCGACAAGCGGTTGGAGAAAACGTTCGGCGCAGATGACGATGCAGCTGTCGTTCAGCGTGACGTTCACGCGGGCGGGCGAGATGCCGAAGTGTTCGGCAAACAGGGAAAGCGTTTTGTAACGAATGGTATCGGAAGCGGTGTAATTGGACATGGGAAGCCGGCTCCTTCTAAAGTTTGACATCGGGTGGGAGGAGTGGAGGAATGAAGGGGAGATAGCAGGTAATTTTGTCTACTTTAAAATAAACCTAATTGAAGAATTGAAATCGCTTCAAGCCGCAACAAACGAAATAAAGAAGGTTAAATCCGCTTATTTTTAGAAAAACGCCAAAAAAAACCGACATTTCCCTAAAGAATGTCGGTTTAATTATCTATAAATGTAAATTATTCCAGATTGGCGTGCTTGCCGTACATGCGGTCCGTGTCGAGTCCGCGCCGCTGCATCAGCCGCAGCACGGACGCGTCGCAGAACAGCAGCAGCGTCTGCTCGAACAGCGAACCCATCGGCTGGATCGTCGCGTAGTCGTCGTTCTCGCGCGACTTGGACGCGCCCGGCAGGCGCACAAGCATCGTCGCAAGCTTCGCAAGCGTCGAGTCCGGCTTGAGCGTGAGCACCGCGACGTCGGCGCCGAGCTCGCGCGCCTTCTCGGCCATCGGGACCAGCGTCCGGGTCTCGCCCGAACCGGAGCCGATGACGAGCAGGTCGCCCGGGCCGATGCCCGGGGTCGTCGTCTCGCCGACCACATGGGCCTGGCTGCCGGCATGCACGAGGCGCATCGCCAGCGCCTTGCCCATCAATCCGGAACGTCCGGCGCCGGCGGTGAATACGTTGGCCGCGCGATCGAGCGCTTCGGCGAACGATTCCGCCTGCGCCGGGTCGATGCCCCGCACCGATTCCGCGAGTTCCGCGGCGATCCGTGCGGCGAAGCCGGCTGTGCCTGTCGGTTCGGCAAGTGGGCCGCCCATCGACTTAGACCTGCGCGGCGGAGCCGGCTTCGATCAGGCGGCGCATTTCCGCAGCCGTACCCGCTTTGTCGTCCTGGCTGGCGATGCCGCCGCCGACGATGACGAGATCCGGCTGCGCCGCGATAACGCCCGGCAGTGTGTCGAGCTTGATGCCGCCGGCTACGGCCGTTTTGGCGTTTTTGACGACCGCTTTGATTTTTTGCAGGTCTTCGAACGGGCTTTGGCCTTCAGCCTGCAGATCGTAGCCGGTGTGTACGCAGATGTAGTCGACGCCGAGTGCGTCAACTTGAGCCGCGCGCTCTGCCAGGTTCGGCACGTTGATCATGTCGATCAGGATTTGCGTACCGTGCTTGCGCGCTTCTTCGACCGCTCCGCGGATCGTCGAATCGTTCGTCGCGCCGAGAATCGTCACGATGCTTGCGCCGGCTTCGGTCGCTTTCATGACTTCGTAGCCGCCGGCGTCCATAACCTTGAGGTCGGCCAGCACGTCAAGCTGCGGGAAAGCTTCCTTGAGCGCCTTGACGGCGTGCAGTCCTTCGTTGATGACGATCGGCGTACCGATTTCGACGATATCGATATATTTTTGAACTTCCGTCACGATTTCGATCGCGCCCGGGATGTCGACCAGATCCAATGCCAATTGCAATTTCATATTCAAACACTCCTTGGTGGGTTGGGATGGGGTAAACCGATTCGGCGTGATGCCGGTAGACCCATTGTAAGCCCGGAACAGCCGCCGGCGGAAGAAGGCACTTTGAAGTGGGGAAGTTACGTGGAGGATACTATTGCGCCCCGCGCGGGTTTGCGATCATCCGGTATAGCGATCGGACGTACTTTCTTTGCGGGGAGGTACGTATCTAATGTATACTATTGGGAGCGGAGCGGGTTATATGGGACGTCCGCGAGACGTATAAGTTCCGCCAAGCACGGACGAAACGGAGGTCTTTGAAGATGGCAAGCGAAGTGAAAGAACGGATCGACCTGCAGGCAATCAACTGCGAGAAGGAATTGACGCTGGCCGTCATCGGCGGCAAATGGAAACTGATCATTTTGTGGCATCTCGGACTCGAAGGCACGAAGCGGTTCAGCGAATTGAAGAAGCTGATCCCGAATATCACCCAGAAGATGCTGACCAATCAACTGCGCGAACTGGAAGAAGACCTGCTCGTGCACCGCGAAGTGTACCGCGAAGTGCCGCCCAAAGTCGAATATTCGCTGACCGCCTACGGCGAGAGCCTGACTCCGGTCCTGCGCATGATGTACGATTGGGGCAAAAAGTACGGCGAAGAAGTCATCTGGAAAGACGCCGGCCAAAAAGCCGAATAAGCTCTTTTTTCCATAGCAGGTTTGACAGTACGTTCAACTCGGGAGAACCTTTCCCGCTTTCCGGTCCGTTCGTACGGGTTCGGGGCTGCCGGACACGCCGAAAAACCGGCGCATCGATCATCGATGCGCCGGTTTTTTTGACGAAACTTATTTGATGAACCTTTTTTGAACGAACGTTTTTTAGAAAATTTCGGTTTCGCAGCCGCCGTCAGATCGAATACACGAGTCCCTGCTCCAGAAACTCCATTTTGCCGGTCCGGCCGACGAACTGCTCTTTGTTGTCCGCGTAATGCATCAGCTTGATGATCGACTGCATCTCTTCCGGCAGCGACAGCAGCTCGTCCAGCGTCGTATGCACGGCTCCCGGCCCTTCGAGCTGGACTTCGTGCAGGATGCGCCGGATGCCGCGGTCGCGCACAAGCGTCGTCAGCAGCTCGGGCTCGAACGTCATGTCGGCGCTGTAGAACACGTCGCGATTGAGAATCAGCGAATAGCTTTTTTTGCCGGCGATATGCGAGGTGGGAACCAGCTCCACGCACAGGTTGGGCGCCAGTTCCTGCACGTCGCCGACGCGCAGCGGACGGACGTCGAACGCGTCTTCGAGCTTCTCCAGCCCTTCCTGCGTCATGCCGCCCGACAGCGTATTCTGCCACAGCGGATCGACGAGCGCTTCGGGCAGCAGCAGCACCGGCCGGCGTCCATGCTTGAATTTCATCTGGAAGCCGTATTCTTCGAGGCCTCCGACGTGGTCGCCGTGCGTATGCGTCACAAGCACCGCATCCAGTTCTTCCATGCCGATGCCAAGCTCGTACAGCGCCAGAGGCGCCGTAATGCCGCAGTCGATCAGCAGCTTGAAGCCGTCCTGCTCGATCAGCGCATTATTATTGAAATATTTTTTGGCAAAAGCGTTACCCGTCCCGATCATTTGAAGGTTCATTGCGCATGCCCCCAGTCCTGTATTCGACGAGCATCGAAGCCGCAGCCGGATGCGTGCCGTTTCTTCCGAATCATTATGGACGATTTCCGCGCCGGAATCAACAAAGTGACCGCAACTTGACAGGGACGCGCGAGTATACATGTATAAGAACGGTCTTCCGAAAAGGCCGGCAGGCGCTGCAGAGGGGAATGCTTCGGCCTGTAGGTGCAGGAAAGCTTGGACTTGCACACGATGCAAACGATACAGAGAGGATGACGCCCGAATATGAGGTGGAAAAGAATTGCGGCCTGTACGCTGGCTCTGTCGCTGCTTAGCGGCTCCACGGTCTTTGCCGAATCGGCTTTTCAAAAAATAAGGGTTCTGATCAACGGGAATGCCGTCAGCACGGGCGGTTACCTGATCGACGGAACGACTTACGTGCCGGTGCGCGAATTCGACGGCCTGGCCGAATACAACGAGAGCAGCAAGACGGTGACTTTTAACAAGCCCAACGTCGATATGTTCCTGTTCAAAGGAGATACGCCGTTTGGCAACGTCAGCGTAGGGAAACTGAAATTCTACATTTTCTCGCAGATTGACGGCTTGAACACCGATATCCAGTCGGTCAAAGTGTCCATGCGCAATCCGGCGGGGGAAGTCAAAGATATCCAGTCGCAGGACCTGAGTTCGCGCAAAGACAATTTCTGGTTCAAAACGTACGATTTCACGTATGATTTTAGCCGGGCAGGCAAGTATTACGTCGAGTTTTATATCAAAAAAAGCGGCGGAGCCTACTCGATGGTCGCGCAAAAAACGATCAACGCCGTCGACTGATTGCGGGCGCGTTTCTCAAATTGACCTCTACAGGGCGAAGTGGTAGGATAAGCGGTGTGCTTTAAATTTTGGGGCGTACATGCGTCAGGCGCATACGCCGTAGGAAACGGGGTTTTACCACAATGAGCGAACACGAACATAACCACAATCATGCACACGGGGATCATGCCGGTCATGACCATAGCGAAGACGAAGAAATCGTAGTCGCGTTCAGCGACGAAGACGGCAACGAGAAAGAAATGGTGCTCGTGCAGACTTTCGACGTGGGCGAAGACGTCTACGCCCTGCTGCTGGAGCGCAACAATCCGGAAGCGGACGGTTTCATTCTGCGCCTCGAAGAAGAAGACGGGGAGACCGTGCTCGTCAACATCGAGGAAGAAGAAGAATGGGCCAAAGTCGAAGCGGCTTACAACGAACTCGTCGCGGCACAAGGCGAAGAGTAAGCGGAGCTTGGCTCTTGGGCAGACGGCGCGAAGTCTGAAGCCTGAAGCCGACTCCAGAGGATGTTCCCGATCGGGGACATCCTTTTTGTCGTGTCTGCGCTGACGCGTAAGGGAGAAGCGCGTTCGGCGATGCTGCGCGAGAAAAGGCTGGCCGAAGTGCCAGACGACGAGACGGCTTCGGGCAAGAAAAAGCCGGCCCAAGCGCCAAACGCCGAGAAGGCGCTTGTTCGCTTGGGCCGGCCGCATGAATCTGCATCGGGTTCCGCTTCGGAAGCGGACGGAAAAACGTGCTGTGCCGGATCGGGCTTGCGACGAATCGGGTATTGCGGTTTTTCTGTTGCGGTTTTGCGTTTAGCGGATTGCGCCCGGTTCGACGATGACTTTGACGAACTGTACGCTGCGGTCTTCCGGTCCTTTGACCGGGAGGCCGACTTCGACGTGATCGACGATGTAGTCGATATTGTCCTGCGAGATAACTTCGCCCGGCAGCAGAATCGGAATGCCCGGCGGATAGACGTAGATGAATTCGGCGATGATGCGATCCGCGGAATCCTTCAGCGGAATCGACTCGGTCTCGCCGTAGAACGCGTCCCGCGGCAGGATGGCCAGATGCGGGATGTCCGGAATCTTGACGACCAGCTCTTTGACTTCTTTGCCCTGATTGAGGAAATCTTCGGACATTTCGCGCAGCGCGTTCAGCAGGATGCGGATCGTGTCTTCGCTGTCTCCGGCCGTGATGAGGCACAGGACGTTATACATGTCGCTCATTTCGACTTCGATGTTATGGTTGTCCCGCAGCCAGTTCTCGGCTTCGTAGCCGGTGATGCCCAGATGCCGGACCTGGATCGTGATCTTGGTCGGGTCGTAATCGTACGTCGCTTCGCTGCCGATGATGTCCTCGCCGAAGCAGTACAAGCCTTCGATCTGGTTCACGGCGCTGCGCACGTAGTCGGCGAAATCAAGCGCGCGTTCGGCCATCGCGTAACCGTTCAGCGCAAGCTGGCGGCGCGCCGTATCGAGCGACGCGAGCAGGATGTACGAGGTGGACGTCGTCGTCAGCATGCTGATGACCGTCTGTACCCGTTTTGGGTTGATGTACCCGTTTCTCGTGTTCACGTTCAGTACGGAACTTTGCGTCATCGAGCCGCCAAGCTTGTGCACGCTCGTCGCGGCCATGTCCGCGCCCGCCTGCATGGCCGACAGCGGCAGCTGGTCGTGGAAATGGATCAGCACGCCGTGCGCTTCGTCGACGAGCACCGGCACGCCGTAGCTGTGCGACAGCGCCACGATCTGCTGCAGATCGGCGCAGACGCCGTAATACGTCGGATTGATGACAAGCAGCGCTTTGGCGTCGGCATGCAGCTTGAGCGCTTTGCGCACGGAGCTTGTCGTGATGCCGTGGTCGATACCGAGGTTCGTATCGCGTTCCGGCGCGATGAACACCGGCTTGGCGCCGGCGTAGATGATCGCGCCGAGAATCGATTTGTGCACGTTGCGCGGCACGATGATCTTGTCGCCCGGCCCGCAGACGGACAGGATCATCGTGATGATCGCGCTGCTCGTGCCCTGGACGGAGAAGAAGGTATGGGTAGCGCCGAAGGCGTCCGCAGCCAACTGCTGAGCTTCTTCGATCACGCCGGTCGGCTGATGCAAATCGTCGAGGGGAGCGATATTGATCAGGTCTATGGAAAGGGCGTTTTCCCCAATAAATTCACGAAATTCCGGGTCCATCCCCATTCCTTTCTTGTGACCTGGAATGTGAAACTGTACCGGATTTTGGTCCGCGTGCCGTTTGAGGGCGGTAAAAAGCGGAGTACGAGCATGATCCATTAGGGTTGTCACAACCTTTCGTGTGCGTAGAGTATGTTGAAGCACTTATGAAAAAATCAAACAAACTGAGTATAGCAAAACGGGGCGGGATTGCAAGGATGCATTTGGCAGGAACGTCGGTGCGGGGGCGGCGCGGGAAAAAGACGTCTATCGATCGGCGGGCCTGTTAGACTTCCCGAGGGTTCAGCCGATATAATGGCAGAAGATCGATAGAGACAGACCGAAGAGGCGGCGCCGCGCAGGCGCCGCGTGTGGAGAGGCCGACTGCTTTAGGAAGGCGGACGGCTCGAAAGGGGAATATGATGAAAGAGCGGTTAATCGTCCCGCAGTCCAAGCCCAAATTTTTTTCGTTGTTTTCCTGCTTATTCATTATCGTCTTTTTGACCGAATTCGTAAAAGGCGCTTTGTTCGTCACCGTGCTGCCCGTCTACATGAACGATGCGCTGGGGCTTCCGGCCCTTACGATCAGCCTGGCCTTTTCGCTCCAGTACGTGGGCGAAAACGTGCTGCGCAGCCCCGCCGGCTGGATGGCCGAGCACGTCGGACTGCGCGGCACGATCGCGGCCGGGCTGCTGCTGTCATGGGCAGCCGTCGTCGTGATCGCTTTCTCGATGACCGGCCCTTCGCTGATCGTCGCCTGCACGCTGCTCGGAATCGGCACGGCGCCGATCTGGCCGGTCGTCATGAGCACGATCAGCATGGAAGCCGAAGCGACCGGCGATACCGGCTCGCGCATGGGCATCATCCAGATCGCCACGCTTGCCGGAACGGGAGCGGGGCCGCTGATCTCGAACCTGCTGATCGGCGATTCGTACCGGGTCATCTTCTGGGTGCTGGTGTTCGTCATGGCGCTCGTCACGTCCGCCGCGCTGCTGCTGCCGCGCAGAATGCGCAGCGTCGCTCCGCGGCTCGCGCGCCGTCCGCGCATCCATCTGTCGATGCCCAGCCGCGTCCGCCGCGTCGTGAAGCGCCGGGCAATCCGCTCGGTCTATTCCGTCCGCAAAGTGATCCGGGCGCTGCTCGCGCTCAAGCTCACGCCGCTGCTGTACCCGGCGATGTTTCTCCAGTCGTTCGCAATCGGCATCCTGTCGCCGGTCATTGCGATGTATATCCGCAACGAACTCGGCATGACGGCCGGGCAGTTCAATCTGCTGCTGATCGTGGGCGGAGGCGTCGCCGTCGTCGGGCTCATTCCGGCCGGCAAGCTCGTCGACCGGTTCGGCACCCGCTGGTTTTTGCATATCGGCTTCTTGATGGCCGTGATCGCGCTGGCGGGCCTCGCTTCGACGCACACGATGTCGCTCGTCTGGTGCTTCGTCCTGACGGCCGGCGTCGGCTTCGCCATGATTCTGCCCGCCTGGAACACGCTGCTCGCGCAGCTCGTGCCGGAGAAAGAGCGCGGCGCGATCTGGGGCGTCTTCCTGACGCTGCAGGGCGCGGGCACCGTGCTCGGCCCGCTGGCCGGCGGCTGGACCTGGGACCATATCGGTCCGCAGGCGCCGTTCTGGGCGAGCGCCATTTCGATGGCGCTGCTGCTCGTCATCCATGCGCCGATCGCCTGGTCGTCGCGCCGGACTCGGGCCGTCTGAGGGCGGGGGCGAGAGCGGACAGGGACGGATAGGCTTGGCAGCGCCGGCATTCGGCAGATTGCCCCGTCCGCGCGGCCCAACGAATCCTCTTATCGCTATTTGCCGTTATTAGGCCTTTTTCGCGATTCTAACGAATCGTGCTATCGTTATTCGCCGTGCCGGGGCCGTTTTGGGCCTGTTATGCGCCAATAGCGTTGTGACGATTCGTTAGTTTGCCCAAAAGCGCCCCGGGACGCAAATAGCGTGATACGGATTCGCCCGACCCGCCGAAGCCAAGCCGAAGCCGCCCTTTCCGGGCGGCTTTTTTTTTCGCTGCCCCGCGACCAAGCCTCCCCGCGCCCCGCCGCGGATTAAAATCGCGCCAAACGGTTAAAGTAAGAAAGGTGAAAGCAAACACGAAGAGGAGGCAGGCGGCATGCAGTTGAATTTGCAAAACAAAGTCGTAATCGTAACGGGGGCAAGTTCGGGCATCGGCCTGGCGACGGCGAAGCTGTTTCTCGAAGAAGGAGCAAACGTAGTCGGCGCGAGCCGTCATCCCGAACGTATCCGGGAGCTGGGCGAAGAAGACCGGGTGCTGGCCGTGGAAGCGGACCTGAGCACGGCGGAAGGACCGAAGAGACTGGTCGAAGCGGCGATCGCGAAGTTCGGGCGCATCGACGTGCTCGTCAACAATGCGGGCATTTCCCATTCGCGGCTGGACGGGTTTCTCGGGACGACCGACGAGCAGTGGGAAGAGACGTATCTCAACAATCTGATGAGCATGGTGCGCACGTCGCGGGCGGCTATTCCGCATATGGCGGAGCAGGGCAAAGGCGTCATTCTCAGCGTCGCTTCGGAAGACGCGCGCCAGCCGCAGCCGATGTCCGTCGACTATTCGGCGTTCAAGGCAGGGCTGCTCAGCGTAGGCAAAGCGCTGTCGCTGGAATTCGGCGAACAGGGCATCCGCGTCAATACGGTCTCCCCGGGGCCGACGCATACGAATATCTGGGATCAGCCGGGCGGGATGATCGACGCGATCTCGGAAAAGTTCGACAAGCCGAAAAACGAAGTGATCGACTTTTTCGTGGACGAGGTGCGCGAGCTTCCGGTCGGCCGGATCGGACAGCCCGAAGACATCGCGTCGATGATCGTCTTCCTCGCTTCGGACCGGGCGGAATACGCGTCGGGCGCGGAATATCCGGTCAACGGCGGTTCGTTCAAAGGCATGTAACTTCGCAAGCACAAGCCAGGCAGCGCACGAAAAAGCGGCTTCCGTCCATGTATCCCATGAGCGGAAGCCGCGGTTCGTCGATTTTCTTTTTCATCCCATCCAAAAGGTCAAAAAGCCATCCGGTACAGCGGCAGCAGCGTCTCGAACGTGTCTTCGACCGTCCGCGCAAGCGTGTCGCCGTCTTGGAGCCTGGGATCGTCCTTTTGCAAAAAGCGGCCGCACAGCACTTCGGACTGCTTGACGGTCGCGAGGCGGTCGGCGATCAAGCGCAGTCCTTCGCGGCCGAGCTCCGAATGCTTTACGCCGCCCGGCTTCGTATGATCGACCGACCAGTAAAATTCGCTCTGCATTCCGGCCGGGACGAGATCAAGCACTTCGCTCTCGTTCGCGCGCAGCGCCCGGGACAGCACCGTTTTGTTCGGGCTTTCGTAGATGACGGCCATGACGATGAACAGATAGTCGGCGAACAGCCCTACCTGAAAATGCGGCAGCGCTTTGTAACCCCGTTTGCTCGTCGCCCACGCGACCCACGTATCGTTCGGCGGGTGGACGGTGCGGCGGGCGTGCTTGGCGACGTGCGGGTACATCTCTTCGCCGCACTGCGCGGACAGGAACGGCGCGATACCGCGGCCCAGTTCGTCCAGCTTCGGCCGCACGTTCGCGATCAGCGCGTCCATGCGGGGCTGCAGCCCCTCTATTTCGAATACTGCAAAATCTTTTTCGAGAAAACCTTGAACGTTCATGTTGTGGCTCCTTTCGTCGGGCGGTTCCCGGAGGAACCCGCAAGCGATTCAACGGCCATTATAGCACGAGTCCGAAGGACTCAAGCAAGCGGAACACAGCATGAAGGCTTGATGAAGGGGAATTCCGAGGACTTCACTTTACTAAACAAAACGAGTACAATGAAAATTATTGCAACCCTATTTCATACGCAAAGGATGGAGAACCTAAAATGTCGAAACAGCAAATTGGCGTAGTCGGCCTTGCCGTCATGGGCAAAAATCTGGCGCTCAATATCGAAAGCAAAGGTTTTACCGTCTCGGTATATAACCGCTCCCCGCAGAAGACCCACGATCTGGTCGAGGAAGCCAAAGGCAAAAACCTGGTCGGTACGTTCTCGGTGGAAGAATTCGTTCAATCCCTTGAAGTGCCGCGCAAAATCCTGATCATGGTTCAAGCGGGTCCCGCGACGGACGCGACGATCGAGCAGCTGATTCCGTTCCTGGATCAGGGCGACATCATCATCGACGGCGGTAACGCCTACTTCCCGGACACGCAGCGCCGCAGCGAAGACCTTGAAGGCAAAGGCTTCCGCTTTATCGGCACGGGAGTATCGGGCGGCGAAGAAGGCGCGCTCAAAGGCCCTGCGATCATGCCGGGCGGACCGAGAAGCGCTTATGAGCTGGTCGAGCCGATTCTGACCGGAATCTCGGCCCACGTGGACGGCGAACCTTGCTGCACCTACATCGGACCGGGCGGCGCAGGCCACTACGTGAAGATGGTGCACAACGGTATCGAGTACGGCGACATGCAGCTGATCGGCGAAGCGTACCACCTGCTCAAAGACGTGGTCGGCGCCGATACGGACGAGCTGCACGACATTTTCAGCGAATGGAACAAGGGCGAACTCGACAGCTACCTGATCGAGATCACGACCGACATCTTCTCGCAAAAAGATCCGGATACGGGCAAACCGATGGTTGACGTGATCCTCGACTCCGCCGGCCAAAAAGGCACGGGCAAATGGACAAGCCAAAGCGCGCTCGATCTCGGCGTTCCGCTGTCCATGATTACGGAATCCGTGTTCGCGCGTTTCCTGTCCGCCATGAAAGACGAGCGCGTAGCAGCAAGCAAAGTGCTCAGCGGACCGAAGACCGAAGCTTTCTCGGGCGATCGCGCCGAGTTTATCGAGAACGTGCGCAAAGCGCTGTTCGCGAGCAAAATTGTCTCGTACGCGCAGGGCTTCGCGCAAATGCGCGCCGCTTCCGACGAGTACGGCTGGGATCTGCAGTACGGCAACATTGCCATGATCTTCCGCGGCGGCTGCATCATCCGTTCGCAGTTCCTGCAAAACATCAAGGACGCGTACGAGAAAAACGGCGAACTCGCGAACCTGCTGCTCGACGATTACTTCAAGAACATCATCGAGAACTACCAGGATTCGTGGCGTAAAGTGATCGCTTCGGCGGTCATGAACGGCATCCCGGTTCCGGGCTTCGCAAGCGCGCTGGCGTACTACGACAGCTACCGCACGGAGCGTCTGCCGGCGAACCTGCTGCAAGCGCAGCGCGACTACTTCGGCGCCCACACGTTCAAGAGAGTGGACAAAGAAGGCGTCTTCCACCACGAGTGGCTTGACCTCGACAACGGCACGCTTGATCTGCCGGGCACGAAAAACCAATAATCGTTCGCAAACGCCCGCAAGGGAATTTGCCCGATGAACCAAGCGGCGGGGGCCGTCTCTCGAGACAGCCCTGCGCCGCTTTTGTTGTACATAAGCCCGACAAGTGCGGGACATGAACCTGGCAAGTGTCGGATATAAACCGAATAAGCCGCATCCGGCCGAATACGATATTTTAACGCTGCACAGCGTCTAATTGTTGAACGACAACAAGCGACCGTGGTATAATAGACAAAAAAGGAGCCCGAAGGCTCCTGTTGGATCGTCGATCTATTCTTCGTTCCAGGCGAGCATGCCGCCGGACATATTGACGACCTTGTCGAATCCGGACTGCTCCAGATATTCGCAGGCGCGTTCGCTGCGGTAACCGCTGCGGCAAATAAAGACCGTCTCGCGATCGGGGTCGAGTTCGTCCAGTCGTCCGGCCAGTTGGCCGAGCGGAATATGGACGGCGCCGGGGATCATGCCCTGGGCCACCTCTTCGGGTTCTCGCACGTCGATCATCAGCGGGGCTTCGCCCCGTTCGACCCGCTCGCGAAGTTCCGAAGGTTCGATCTGTGCAATGGGATTCATGGCTTTCCTGCCTTTCGGTTGGGATATGTTCATGATAGCCAATATCAAAAACTTGTGTCAAATCCAAATAGACAAGCCCGGAGGAGAATTGTTATGGACGTGATCGTCAGACGCACCGACAAACTGGAAGGCGCGATCGAAGCGCTGTCTTCCAAAAACTATACGACCCGTTACCTGCTCGCCGCCGCTCTGGCGGACGGCACCAGCACCGTGCGCTTTCCCGCGCACAGCGAAGACAGCGACGCGATGCGCCGCTGCATCGCGGAACTCGGAGCCGAACTGCAAGAAGACGACGAGAAAATCGTCATTACCGGCTTCGGCCGGAATCCCAAGCGGACGGCCGAACTGAACGTCGGCAACGCGGGCGCGGTGCTGCGCTTCCTGCTGGCGATCTCCGCGCTGTCAGACGACGTACATTTCGTCAATACGTATCCCGATTCGCTCGGCAAGCGCCCGCATGACGACCTGATCGAAGCGCTGCGCCAGATGGGCGCGCAGATCGACGATAACGGCGGCCGGCTGCCGATCACCGTCAAGGGACCGGTCCGGGGCGGCGCGATTACCGTATCGGGCGAAGTCAGCTCGCAGTATCTCAGCGCGCTGCTGTTCCTGACTCCGCTGCTCGAAGAAGACAGCGAGATTACGGTCACCGGCGACCTGAAGTCCAAAGTCGTCGTCGGCCAGACGCTCGAAGTGCTTGAGCAGTCCGGCATTACGGTCGAAGCGAACGCGGACTACTCGTTGTTCCGCGTGCCGGGCGGGCAGGCTTACCGGGCCGGCGACTATGCCGTGCAGGGCGATTACCCCGGCTCCGCGGCGATCTTGTCCGCGGCTGCCGTGCTGCCGTCCGACGTGACGGTGCGCCGCCTGGCGGTGCACAGCAAGCAGGGCGAACGCGCCGTCGTCGACGTGCTGCGCCTGATGGAAGCGCCGCTGACGCACGAGCACGATATCGCGGTCGTGCGCGGCACAGGCCGGCTTCAAGCCGTCGAATTCGACGGCGACGCGGCTACCGACGCGGTGCTGGCGATGGTGGCGGCGGCCGTGTTCGCGGAAGGTACTTCGCGCTTCTATAATGTGGAAAATTTGCGCTACAAGGAATGCGACCGTATTACCGACTACCTGAACGAGCTGCGCAAAGCGGGCGCGGACGTGGAAGAGACGCAGAGCGAGATCATCGTGCACGGACGTCCGCAGGGCGTAGCCGGCGGCGTTCGCATCGACTCGCATTACGATCACCGCGTGATTATGGCGCTGACGATCGTCGGCCTGCGCGCCGAGCAGCCGATCACGATTACCGACGCGCATCACGTCGCCAAATCGTATCCGGGCTTTTTCGATGACATGATCGCGCTTGGCGCGAACGTGGAATGGGTAAAAGAATAAGCGAAAGCTTATCCCAGGACCCAAGGAGGACAACCCCATGCCTTTTCAAAATCCAAGCCGTGAACAGATCGGCACGCTGCTGCAAGCGGCGGGCAATATCGCGGTCGTCGGCCTGTCCGACAAGCCGGACCGGACCTCGTACATGGTGTCGCACGCGATGCAGTCGCGCGGCTACCGCATCATCCCGGTGAACCCGGCCGCCGCCGGGCAGCAAATTCTCGGCGAGACGTGCTACGCTTCGCTTGCCGACGTGCCCGAGCCGATCGACATCGTCGACGTGTTCCGCCGCAGCGAGTTCTGCGCCGACGTCGCCCGCGAAGCGGTCGAAGTCGGCGCCAAGACGCTGTGGCTCCAGTCCGGCGTGTTCAGCGACGAAGCGGCCGACATTGCCGGCGACGCCGGTCTGACCGTCATTATGGACCGCTGCATCAAGGTCGAAGACGCCGTAACCGGCGCCGGTTCCCGCCGCTGAGCTTGTTCGTTGCGGACGCGCAAGGGCGCGCAACGTTCGGATAATGCGGCTTGGCCGCGCCCGGCAGTCCGGCCCCTTCTTATCCGGCTTGTATCCGAAACGGTGCCCGGCGATCTTGGATCGCCAGGTACCGTTTTTCTCGTTTCTGCGTCACTTCTGTAGCATCCGGCTTGCCGGACGCAGGGAGCGATCGCGGCGAACTTCTCCCCGCCGTTTGCACAAGCTTTTTCCCGAACAGGAAGGCCCGGTTCCAAAGGCTTTTCCGTTCAATCGGAAGAGCTTTTTCCCACGGCGAAAAAACGCCCCGAATCCTTTGACAAACCTTTCCTCAAAGCTTACCATTTGAAAGAAGAGAGGAGAGGGGCATCTTTGAATTGGTTAGGTTCGCTTCAACAGCTTGGACGGGCCGTGATGATCCCGACGATGGTTCTGCCCGCTGCGGCCATCCTGCTCAGCGCGGGCAGCCTTCCCTGGGGAGCATGGGGGCTTCCGGGCGTGTCCGAAGCGTTAAACGTGGCCGGATCGGGCGTACTGCTCTATCTGCCTTATCTATTCGCCGTGGGCGTAGCGCTCGGGCTCGCCAACCAGGCGGGCTATGCCGGTCTGGCGGCGCTGATGGGCATGACCATCTACGAGCGCGTCGTCGATCATTTTGCGAGCGGGCAGATTCAGCCGACGACGCTGATCGGCATCCTGCTCGGCGTGATCGCCGGGGCGCTGTACAATCGCTTCAAGGATCTCAAACTTCCCGAAACGATCCAGTTTTTCGGCGGATCGCGCTTCGTCCTGCTGTTTATGGGACTGCTGTCGGCGCTGTTCGCTTTTGCCATGCTTGCGATCGGGCCGCTGCTGCAGGCGCTGATCAATCTGATGCATCTCGAAGTCCAGTCGACGGGCGGATTCGGCCTGTTCGTCTACGGCATCTTATACCGGGTCCTGTCGGCCTTCGGACTGCATCACCTGCTGAACAATGTCGTCTGGTTCCAGTTCGGTTCGTACGAGACGGCATCCGGCATGGTCGTGCAGGGCGATCTGCCGCGCTTTTTTGCCGGAGATCCGACCGCGGGGCTGTTCATGGCGGGCTTGTTCCCGATCATGATGTTTGCGCTGCCCGCGACCGCGATGGCCGTCATTCACGAAGCGCGCGAAGACTTGAAGCCCAAAGTGCGCAAAACGTTTGTCCGCGCCGCGCTCGTCTGCCTGCTGACCGGCGTGTCGGAACAGATCGAATTCGCGTTCCTGTTCGCTTCGCCGTTCCTGTTCGCGCTGCATGCCGTGCTTGCGGGCTTCGCCATGTGGCTGACGTACGCGCTCGATATTCATCACGGCTTCTCGTATTCGGCCGGCCTGATCGATTTCGTGCTCAATTTCCATCTGTCCACGAACGGCTGGCTGCTGATCCCGATCGGTATCGTTTACGGCCTCGGCTATTATGTACTGTTTCGCTGGGCGATCCGCAAATTCCAGATTCCGACGCCGGGCCGGGAAGAAGGCTCGACGCTCGAAGACTGGGCCGGCAATATCCCGTACCGCGCGCCGCTCATTTTGCAGGCGCTCGGCGGCCGGGATAACATCGTGCAGGTACAGGCCTGCATCACCCGCCTGCGCCTGACGGTCAAAAGCGACCGGAAGATCGACGGACACGCGCTCAAATCGCTTGGTTCCGCGGGCTTGATCCGACTCGGCGGCGGCAACGTCCAGGTCGTGTTCGGCACATACTCCGAGCTGATCCGCGAAGAGATCAATAAGCTGATCGACCGCGAGCTGGACCATGTGCTGTTCGCTTCGCCGGTGCAGGGCCGGATGATTCCGCTCGACGAAGTGCCGGACCAGATTTTTGCCAAAAAACTTGTCGGCGACGGCGTCGCTTTTTTCCCGGAAAAAGACGAGCTTGTCTCGCCGGTGGGGGGCACGGTGCTGCATGTGTATCCGACGCAGCACGCGCTCGGCATCCGGACGAACGAAGATATCGACGTGCTGCTGCATGTCGGCATCGATACGTCGCATATCGAAGGGGCATTCAAAGCGTTCGTCGAAGTCGGCGACATCGTGGAACCCGGCCAGCTGCTGATCCGTTTCGATCTGCCGCTGCTGCGGGAAAAAGCGAAATCGCTCGCGACGCCGATGCTGATCACGAATCCGGACCGCGTCCGTTCCTGGAGTTTTGCGCCGTTCAAAGCGGTCAAAAAAGGCCAGGCTTCGGTCATGTCGGTCGTGCTGTACGATAAAGATAGAGAAACGGGAGGGGGAGGACGATGATTACCTGTATCGGGGCCGCACCCGGCGTAGCGATCGGGAGAGCTTTCGTTCTGCCGACATGGGAATGGGACGTGCCGGACCAGAAAATGGACGTGGTCGATCTGACGCGCGAATTCGAACGTCTGACCGAAGGCATCCATACGTCCCGCTGCGAGATCGAAGACATGAAAAAAGAGGTCAAAGAAATGGTCGGACCGGAGGAATCGAGCATTTTCGATGCCCATCTGGCCATTCTCGAAGACCCGGTATTCATGAGCGAAATCAAAGGAATCATCGAGCGGCAGTACAAAGCGGCGGAAGTGGCGGTCAAGGAAGCGATCGACCACTTCGTCACCATGTTCGACCTGCTCGACGACGAGTACATGAAAGAGCGCGCGACCGATATCAAAGACGTGGGCAACCGCCTGCTCAAGCATCTGCTCGGCGCGCCCGAGATCAAACTGCCTTCGGACACGCAGCCGTACATTTTGGTCGCCAAAGAGCTGTCTCCGTCGCAGCTCGTGCATCTCAATCCGCAGCATGTGCTCGGCATCGTGACGCTGATCGGCGGCAAAACGTCGCATTCGGCGATTATGTCGCGGGCGATGGGCATTCCTCTCGTGGCGGGCCTCGAAGGCAAGCGCGAAGAAGCGTTCCAGACAGGCGAGCTGCTCGTGATCGACGGAGACGAAGGCGTCTTGTTCATCGATCCGGACGAAGAGACGCAGCGCGTCTACGCGGACAAACAGCGCAAGCTTCAGCGTAAAAAAGAGCAGCTGCAGCTGTTGGCCGAAGTCGATGCGGTAACCCGCGACGGAGAGCATCTGACGCTTGCCGCGAACATCAGCTCGCTGCGCGAACTGGAAACGTCGCTCAAGCACGGCGCCCAGGGCGTCGGGCTTTTCCGGACCGAGTTCCTCTACATGGACCGGTCGGAATTCCCGAGCGAAGACGAACAGTTCGACGTGTACCGCCGCATAGCGCAGCGGGCGTCCGGCCAGCCGGTCGTTATCCGCACGCTCGATATCGGCGGCGACAAGCAGCTCGATTATTTCGCGCTGCCGGAAGAAGACAATCCGTTTCTCGGCTACCGGGCGATCCGGATCAGTCTGGACCGGCCGGATCTGTTCCTGACGCAGCTGCGCGCGATTTTGCGCGCCAGCGCTTTCGGCGACGTGCGCGTGCTGTATCCGATGATCTCGTCGGTGGACGAAGTGCTGCAGGCCAAAGAACTGCTGAAGCGGGCAATGGGTCAGCTAGGCGACCGGGGAGAAGCGTATAACGCGGACATTCCGGTCGGCATCATGATCGAAGTGCCGGCGGCGGCCGCTATCGCGGACCTGCTGGCCGAAGAAGTCGACTTTTTCAGCATCGGCACGAACGATCTCGTGCAGTACGTGCTGGCCGTCGACCGGATGAACGAGCAGATCGCGCATATGTACCATCCGTACCATCCGGCTGTGCTGCGTATGCTGCGCATGACCGTGAACGCGGCGCGCGACCGCGGCATCGAAGTGAGCGTCTGCGGCGAATTGGCCGGCGACGAGCGGGCGATCCCGATCTGGCTCGAACTCGGCGTCAGCAAGCTCAGCATGTCGCCGCAGTCGCTGCTGCGCGTGAAGCACCGTGTGCTGAAAACGTCGGCGGCCGAAGCGCGCGACACGGGCCGGCAGTGTTTCCGGCTCGGCCGCTCCGGCGAGATCGAGCGGCTGCTGTCCGCCTACGTCACGCCGGTAAGGTGAAGGCCCGGCGGGATTGATGCGGCGCAGCCGCAACGAAAAAAACCGCCCCCGATCCGGGGGTGGTTTTTTTGCATAACGAAAACCGAAAATCAAAAACCGGAACAGAACGAGGCGCCGCTCAGTTCCCGGCTGCCGAATTCGCCAGCGCGTCGCAGAACGCGAGGCCGTAAGGCGGCAGATCCGGCGGTCTGCGGGCCGAGATAATATGGCCGTCGACGACGACCGGCTCGTCTTGCCAGATTGCGCCGGCATTCTCCATATCGTCGCGAATGCCCGGCGTCGACGTGACCGTCACGCCGTCCAGAATTTTGGCCGAGATCAGCACCCAACCGGCGTGACAGATTTGTCCGATCGGCTTTTTGGCTTCGTGCATCTCCCGAACGAGCTGGAGCACTTTCGGATAACGGCGGAGCTTGTCCGGCGCCCAACCGCCCGGCACAAGAATGCCGTCGTAATCGGCGCTGTCCAACTCGTCGAAGCCGTATTCCGCTTCGGCGGGGACGCCGTATTTGCCGATATACGTTTTGCCTTTTTCCGCGCCGGCCAGATGAACTTCGGCTCCTTCTTCGCGTACCCGGTAAACGGGCACCCACAATTCCAGATCTTCGAATTCTTCGTCGACCAAAGCGATCACTTTTTTTCCTTCAAGACGCATGGAGATTCACCGATCCTTTCCGTAAGGGTCTATGCGGTCCAATAACCTCTTTCATTGTAACAGGACGGAAGGTCAGCCGCAAAACGGAGAAAAAAAACGTAAAACGTTTTTTTGAAAGCGCTTAATTATTTTGGAAAACAAGCAGGAATTTGCGTGACGCGCAGCGAATCTATTTGCAGAAGCCTTTCTTTTGCCGCCTACCGCGCATGGGCAGGCTTTTTACGCCGGAATACGGCGAATATTATATCCAAGGTGGAGGGATTGTTGGATGCTGGAGCATTGCGGATGCGGACAAAGATACGACCTGGATTTTCGACTCGTCGATTACAAACAGCATGTCAGCATTGACAACGTGCCCGTTCTGATCTGCCCGAAATGCGAACACGAAGAAGTGCTGCACTGGGTGAAGCGCGACCTGACCACGCTGCTGGAGAGCCTGCCGCTGGACGGGGACCGTTACGGATTGGACTACACGGATTTTAACGAGCTGGCCCATATCGTGTATACGATCTTTACGTGCAGCGAAGTGGATACCAAAGACGCGTTCAAGGCGGAGATCACGGAAACGTGTATGCTCCGGATCAACGCACTGCTGGATTTGTACCGCTGCGCGGCGGGAGTCGGAGACCGGTCTTGGATGACGGAGATCGAATGCAGTCTGGCCCAACTGACGGAGAAAGTGGTCGTAGACGGACAGGAGCTGCGTTTTTCGCCGGCTTGAAGGAAGCGGTATGTTTTGAGCACTTTTGACTTCGATTTACCCTATTGATACACTGAAAATTGACACTTGTATGGACAATGACAGGTGCCCAGATTCGCAGAACCGGGAGGAGACCGCATCATCATGCCTACTTTTAACCAGATCACGACCAGCGAGCAGCTGGAAGCCGTTATTCGCGAGTCGCAGGAGAAGCCGGTGCTGCTGTTCAAGCATAGCACGCGCTGCCCGATCAGTGCCGGAGCCTATGCGCAAGCGCAGAGCTATTTGAAAGGTTCGCCGAATCCGGACGCTTCCTACGCGCTGATCCATGTCGTGGAAGACCGTCCGGTATCGCTTGAAGCCGCGGACCGCCTCGGGGTGGAGCATGCGTCGCCGCAGGCGATTTTGCTCAAGGAAGGCCGGGCGGTTTGGAACGTTTCGCATTCCCGCATCACTTCTTCCGCTTTGCAGGAGGCGCTGTCCTAGGACAGCCGCCTTTTTTGGAAAAAAGTGAAGCGTTAACATTGCGCACTAAGCAAATTTATCGTATCATGGTACTAATGAAAGCTTGAATGTAATTCATTGAAACATGATTGAAAAATTTACTGGCAATGGAGAGAACAGATGTGACGGTAACTATTTATGATGTGGCACGCGAAGCAGGCGTATCGATGGCCACGGTTTCGCGGGTCGTAAACAACAACCCGAACGTAAAGCCGCAGACCCGCAAGAAAGTCTACGAAGCGATCGAACGTTTGGGCTATCGTCCGAATGCGGTTGCACGCGGCCTTGCAAGCAAGAAGACGACGACGGTCGGGGTAGTCATTCCCGATATTTCCAATTCGATTTTCGCCGAGATCGCGCGCGGCATCGAAGATATCGCCAACATGTACCATTACAATATCATTTTGTGCAACGCCGATAAGAAAAAAGACAAAGAGATTCGCGTCATCAACACGCTGCTGGAGAAACAGGTCGACGGCCTGCTGTTCATGGGCGGAACGATTACCGAAGATCATGTCCAGGCTTTCCAGACGGCTTCGGTTCCGATCGTTCTTTGCGCAACCAAAGATGAAAACGGTACGATTCCGGCTGTCGACATCGACCACGAAGCGGCGGCGTTCGACGCGGTCAGCACGCTGGTCCGTCACGGGCACCGCGAAATCGCGATGATCAGCGGCACGCTGCAGGATCCGGCCAACGGTTACTCGCGCTTCCAGGGATACAAACGCGCGCTGGAAACAGCGGGTATCGAGTACCAGGAAGATCTGGTCCGCATCGGCAACTACCGGTACGAATCGGGCGTGGAAGCGATGAAATATTTCCTCGGCCTCAAACGCAAACCGAGCGCAATCTTCGCCGCAACGGACGAGATGGCGATCGGCGCGATCCACAGCGTGCAGGACGAAGGCTATAAAGTGCCGGACGACTTCTCGATCATCAGCGTGGACAATATCCGTATGGCTTCGATGGTTCGCCCGCAGCTGACGACCGTCGCCCAGCCGATGTACGATATCGGCGCGGTCGCGATGCGCCTGCTGACGAAGCTGATGAAAAAAGAGAACGTCGAAAACGCGCAGGTCATTCTGCCGCACGAAACGATTCTCCGTCTGTCCGTCGCCCGCTTGAACGACTAGGCGCCGATGGACAACACGATCCGTCCGATCGCCCTGATGGGCGCGATGGACGAAGAAATCAGGCTTCTGCTTGACGAAATGCAGCATGCCCGCAGCCGGAAGGCGGCGGGCATTATGTATACGGAAGGCATGTTCCGCGGCCGGCACGTCGTCGTCTGCCGCAGCGGAGTCGGCAAAGTCAACGCCGCGGCCGCCGCGCAGATCCTGATCAGCGAGTTTCGCGTGCAGGCGCTGATCTTTACCGGGGTGGCGGGGGCGCTGCATCCGGAACTCCGGATCGGCGACATCGTCGTGTCTGCCGACAGCCGGCAGCACGATATGGATGTGTCGCCGCTTGGCTATGCGCCGGGCGAGATTCCGTTTCACGCCGAATCGATCTTTCCGGCCGACCGCCGGTTGATCGAGCTGGCCGAACGATCGTGCCGGGCGGAAGGCGCTTCCTTCCGGGTAGGGCGGGTGCTCTCGGGCGACCGCTTTATCGCGGATCGCGACGACGTCCGGCGTCTGCGCGATGACTTCGGCGGACTCTGCACCGAAATGGAAGGGGCGGCGGTCGGCCAGGTCTGCCGTATGAACGACCTGCCGCACGTCATTCTGCGTTCGATGTCCGATCGGGCCAACGGCGAAGCGCCCGCAAGCTTCGCCGAGTTCACCCGGACCGCTTCGGCCCGTTCGTTCGCGATCGCGGCCGGCATCCTCGAACGTTGGGACGAGGCTTAATGCGGCGGACAAGATCGGCTGGCGGGCGGAAGAGGTAGCGATTCGATTGGACGAGAGATAGCGAGCGAATAAGACAGTGAGCCGCCTTGCGGCCGGCAGGCGCCGGCTGCAACGCGCATAACAAAACCCCCGGATACCGCTGCTGCGGTATCCGGGGGTTTTTGCGTTCGTGTTTTTGCGTTCGTTTGGTATTCATATGAAGGGAAAGGGAGCAGGAGTGAAGCTTGCTCCTGCGGCCGGGCAATCGCAGCCGGTCCGTTACGGACTGGCCACGCTCACGGCCGCGGACTGGGCCGATTCGCCGGCTTCATTGGAAGCCGACACTTTGAACCATGCCGCGTACGGCGCCTCCAGCGTATACGAGAACGAAGCCGAAGCCGTCGTTCCGATTACGTTGTAAGGGCCTCCGGCCGACGTGCTGTAATACACGGTGTAGGAAGTCGCGCCTTCCGACTTCTGCCAACCGAGCCTTGCTCCACTGGCCGAACCGTTGCCTTGAAGCTGGCGCGGTTCTACCGGCGGCGTAACGGCGGCCGGCACTTCCGGCTGCTCGGCTTCCGCAGGCGGCGTCTCGGCTTCGGCCGGCGCTTCCGGCGGTGCTTCCGGCTCGGCCGTGCCGTCTCCGAGTTCGCCGATCGGCTGTTCTTCTTCGATCGGCTCTTCCGGCGTCTCGGCCGCCGGTTCTTCGATCACGTCGTTTGGCACGACGATGCCTTCGACCGCTGCGCCTTCTTCCGGCACGCTAGGCACCGGGTCCGGCGTATCGTTCACGGGCGGCGGCGCCTGGACGGCCGCTCCGACGATCCGGCTCGGCGACGATTCGTTGCCCGAGACGTCGACGGCCGTCACGTAATGCGTGGCGGAGCTTGGCGAGATGCGGAATTGCAGGAATTCGCCCGTGCGAACGCTGCCTGCGCGCTGGAACGAACTTCCGCCGTCCCAGGAGCTGTACAACCGGTAGCCGACGACGTCGTTTTCCGGATTCGCGGTGAACGCGATCTCCGTGCCGGAGTTGTCCATCCAGACGTTGACGGGAGCGGAAGGAGCATAGCCGTCGTCCGTTCGCGGGTCCACTTCTTTGGGCATGTCGACGCCCGCATCCGCGGGAATGTAATAATCGAGCGATTGGCCGTTGCTCATCTTGGAGAGCGCGTTCTGCAGCTCAAGAATCAGCTCGTTGATCGGCTTCTCGCGGTTAACGGTCACTTTGTCCAGCACCATGTCGTCCGGCGTTTCCGCGTGCGGCACGTAGTTGACGCCGTTATAGATAATATATTTGGCCTGGACGAGACCGTCGTCGTAATCGGTCGGCACAAATTTTTCGTTGAAAATGTCCGTGACCAGCTTGCCCGACTGTACCGTCAATTCGGTCGGGAGCTTGCCGCTGAAGCCGGATACGGTCTGGGTGACGATCCCTTCCGGTTCCGCGAACGTTTTGGTCGGGAACAGCTCCGGCTTGCGCGCGTTGACTTCGTTCATAATCGTCGCCCATAGAATTCGGGCACGGCCTTTGTCGTCGTTCATCGTATTGACCGGCTGGTTGTAACCGGCCCAGACGCCGAGCGCCAGGTCGGGCGTGTAGCCCATGAACCAGACGTCGCCGTAATCCTGGGTCGAACCCGTTTTGCCGGCTACGGCGATCTCTCCGTACGAATTGAACAGCTCGGGAATGCTTCCGTTCGAAGCGTCGCCCGTGCCGTCGCTGACGACGCTCTCCAGCATGTCGGTCATCAGATAAGCCGTCTGCTTGGAGAAGACCCGATCCGGATTGACCTGATGCTTGTAGACGATATTGCCTTTGGAGTCGACGATCTTCTCGATCATGTACGTCGGATTGAATTCGCCGCCGTTGCCGATCGCGGCATAGGCCCCGGTCATTTCCTTGACCGTGACGCCCTGGCTCATGCCGCCGAGCACGCCGGTCTGCGCTTTATAATCGCTGTCGGCGATCGTGGTGATGCCCAGCTTCTTGGCGAAAGCCCACGCGTCTTTGATGCCGACCTTTTCGTTGAACAGCTTGAGCGCGATCGTGTTCAGCGATTGGTTCAGCGCATAACGCGCCGTAACCAGTCCCTGATACCGTCCGTTGGCGTTTTTCGGAATATGGAACGTCGAGCCGGTCGCCAAAATGATCGGCGCGTCGTCGACGACGCTCGCCGGCTGGATCGTGCCGTTGTCGAGCGCCGGCAGATAAGCCGCGATCGGCTTCATCGCCGAACCCGGCTGCCGCTTCATCTGCGTGGAGAGGTTCATCTCCAGCGTGTCGAAGCTGCGGCCTTCGATCATGCCGAGCACCGCGCCGGTCTTCTGGTCGACGAGGCTGGCCGCGAGCTGCTGCGGCAGCCCGCCCGGATCGGCGGCGCCGAAGTTGGCCGGATTCTCCGCCACGCCGCGCATCGTTTTGTAGATGTCTTTGTCGATCGTCGTGTAGACGCGGTAGCCTCCGGTCAGCAGCAGTTGGTTCGCCGTCTCGTAGGAAGAACTGCTCTCGCCCGACGAAGCGTCCCCGCCCGGATTTTGCAGCGTCATGATGATCTTCGTCGCTTCGCGTTCGACTTCGGCCATCAGGTACGGATACGTCGCGTACGCTTTCGGCATTTTGCCCGACAGCGAGCCCTGCAGATCGAAAGCGAGCGCTTCGTCGTATTCGCCCTGGGTGATCTTGCCGTCTTCCAGCATGTTCGACAGTACCCGATGCTGGCGGCTGACGGCGTTATTGAACCCTTTTTCGTTGAATCCGCCCCGGCTGTCAAAAGCGGAATACGTCGTCGGCAGCTGCGGCAGACCCGACAGGTAAGCGGCCTGGGCCAGATTCAGCTGCGACGGATCGCTGAGGCCGAAGATGCCTTTGGCCGCCGCCTTGATGCCGAACAGATTGTAGCCGGCGGACCCTTTGCCGAACGGCATCTTGTTCAGGTAAGCCGTCATGATCTCTTCTTTGGACAGGAAACGTTCCATCCGCAGGGAGAGCAGGATTTCCTTGATCTTGCGGTCGTTCGTTTTGTCGAGACTCAAAAACACGCGCCGCGCGAGCTGCTGCGTCAGCGTACTGCCGCCGGTTTGCACCGACTCGTTCAGCAATTTTTGCTTGACCGCACGCAGCGTGCTTTTGGTATCGATACCGGGATGTTCATAGAAACTTTTGTCTTCGATCGAGACCAGCGCGTCGATCGCGGTCTGCGGAATCTGTTCGTACACGACCGGTCTGCGGTCTTCGTCGGTACGCAGCTGGCCGATCGGGGCGCTGTCCCGGAAATAAGCGAAGCCCGTGATGGCGTTCTCGTCGATGGCTTGTTCGATCGAAGCTCGGGAGCGAACAGGCTCGTCTTTGAGAATGGAGGTCACATACCCCGCTGCCGCGCCTCCGCCAAACAAAACGATCGCAAATCCGAGAATGACGACCCACTTGAAAAAGGTCAGCGTTTTGCGGAAAAACGATCTTTTCTTGACGGAAGGTTTATTTTCGGGCATTTTGTTTTCGTCTGCCATTGGCGTATCTTCCTCCTTTGAACAGGGCTTATTATAGCATAAAAACAAGAAAAACAGCACAAAAAATGGGGAGGAGGGCCAGGGAAGAGGAGGTGCTGCGGCCGGGGGAACAGGGGACGAACATCGACTTGCGCATAAAAAAATACCCGCAAGCTGCAAAGCTTGCGGGTATTGGGGCCGGACTTCCGATTAACGGTTGTAGAATTCGACGATTTGCTTCTCGTCGATTTCTTGCGACAGTTCGGCACGCTCAGGCAAACGGATGTATTTGCCTTCTTGAGCGGCTTCGTTGTACTCGACGTAAGCAACGAGGTGCGAACGGTTTTCGACAGCTTCTTTGATCGAAGCCATACCGCGGCTTTTCTCGCGAAGACCGATTACGTCGCCGAGGCTTACCGCGTAAGACGCGATGTCGACTTTTTTGCCGTTAACCGTTACGTGGCCGTGAGCAACCAGCTGACGCGCGCCTGCGCGGGAGTTGGCGAAGCCCAGACGGTACACGAGGTTGTCCAGACGGCTTTCCAGCAGGAACATGAAGTTCTCGCCGGCGATGCCTTGCATTTTTTGTGCTTTTGCGAACAGCGTACGGAACTGCTTCTCGCCCAGGCCGTACATGTGGCGCAGCTTTTGCTTTTCTTGGAGCTGCATGCCGTAGTTGCTTTGTTTTCTGCGTTGGTTAGCGCCGTGCTGACCCGGAGGGAAGTTGCGCTTGAGATCTTTGCCGTTACCGCTCAGGGAAATACCGAGGCGGCGGCTGAGTTTGAATTTTGGGCCTGTATAACGTGCCATATTGGAAAAACTCCTTTGTCATGTGTAATGGCCGGGGAACCGTGTGCGCCGTATTTTGTTTCGCGTACGCAGGCCGGAGACGTTCTTCTCTATATAGAGAGAAACGAATCAACGTACTCATATCGGGAGAGTTCAGCCGCTGTCCCGATAGCAACAAAACGCGTGAGGGTGACGCACCGTTACACCCGGATACGTAGGTATCCGGCGTTCATACATCACTAAATTCTAAAGGATAACTCTTTACCCGTCAAGCTTAAAAAGCAAATAAATCCACATAATTTTCAAACAAAAAAAGGCTTGAGCCGAAAGACCCAATAAAAGGCGGAAATTCAAGAAAAATAGGATGCAAAACTGGGGCGAAAAGAGTAGTATAGGAGGAAGGTATTTGGAAGAAGCGAATAAGCCCGGCTTTTGCATGCGCTACGTATTCGGTTTGCGGAACCCGGGCTTTGCAATGCGGCAGGTATTGTTTTCGGCAAAGGAGAGAAATTATGTCCGAGCACGCAGGGAAGAACCCGGTGGAAGAAATTCGGCGCGACGAGGTCGGAGAAGCGCTGTTTCCCGTCGTATCCCGCGGCGACCAGTCGTTCTGGATTCAGTCCGTGGATATAGGCACGGCCGATTTCCCTTATATAGAACCTTTGCTCAAAGAAAGTTTTGCCGAATGGCAGGCCCAGAGCGCCGGATCGGCGCCGGGAGCGGAATGGTTTTTGTTCAGTCACGAAGGCGAAGCGGCCGCGGGCAGTCCCGAGCTGATCCTCCGTCTCAAGGAACAATCGGAGCATGCCGGCTGGATGTCGCTTGCGCGCCGGGAACCGGTGCAGGTGTCCGGCGATCGCCATCAAGGCGCCTATATGCGGGAACAAGCCTGTTTTGCCGTTCCGGTGTTTACGCGCAGCGGCGGCGAAGTGTTCGCCGTGCTCGGCTGCGCGGTACCGCAAAACGAAGCCGCCGGCATGCTGCGGGTCGTCGAAATGGCGGCTGCCCATTTTCGGACGTGCTTTTACCAGCGGCTGGAGTATTCGTTCATCTATGACACGCTGTACACGCGGCAGGCCGGAGCGTCGGAGCTTGGCGGGGATTCGGCACTGTTTCGCATGGTTCGCAGGCTGTACGACAAATTTAACGTCGACGGCGTGCTGGAGGAACTGCTGCGCATCGTGCTCGTTCTGCATCCCGCCGCCCGCTGCAAGCTGCTCATGACCCAGGATTACCAGAGTTCGAATCCGCAGCTGCAGGCGTTTTTGCTCAATCAGCACGACTCCGACATTTGCACCAAAGCGTTCATGAAAGGCAGCGTGGAAGTGGCCCGCATTCCCGCGCCCGACCATCCGGAACGGATCGAAGCGGCGCTTCCGCTCGCCGGGCATCAGGGCATTTACGGCGTGTTTCATTTTACGCTCGATTTCCCGCCCGACCGGCTCGATACGCGCCTGCTTGGCATGATCGCGGACACCGCGGGCAAAGCGTTCGAGAACGCCAAGCTGTACGAACAGTCGAATCTGCTCATCCGGGAACTGCTGCTGATCAACGAACTGACCAAGCGGCTCAACCAGAATCTTCAGCTCAGCGACGTGTTTTCTTTTGCTATCCAGGAATTGGTCGGCATTTTCCGTGCGCAGTACTGCTGCATCATCAAGGACAATCCGGCGGAGCAGCGCTTCGACGTCGTGGCCTGCAGTCTGCCCGAGCTTGAAGGCGCTTCGTTCAGCCGGGATTACGGATTCGGGGGCACGGTGCTGCGCACCCAGGAACCGCTGATCGTCTCGGACTACTTGGAATCGGACATGCCGTCGCGCTTCATGGAGCTGGCCGAAGCGCGTTCGATGATCGCCGCTCCGCTGATCTCCAACGGCAAAGCGATGGGCGCGGTGCTGCTGGCCCAGCGGGAACACCATTATTTTTCGTACGAAAATTTCAAGCTGCTGCAAATGCTGTCGACGCATATCGGCCTTGCCGTGAGCAACGCGACGCTGCATGCCGAGCTTCAGCGCATGGCGAACCGCGACGCGCTGACCGGCCTGCACGTGCGGCGGCATCTGGACGAGCGCATTCATGCGCATCAGCTCGAAGGGTCCAAAGGTTCGCTGCTCGTAATCGATATCGACCGCTTCAAGCAGGTGAACGATACGTACGGTCACCAGATCGGCGATTCCATTCTCCAGCAGGTGAGCGGCATCGTCGTGCATTCGATCCGCGAGACAGACGTGTCGGCGCGTTGGGGAGGCGAGGAACTCGCCGTGTACTTCCCCGAGACGGCGCTCGAAGAAGCGCTGATCGTAGCCGAGCGGATTCGCTGTACGGTGGAAGAAGAGACCCGGCCTGGCGTGACCGTATCTTGCGGCGTCGCCGAATGGGCGCGCGAAGATGCGACGATCAGCGTCGAGTCGCTGTTCTACCGGGCGGACATGGCGTTGTATCAAGCGAAGAACAGCGGCCGCAATCGGATTCGCACCGCCGTGGCCGAATGAAGCTTCCGGCTCCATGCACGAAAGTGTCCCGTACGGCTGCCGCCGTTCGGGGCTTTTTTTTGTGCCGGAACTCGGAGGAGCGCGATGACTTCAAGCGGGGGAAGTGCTACAATGGGAGAGCTATCGGCGGCGCTTTTTGTTGACCGTCGTTCAATTCAAGCGGGGCCGCGGGCGCTACGCCCGTCCCCGATCCGCGGGAGGAACAGACATCATGCGTGATCCTAGAGTACAGAAATTGGCGAAAACGCTGGCGGGCTATTCCGTCAACGTCCAGCCCGGAGAGAACATCCTGGTCGAGATGATCGGCCCCGAACGCGACCTGCTTCAGGCCGTGGTCGAAGAGATCAGCGCTTTGGGCGGCAACCCGTTCGTGCAGTTGACGGACAAAAGGGTGCAGCGCACGCTGCTCATGAACGCGACCGAAGAGATGATCCGCACGTGGGCGGACACGGACCTGAACCGGATGAAGCAGATGCAGGGCTATATCGGAATCCGCTCGGGCGAAAACGTCAACGAATTGGCGGACGTGCCGGAAGAGAAGATGAAGATGTACAACGCGCTCTACAACCATCCGGTCCACAGCGAGCAGCGCGTCAAGCGAACCAAGTGGGTCGTCATGCGTTATCCGAGCGCCAGCATGGCCCAGTTGGCCAATATGAGCACGCAGGCGTTCGAAGACTTCTACTTCGACGTATGCAACCTCGATTACGCCAAAATGGACCGCGCGCAGGATTCTCTGCAGAAGCTCATGAACGAGACGTCGAACGTCCGCATCGTCGGGCCGGGCACCGACCTGAGCTTCTCGATCGAGAATATCCCCGCGATCAAATGTTCCGGCACGGCGAATATTCCGGACGGCGAAGTCTATACGGCGCCGGTACGGAATTCCGTCAATGGAATGATTGCCTATAACGCGGCCAGCGTCTATAATGGCATCACGTTCGAGAACGTCACGTTCCGCTTCGAGAACGGCCGCATCGTCGAAGCGACCGCGAACGATACGGACAAGCTGAACAACATTCTCGACTCGGACGAAGGGGCGCGCCATATCGGCGAGTTCGCGATCGGATTCAATCCGTATATTCTGACCCCGATGAAGGACACGCTGTTCGACGAGAAAATCGCGGGCAGCCTGCATTTCACGCCGGGACAAGCGTACGAAGTGGCCGACAACGGCAACCGTTCGTCGATCCATTGGGATCTCGTGCTGATCCAGCGGCCGGAGTACGGCGGCGGCGAAATTTACTTCGACGACCGTTTGATCCGCAAAGACGGCATCTTCGTCGTGCCGGAACTGGAATGCCTTAATCCTGAAAATTTGAAGTAAGTTTCAAAAGTACGGAAAACGGTTGATAAGAAAGCGGATACAAGTTATCATGAGACATGTGAGAACCAAGCATTCATTCAGATTTGGACGGAGGGATACAAATGGCCAAGAACAACGCAGCAGTTGTCGAAATCGCGCAGACCGCATCCCGCTTCTCTTCTTCGATCGTTCTGCAGGCAGAGAACAAGTACATCGACGTGAAGAGCATCCTGGGACTGTTCACGACTCTCGTGAGCAACCAACAGTATGAGCTTCACGTGATCGGACCCGACGCCGAAGAAGCCAAGGCGGCAATGATCGAAGTGTTCGAGAGACACGGACTGAACGTCGTTATCGCTCCGGAATAATTCAAGCGAGCGACAAGCCGGGCACCGCACTTCCTAACGGATGCGGTGCTTTTCCGCGTGCTCGTTTACATTTTGTTAGCCGCTTCTTGTATTACCTTTTAAATTCGTCTAATATTAGAGTAGAAACGCCGGCCACACTTTCAGGCATAGGGGGGAGAAAATATGACTTCATCTGATGTGCAAGAGCAATTTCAAATCAAGGCAGCCAATCTTCTTCAAGAAGATGCAGATAAAATCGAGAAGTTGATAGAAGTACAGATGGAGAATCTGGCGACCCGCTACTGTCCTCTCTATGAGGAAGTGCTGGATACGCAAATGTACGGGTTTTCCAGACAAGTCGATTTTGCGATTCGGGCGGGCCTCGTCGGCGAGTCCGAAGGCAAGCAGATCGTAAGCAAGCTGGAACGCAATTTGGCCGTTCTCTACGAAGCCCTGAACAACAAGGAATAGCGGACCTGCCGCCTTTTTCGGGCTTCGACATAACAAAAGCGCGCACGGAGTTTTCGCTCCGTACGCGCTTTTTTTTTGCGTTCTGTCAAGTTCTTGCGCCAAGTGCTTAATGGACCATGAAGAACGATACGCCGAGAATAATATACACGGCGATCAGCAGCAGGCCTTCGTACCAGTTCGTCTCGCCGTCCTGAATGATGGACTTGGCGACGAACACGGATACGGCGATCGCGACGATCTCGATCGTCGAGAACACGATATTCATCGTGCCGCTCAGGCCGCCCATGAAGAAGCTGATAAAGATCAGTACCGGCGCGACGAACAGCGAGATTTGCAGGCTGCTGCCGACAGCGATTTCGACCGAAGTGCCGATCTTGTTCTTCATCGCAAGCATGATCGCGGCGCTGTGTTCGGCGGCGTTGCCAACGATCGCCACGACGAACGCGCCGACGAACAATTCGCTCAGCCCGAACTGCGTCGTGAACGTCTCAAGCGTGCCGACGAGCCATTCGCTGACGAATGCCACCATGACGGTCGCGATAACGAGGTACAAAATGGAACGGTTTTTCGACCAGGCCGGCGCGTGTTCGTCAGGCTCACCCGCATGCGGCGCGGAAGCCGGAACAGCCTGGACGCTGCCTGCCGGAATGCCGCTTCCGACCGTGGAAGCCGAAGCGGCAGGCGCTTCCGAAGGTTCGGACAGATACTCTTTGTGCGTGATCATCGAGAACACGAGCCAGGCGATGTAGGCGGCGATCAGGATGCCGGCCACGATCAGGCTCAGCGTATTGATCTGGAGTCCTTCGATCGAATGGGTGTTGAGGAACACGGCCGGCACGAACAGCGCGATCACGGCTACGATCATCAACGATCCGTTCATGCCCGCAAGCGGCACGTTGAAGCGCTGCACCTTGAACTTCACGCCGCCCGCGAACAGGCTGAGTCCCAGCACGAGCAGCAGGTTGCCGATGATCGAGCCGGTCAGGCTCGCTTTGACCATGTCGAACAATCCTTCTTTGACGAGCAGGATGGCGATGATCAATTCGGCCGCGTTGCCGAACGTCGCGTTCAGGAAGCCGCCGAGCCTCTGCCCGGCATAATGGGCGACGCTTTCGGTGGCACGTCCGAGAAATCCGGCCACGAAAATGACCGAGATCGCGGACAGCACGAACTCGAGCGTCGAATTCCAATGCAGCAGATGTCCGGCCGCGCTGAGCAGGAACGTGACGATCAAGAGGATGGGGGACAGCATTTTTTTCATACGATCAGGCCTCCGTTGAGAAATTCGGCTTCATTCGTTCAGTTATGTAAAGATGAAGATAAGAAGTCCATTCTCAATATACGCCACTTCGGGCATCCTTGAAACGATTTACCGATCACGGAGCGAAAAAAAGACAAAATCGGCATTTGCGCTGCAAGGGGGTTAGCCCTTAAAATAGAGGTATGAAGTAAGGAGGGATGGTCATGTCCGAACAAGTTCAACTGGACAATGGGAATGTACGAATCGCAAACGAGGTCGTAGCCAAGATAGCGGGAATGGCCGCGCTCGAAACGCCGGGAATCGCTGCGATGTCCGGCGGATTGTCGGAAGGCTGGGCCAAGCGTCTGAGCGGGAAAAACGTGCAAAAAGGCGTCATCGTCGAAGTCGGCCAGCTGGAGACGGCGATCGACCTGCGCATTATCGTGCTGTACGAGACGCCGATTCACGAAGTCTGCCGCATGCTGCAGCAAAACGTGCGCGAAGCGGTGGAGAACATGACCGGCCTGAAAGTGATCGAAGTCAATGTCAAAGTCGAAGGCGTCGCCTTCAAAGACGACATTTCGATCGAAGAGCCGTCCCGCATTCGATAAAGCGAGCTGCGGCGCACGCGGCCGCTCCGCCGCGCCGCACGCAAAAAGGTTCTCCCGGACATACCGGGAGAACCTTTTTTGTCGTGCGGCAACTTGGCCTTCGCGCATCAGCGGGAACGGTACAATGCCGGGCGGCGTTCCGATACGCTGACCGTCTCGGTGGTCTGTCCTTTGACGGCCGGCGCGGCTTTTTTGGAATCGCGCGAGATGCTGAGCAGGATGCCCATGCTGAACAGCGTGATCAGCAGCGACGTGCCGCCGTGGCTGATAAAAGGCAGCGTGACGCCGGTCAGCGGAATCGTGTTCGTGACGCCGCCGATATTGACGAATGCCTGGATACCGATCAGCCCGACGATGCCGACGCCGGTCAGCGTGCCGAAAATGTCCGGGCAGCGCAGCGAAATGAGCAGTCCTCTCCACAGGAAGTAGAGGTAGAGCAGCAGGAACGCGGCCGTGCCGATAAAGCCGAATTCTTCGCCGATAATGGCGAAAATGAAGTCGTTGTGCGGGTTGGACAGGTAGGACAATTTCTGCACGCTTTGTCCGTAGCCCGCGCCGGTCGCCCCGCCTTCGCCGATCGCAATCAGCGAGTTCAGCAGGTTCTGCGTCGACCCTTTCGGATCGGCGAACGGATCGAGGTAAGCTTCGATCCGGTCGGCTTTGTAGCTGGAGCTTGCGCTGGCTTCATCCGCGCTTTTGGGTGTCAGCAGCTCCCGTCCGCCGAGGAACAGCGCGAGCACCGTGACGAGGATCAGCGCCGATCCGAGCAGATGCTTGACGCTGGCCCCGCCGGCATAAATGACGAGCATGCAGGCGGAGACGAGCACGAGGCAGGAGCCCAGGTCCGGCTGCAGCATGACGAGTCCGGCGATGACCGCGACGATGACGATGACCGGCATGAAGCCGGAACGCAGGTCGCGGAAACGGTCGCCTTTTTTGGAGATGAGCGCCGCCAGATACAGAATCGTGCTGATCTTCGCCAGTTCGGTCGGCTGAAGCGTGAGCGGGCCAATCCTGATCCAACTGTGAGCACCGTTGATCGCGGGCGTGAACAGCACGACGATCAGCAGCAGGAAGGTCAGCAGAAACAGCGGAACGAACAATCGCTTGAAATTTTTGTACGGGATATTCATGACGACCAGCATGACGACGATGCCGAGCAGCGCGTATTGAAACTGGGGCAGCGCAAAATAAAACGGATCGTTGTCGAATTTACTGCCCAGCAGCGTAAAGCTGGAACTGGCGCTGAAGACCATCAGCAGGCCGAAGCCGGTCAGGATCAGGGTCAGGATCAAAAGTTGAAAATCGGGCGGCGCTTTGGGCGATCTTGTCTGCGTCTTGGTGCCGGTACGGCTTGTCCCATTCTTTTTTACTGTGCTCATGTAAGTTCAATCCTTCGGCGGACGCTGCAAGAGCGCCGTTTATGTGTGCAAAGAGTCGGGCAAGGCGCAAGGCCGGCTGCGGTGTTCGAACAGGCATCAAAACTTCATCTTTCATCATAGTCGCTTTGAAAGGGAGGTGCAAGACCTCTCATAACGATGGGCTTCGCTTTTGTTTTTTGCTACAATGACGAACAGGCCGCGGCAAGCAGGCGGTCCCCATTTATAAACGGGCGAGCTTGAGGCCACACGGAAAGGACCTGAAAAGATGAACGAAACGGTGGAACACGGATTCGCGGAGATGGTGGAATGGCGCAGGCATCTGCACCGCCATCCGGAATTGTCTTATAAGGAACAGGAAACGGCGGACTTCGTCGCCGGCAAGCTGGAGGCGTTCGGGATCGAAGTCCGGCGCGATCTCGGCGGGCACGGACTGATCGGCACGGTGCGGGGCGCGCTGCCGGGGCGCACCGTGGCGCTGCGCGCGGACATGGACGCGCTGCCGATCGAAGAAGAAGGCGGCGCTGTCTACGCGTCGACGCGCAGCGGCGTCATGCACGCCTGCGGCCATGACGGGCACACGGCGGCGCTGCTCGGCGTCGCGCGCTATTTCGCGCAGCGCCGCGCGACGCTGCGCGGGGAAGTGCGGCTGCTGTTCCAGGCTTCCGAGGAAGTGTGCCCGGGCGGCGCCAGGCCGCTGATCGAGCACGGCGCGCTGGACGGCGTGGATGCGGTATACGGCGTGCATCTGTGGACGCCGCTTCCGGTCGGGACGGTCGCTTCGACCGGAGGACCGATGATGGCGTCGACAGACGAATTTTTTATCGACATTACGGGACGCGGCGGCCACGGCGGCATGCCGCACGAGACGGTGGACAGCATCGTCGCCGCTTCGGCGCTCGTCATGCAGCTGCAGACGGTCGTCAGCCGTTCGGTCGATCCGCTGCGGCCCGCGGTGCTCAGCATCGGGACGATCAACGGCGGGTTCGCGCAGAACGTCGTGGCGGAGAAGACCCGGATTACCGGCACGGTGCGCACGTTCGACGAAGCGACGAGAGCGCTGATCCGCCGGCGGATCGAAGACATGAGCCGGCAGGTGGCCGAGACATACGGCGCTTCGGCGGAAGTGGATTATTTGGTCGGGTATCCGGCCCTTGTGAACCACGAGTCCGAAGCGGAGCGGTTTTTCCGGGTCGCACCCGCGGCGCTGCCGGGCTTTGCGGTCGAAAAGGCGGTTCCGCTCATGCCGGCCGAAGATTTCGCCTATTACGTGCGCGAGCGTCCGGGCTGCTTCATGCTCGTCGGAGCGGGCAATACCGAAAAGGGATTCGTGTATCCGCATCATCACCCGAAATTCGATTTCGACGAATCGGCGATGAAAGCGTCGGCTGCCCTGCTGATCGCAATGGCCGAATCGGCGCTGGCCGACGAATCGTAAACAAGCGGCGGATTCGGCGAGTTCGGGAGAGACTTTTTGTAACTCATCCTCTTCTGTTAAAGGCTTACATCCTGTACGGCGTTATGCTATGATATTCGTACCTGCCCTTCCCGGGTGGGAACGGGCAGAGTTTGCGTATAGAAGCGAGATGACCTAATGAGCGTATCGGAGATTGAGACAGTCGACATGGCCCGCGTGCTCATGAACGCATATGATTTGGGCGATATGATCAACGGTTCCGTCGAAGTTGCTGATTATTTATATTGGCGCGAACGGATGCAGGAGCATCCCGAAGTGCGGCGGCTCATCGTGGAGTTGAACGCCAGAAAAGAACTGTTCGAAGAAACGCAGCGGTTCGGGCATTTCCATCCGAACTATCACGCCGCAAAAGAAGAAGTCGAACAGGTGGAGCGGGCGATGGAAGAGATCGAAGCCGTAGCCCGGTTCCAGGCCGCCGAAAAAGCGCTGGACGATCTGCTCTTTGAAATGTCGGAGACGATCGCGTATTCCGTGTCTTCGAGCATCAAGGTGCCGGGCAACAATCCGCTGCCGAAATCGGGCTGCGGAAGCGGCGGCTCGTGCGGCTGCGGCTGAGAAGCGGTACCGGTCTATTTACAGAAAGAAGGTGCAGCATGATGGTTCCCGAACGAATCGGTTATATCGTATGGGTCAATGACCTCAAAGCGGCACGCAACTTGGAGAAGTACGGAACGCTCCATTACGTATCGCGCCGGATGCATTACGCCGTCGTCTACCTCAACGCCGACCGGGCGGAGGAGACGGCCAAACATATGCGGAGACTCTCTTACGTGCGCAAGATCGAAAGATCGCATCGCACGGACCTCAAGACGGATTACGGCAGCAAGATTCCGGAAGAACTGGAGACGGACCTTCCCGATTCCGAAGCGTTGACGAGCTGACGACCGGCTCCGCGCGCAGGCAAAAAGAAAAAAGCGGCCCCAATCGGGCCGCTTCTTCTATAGCTTGTCCCCAAAGCTTGTATCCGATTCATTGGCTTTTTTTGAATCGCTTGTATAAATTAGAGGCATGATGTAGTATACCGGGTATATATACATAGATATAAAGACCTACGGCCTATCCGGCCGACTCTTCGGCTGCCTGAATCCCGGTTAGGCCGAAGCTTGCCGGATAGGTCCAAAACAGACCAAGTCGAGTCTCTGGAGAGTGATAAACGGTGCGGGATAAGGCGACGGAACGATGGAGCACTTACGAACCTTTTTTCATCGCTCTCGGTGACAAAAAGGTGGCGGATATCGTCATTACGAATCATGCCAAAGGCCGCTACGGCGATCGCGTGGACAGCGGGCATGAAGATGCGGAAGAGATTGCGGCCTGGTTGTGGGAATGTCTCCAGACCGGGCGGATCGTTCCGTATTATCGCAAAGAAGAAGACGTCTACCTGATCGACGACGACATCGTCATGGTGGCGGAATTCGGCGAGCTGACCGGACCTTATCCGGTCGAAAGCGGACCGCTGCACAAGATGATCGTGGTGACTTTTCTGGGCCGAATGTCGGAAACTATCGAACTGCGCGATTTGAAATCGTATTATTCGTGGCTGCGGCATTCGCGAAGAATGACGTTGATGAAGAACAACCGCAAGAAACGGTAGCGCGCCCGGGCACGAAGCGCGGCGCTGCCGTCAACCGAATACGAAGAAAGCCTGGCATGGAAATTTATTTTCATGCTTTTTTTGCGAGGAGGATTCCGATGGCGCTTAATTTCCACCAGCTTCATATTTTTCATACCGTCGCCGAAAAAGGCAGTTTTTCCGCGGCGGCCGTCGCGATGCATATGACGCAGCCGGCGGTGACGATGCAGGTCCAGACGCTGGAAGAATATTTCGGCACCAAGCTGCTCGACCGTTCCACCAAAAAGATCGCGCTGACCGAATCCGGCCGCATGCTGCTGCCGTTCGCGCGGCGCAGCATCGAATTGATGCGCGAGACGGAGAGCGAGATGACGCGGTTCACGCACAAGCTGGAAGGCCGGCTGCAGCTCGGAGCGAGCAACACGATCGGCGAATACGTGCTGCCGCCCCTGCTGGTCCCGTTCGGCCGCCAGCACCCGCATATCGCGATCTCGCTCAAAGTGATGAACACGACGCAAATTTTGGATGAAATCGCCCGGCATACGCTGAATTTCGGCCTGGTCGAAGCGCCGGTCGTCCATCCCGATATCATCAGCGAATCGGTCATGCACGACGAACTTCGGCTGATCGTGCCGGCCGGCCACCCGCTCGAAGGCCGCCCGGCGGTCACGCTGGAAGAAGCGTCGGCCTACCCGTTCGTGCTGCGCGAAGAAGGCTCGGGTACAAGGCAGGTGATGGAAGACGAATGGAGAGCCAAAGGCATGGACCCGCGGGCGCTGCAAACGGTCATGGAACTGGGCAGCACCGGAGCGGTCAAATCGGCGGTGGAAGCGGGACTCGGCCTGACGATGCTGTCGCCGTCTTCGGTCAAGCATGAATTGGCGCTCGGCCTGCTGCATGCGGTTCCGATCGAAAATGCCTCGTTCAAACGACAGTTTTATTCGGTTCGGCTCAAATCGACGCTGCTGCCGCTGGCGGCGGTCGCTTTTTTGAATTTTTTGCGGGAAAGAACGCTTGGCGAGAGCGGAGAAGGGAGCGGGACGTTATGACGAATCCGGAAAAAGAAAACGGACGGTACGACCTGCATATGCACAGCACGTCGTCCGACGGGATGAATACGCCGTCGGAGCTTGTCGGACTTGCCGCCGGGCGCGGCCTGGCGGGGATCGCGCTGACGGATCACGACACCGTCGCGGGCGTTGGCGAAGCGGCGGAGGCGGCCGCGCGCGCCGGGCTCGACTTCGTGCCGGGCGTGGAGATCAGCACCCGCGCGGGCAGCCGGGACATCCATATGCTCGGCTATTTCTTCGATCCGGCGGACGCGCGGCTGCGGCAGCGCCTGGCCGGCCTGCGCGACGTGCGCGATGTGCGCAACGACCGCATCCTGGAGCGGCTGCGCGAACTCGGCGTGGATATTACGCTGGCGGAAGTGAAAGACCGCGGCGGGCGCCCGCTGCAGCCGGGCGAGAGCGTGGGCCGCCCGCATATGGCGGACGTGCTCGTGCGCAAAGGCTATGCCGTCGACCTGCGCGACGCGTTCGACAAGTATTTGGCGGAAGGCGCGGCGGCGTATGTCTCGCCGCCGCGCGTCTCGCCGGTCGAAGCCGCGGCTTGGATCCGGGAAGCGGGCGGCGTGCCGGTGCTCGCGCATCCGGGCCTGTACGGCGACGACGCGCTCGTGCGGCAGGTGCTCGCCGAAGCGAAGCCTGCCGGAATCGAAGTCCGGCACCCGGACCATGATCCGGCAGCGGAAGAACGTTACCGCCGCTTGGCTGCGGAGTACGGGCTGCTGACGACGGCCGGGTCGGATTACCACGGGATTCGCCAGGGGAAAGTCTTCCACGGGGAACTCGGCGGGTATACGGTGGAAAAAGCCCGGGTGGCGGCTCTGCGCGCCGCCGCTTCGGCGCCGGAATCCGGTTAACGGTTCGGGATTCGGGTCCGATTGGTCCGATCGGATTCGACGCGCCCCGCCCCGATCCGGTTTGACCCAACCCGATTCGACGCGCCCCGATTCGATCCGGTCAGATCCGACCTGCGGCAGCAGCGTTAAAAAGCCGGCTTTCCCATTCGCGGGAAAGCCGGCTTTTGGCGTATACAGGTTTATAACAATCTTGTTTGATCAGGCACCCGCCGCCGCGAGCTGCGCCGCGAATCAGCCGTTCTTGACCGCGCTCGGCAGCGCCTTGATCAGGTCTTCGTCGGGCGTGACGAACAGCGTCTTCTGGTGATCGTAGATAACGAAGCCGGGCTTGGAGCCGCTCGGCTTGCGCACATGCCGGATCTGCGTCGTGTCGACCGGCACGCTGCTGGAATGTTTGGCCTGACTGAAGTAGGCGGCGAGCTGGGCCGCTTCGTTTAGCGTCGCTTCGCCGTATTCGGCGCTGCGGATCACGACGTGCGAACCCGGAATGTCTTTCGTATGCAGCCACGTGTCGCTGGAATGCGCCAGACGGTTCGTGATGAACTCGTTTTGCAGATTGTTTTTGCCGACGTAGATCTCGATGCCTTCCGAAGACGTGTACAGATGCAGCGTCGGTTTGTCGTTCTTTTTTTTCTTTTTGGCCCCGCGGGGAACCCGGCTGCGGACATAACCCTGTTCCGCCAGCTCCGCCCGGATCTCGTCGACGTCGCGCAGCGAAGCGTCGTTCAGCTGCTGGAGCAGGCTGTCCATGTAGGCGATCTCTTCGTGCGTCTTCTTGATCTGTTCGTCGATAACGACCAGGCTGTTTTTGTATTTGTTGTACTTTTTGAAATAGCGCTGGGCGTTGTCGGACGGGTTGATCAGCGGATCGAGCGCAATTTTAATCTCGCGCTGTTCCTCGTCGTAGAAATTGACTACCTCGATTTCCTTCATGCCTTTTTTCAGCAGATGGAGCGAAGCGAAAAGCAGTTCGCCCTTGATCCGGTACTGCTCGGCATCCTGCGCTTCTTCGAGGTCTTTGTCCAGGTGAACGAGCTTTTTGACGTTTTTGCCGCGCTCGTTCTGCAGGAACTTGATCAGGTCGCCGACTTTTTGCTTGACCGTGTCGCGGTCGGCTTTGTCGCCGTAATAATGTTCCATGCAGAAGCTGATCGAATCGAATGTGCGGCGCTCATCTACGATCAGGGTAAGCGGAACAGCCGAGAAGACCAGCTTGCCGCGCGCGTTGAGTCCGGTGCACGGAGCGAAGCGCCCTTCGCGCACGTCGGTCATCAGGGCGTCGAACGCCTGCCAGATCGCGGACACGTCCGGATCGGCTGCCGAATGGTCCGCATCGCCGGACCCGTTCGCCCGGTGCAGCACTTCCTGGGCGATCAGCGGGCTGAGGCCGGTATACGCTTCGACCAGCCGGTTCACGGGCGTGTCCACGACATTCTCGTTCCATTTTTGCTTGAACAATTCTTCGCCCGTCTCCAGCGGATTGAGCTTGTGCTGCTGCGGCGGTTCCTGATATTGGAAACCGGGCATGATGATGCGGTAGCTGCTGATCGCCGGCGTGACGTGGTGGATGCCGTCGAGGATGGCGTCCGTCGCGGCGTCCAGCAGGATGATGTTGCTGTGGCGGCCCATCAGCTCGATCACGAGTTTTTTGAGCGACACGTCGCCCACTTCGTCGCGCTGCCGGATCCAGAAATGCAGGATGCGTTCCATGCCGACCTGTTCGATCTTCTCGATCACGCCGCCTTCGCAGTGTTTGCGCAGCAGCATGCAGAACATCGGCGCTTCCGGCGGATTCATGTACGATTGTTCCGTGAATTGAATCCGCGGATACGTCAGGCTGGCGGACAACAGCAGTTTTTTGTTGCCTGCGCGGGAGCGAATCTGGAAAATGATATCGCTGCCCGAAGGTTGGTGGATTTTGCCGATCCGGGCACCTTGAAGCGATGCCAGTTCGTCGGCGATTGCGCGTGTGACGATTCCGTCCAATGCCATCTATAACGACCTTCTTTCTGTATGCGTCCGGGTGGATTACGGTTCGCCGCGCGGAAAAACACAAAGTTTCACGCAGAAAATCAATAGCAATCGCGCGGAGGTTCGGGTATCTTAGTTAATGTAGCTTTCGCGGAGAATCCGCGCTAAAGCCCGATACCCGAGGCTGCCGCGGGCGGGCTTCCGCAAACGGACGCGGCAAGATCTATATTGAGCGAAACCGGCCCTTTCGTCAACTTTTCGCGGCGCGGGAAGCGGGCGAAGGACCGGTCTCGAAACCTATAAGGAGTGGAATGCGTGATGGAATTTACGAAAATGCACGGCTTGGGCAACGACTTTGTTATCGTGTACGGAGAACAGGAACTGCCGGCGAATGCGGCCGAGCTTGCGATCCGGGTATGCGACCGGTTTTTCGGCGTGGGGGCGGACGGGCTCGTCTATATTCTGCCTTCGGAAAATGCGGACTTTAAAATGCGCATCATGAACTCGGACGGATCGGAAGCGGAGCAGTGCGGCAACGCCATCCGCTGCGTCGCCAAATACGTCTACGACCACAAGCTCGCCGAAGGCGAAAGCTTGACGATCGAAACGATCGGCGCGGGCGTACAGCCGCTGACGATCCGCGCGGAGAACGGCGTCGCCCGTACGGTGCGGGTCGATATGGGCGCCCCGATTCTCGAAGGCGCCAAAATCCCGGTCGCGGTAGACGGCGAACCGGTCGTCGACCAGCCGATCGAAGCGCTGGGCGAACAGTTCCGCTTCACCGCCGTGTCGATGGGCAATCCGCACTGCGTCATCTACGTGGACGACGCGGTCAACTTCGACCTCGCCACATGGGGACCGGTGCTTGAGAAGCATCCGCTGTTCCCCAAAAAGGTCAACGTCGAGTTCGCGACGGTGAACAGCGCGGAGCAGATTGATATGCGCGTCTGGGAACGCGGAGCCGGCCCGACGCTGGCCTGCGGAACGGGCGCCTGCGCGACGCTCGTCTCGTCGGTGCTGAACGGCCTGAGCGGACGCGAAGCGACCGTCTCGCTCAAAGGCGGCGACCTGTTCATCGAATGGAACGAAGCCGATAACCACGTCTACATGACGGGGCCGGCCGCCTTTGTCTACACCGGCCGTCTGACCGACTGACCGGCCGCGGCCCGGCGCCGCCGCTTCTTCCGAATCGCCAATCAACCGACCGCAGCCGCGCGAAGCCGCCGTTTGCGTTCGTCACGGGTGCGTGACGACGCAGGGGGCAGCCGCGCCGCTGCGGTTTTTGCTTGCGCCTGCGGTTAGGCTCCTTATTAGGCATTAGGCATTAGGCGCCTGCCGGTGCGCGGCACGCGCATCGGAGCCTGAGCCGGAGCGCAGCAAAGCCGCCTTTCCGTAAGGAAAAGCGGCTTGAAGGCGAGTGAAAGCGCAAAGGTTGAATCCGCGTCAGGCAGCGCGTCGGGCCTCACTGCCTGGGAAAGCCCGACGCTGCCCGGAAGTCTGCCTTAGAGCGTGAGCGGACGCAGCTTCGCTTCGATCTCGGCGCGGCGCGGTTCGAGGAACGAAGGCAGGCCGAGCTTCTCGCCGAGCGATTCGATCGGTTCGTCGATATCGAATCCCGGCGTGTCCGTCGACAGTTCGAACAGGATGCCGTTCGGTTCGCGGAAATACAGGGCGCGGAAGTAGTCGCGGTCGACGCGGCCCGAGTTCGGCAGGCCGCTTGCGGCCAGGCGGTCGATCCATTTGGCATATTCTTCTTCGTTCGGGATGCGGAACGCGACATGGTGCACGCCGCCGCGTCCGAGCCGGAACTTCGGCAGGTCGGGCCGCGCTTCCAGATGCACTTCGGCGCCCGAGCCGCCTTCGCCGGTCGCGAACACTTCGATCTCGGCGAAGTCGCCGGCCGGAGAAGGATAGGCGCCGATCCGGCGGAAGCCCATCAGCTGCGTGAGCACGAGCGCGGTCGGCTTCGGATCGGCGACGGTCAGCGTCACCGGACCGAGGCCGACGATCGCGTGTTCGAGCGGAATGTCGGCTGCCGCCCACGGTTCGCCCGGCGCGACGCCGGCTTCGCCGTTATCGGCGACGAGCACCAGACGCGTGCCTTCGAAATCTTCGAACGCCAGCGCGTCGCGTCCGGCGCGCGCGGAGATGCCCGCATGGTGGATGCCGAGCGTATCCAGCCGTTCGGCCCAGAACTTCAGCGAAGCGGTCGTCGGCACGCGCAGCGAAGTGGACGAAATGCTGGAGACGCCGGGATAGGACGGGCCGATGCCCGGATAATCGAAGTAGGTGACTTCGGTGCCGGGATTGGCCACCGCATCGCCGTAGAAGAGATGGTAGGAAGTTGTGTTATCCTGGTTTACCGATTTTTTGACCAAACGCATGCCGAGCACGCGGGTGAAGAAATCGAAGTTTTTTTCGGCCTGGCCGGTCATGATCGAAACATGGTGCTGTCCGAGAAGCTGCATGAACATCGTCTCCTTTATTCGTCAGTTTATTGTTAAAAGTAAAGCTGCTTTATTAATTTCAGTATATATCTTTAATTGAAGATATGCAAGGGCGAATCCCGAATTTGCAAACACTCGCGATTCCCCTTGTTTCGGTATGCATAATCCATTAAAATAGGGTAACGGATGTGATGACGATGTCTTTCAGTATGACCGGCTACGGTCAATCCGCCATGCAGCAGGGCGGATACAAAATTCAATTTGAGGTCAAATCCGTCAATCATCGCTACTGCGAAGTCGTGCTGCGGATACCGAGGGAATGGAACGTTTTTGAAGACGTTCTCCGGCGGCTCGTCCAGCAGCACGTGAAGCGCGGGCGGATAGACGTATACGTGACCAGAGAAAGCGAATCGCAGGGGAATTCGATGGTGCTGAACCGCGCGGCGGCGGAGTCCTATATCCGGGCCGCACGCGAATTGGAACAGGCTTACGGAATCGACGGACGCATTCGGGCAGCCGAGCTGCTATCGCTTCCGGACTTGATGATTCCCATGGAATCGCCTCTTCCCGGGACCGAAGACGAAGATTGGGAACGCGTGCTGCGGGAAGGGCTCGGCGAAGCGCTCGGCCAGCTACTCTCGATGCGAAGCGCGGAAGGCGGCCATCTGATCCGCGACTGCCGGCTGCGCCTCGCCAACCTGACCGCGGCCCGGGAGCAGCTCGTTCGCCTGGCTCCGACGGTCGTCGAAGACTACCGGACGAAGCTGCGCCAGCGGCTTGCGGAGCTCGGCGAAGGCAGTTTCGGGCTCGACGAGCACCGGCTCGGCATGGAGGTGGCGCTGTTTGCCGACCGGTGCAGCATCGACGAAGAACTGGCGAGGCTCGGCAGCCACTTCGACCAATGCGCCGAACTGCTCGGCAGCGGCGACGCCAAAGGGCGCAAACTGGATTTTCTGATCCAGGAAATGAATAGGGAAGTCAATACGATCGGCTCGAAGGCGAATCATCTGGCGCTCGGAGGCCATGTCGTCGAGATGAAGGCGGAGCTCGAGAAGATGCGCGAGCAGGCCGCCAATCTCGAATAACGGCCGGGCGCCGGCCCGACTTACAGAAAAAGAACCGAACTTACTTAGGGGGAAAACCTGGACATGGCAATCAAGCTCATCAATATCGGCTTCGGGAACATTGTATCGGCTAACCGAATCATTTCCATCGTAAGCCCGGAATCCGCTCCGATCAAGCGGATCATTCAGGAAGCGCGGGACAGGCATATGCTGATCGACGCGACGTACGGACGCCGAACGCGTGCCGTCATCATCACCGACAGCGATCATGTCATTTTGTCCGCGGTACAACCGGAGACGGTCGCGCACCGCCTGTCCACCAAAGACGACGATAACGACGAATAAATGGAGAGAACTATGTCTAAAGGGTTATTGATTGTATTGTCCGGACCATCGGGAGTCGGCAAAGGAACCGTATGCAGCGCGCTGCGCAAAAGATTGCCGGGACTCGTGTATTCGGTGTCGGCGACGACCCGTTCGCCCCGTTCGGGCGAGCAGCACGGCGTCAATTATTTTTTCAAAAGCCAGGAAGAGTTCCGCGACATGATCGCAAACGACCAACTGCTCGAATATGCGCAGTACGTCGAGAACTTTTACGGAACGCCGCGCGATTTCGTCGAACAGACGATCGAAGCGGGGAACGACATCATTTTGGAGATCGAAGTGCAGGGCGCGCTCAAGGTGAAGCAGACTTTCCCGGACGGCGTATTCATTTTCCTCACTCCGCCTTCGCTCAAGGAACTGAAAGATCGCATCGTCGGACGCGGAACGGAGACGGAATCGGTTATTCACGATCGCTTGTCGATTGCCGAAGAAGAGATAGCGCTTATGCGCCATTACGATTACGCCGTCGTGAACGACGAAGTGGACCGGGCCTGCATGCGGATCGAATCGATCATCGTGGCGGAACACTGCCGCATCGCGAAGTAGGCCGCCCTTTTTTGCCCATAGATTGCCGGAGAACCGGACCGCCTCTTTACTCAAGCCGCGCCCGCGCGGAAGACGGAGGCACAGAGAGGACGATAAACATGTTATATCCTTCCATCGACAAAATCATGACCAAAGTAGACAGCAAGTATTCCCTGGTCGTAGCCGCAAGCAGACGGGCTAGACAGCTGCGCGAAGGCGCCGAATCGGACATGCCCAACCCAAGATCGCACAAGCAGGTCGGCGTGGCTCTCGAAGAGATCTACAACGATTACCTGAAGATCGAAGCGCGCGACGAGAACGAAGTGGTCGAAGAACAAAAAGGCAAACGGAACCTGTAAAGGTCCGTTCGGCGCATTCCGCGCACATCATTTTGCCCAAATAGACAAAATACGCCGCAAGGCTCCGTCTTTAACAACCGATAAGGTTGTTATTTTTTTTCAGAAGGGGGAATAAGGCATGTTGAAAGGGAAAAAAATTCTGCTTGGCGTAACCGGAGGCATCGCCGCTTACAAAGCCGCGACGCTGTGCAGTCAGCTGGTCAAAGCGGGCGCAGACGTTCAGGTCATCATGACCGAGTCCGCGCAGGCGTTCATTCCGGCGCTTACGCTGCAGGTGCTGACCCGCAATCCGGTGCATACGGACACTTTCGAAGAGATCAACCCGAAAGTCGTCAATCATATCGATCTGGCCGACTGGGCCGATCTGGTGCTGATCGCGCCGGCGACAGCCAACAGCATCGGCAAACTGGCCCACGGGCTGGCCGACGATATGCTGTCCACGACGCTGCTTGCGGTCACCGCTCCGGTTATGGTCGCTCCGGCGATGAACGTGCATATGTACACGCATCCGGCCGTCATGCACAATCTGCAGACGCTCGCGGATCGCGGCGTTCTGATGATCGAACCCGGCAGCGGCATGCTCGCCTGCGGATACGTCGGCAAAGGGCGGATGGAAGAGCCGGAGACGATCGTCGACGTGCTGCGGAACTTTTTCGCCGAGCGCGAACATCCGGCTTCTGCCGGCAGCGAGGCGCAGGCGATTGTCGGCGGCGTTTCGGACGAGCCCGCCTTTCTCGATCCGGGTCCGGAATCGTTCCCGACCTCGCTGGATGAGCGGCCGGCCGGCCGCGGCGAAACGCTGTTCGCCACGGCCGGCGGCGTCTCGGAGCTTGGGCTGGCCGGCGGGGAAGCGGTGCTGCCCGTATCCGCCGCGGCGGAAGAGGCAGCGGCTTCGACGCCCGGCGACGGAAGTCTTCCGTTAGCGGGCAAAAAAGTCGTCGTCACGGCGGGCGGCACGATCGAACGTATCGATCCCGTCCGCTACATTACGAACGATTCGTCCGGCAAAATGGGCGCGGCGCTGGCGCAGGCCGCGCGCGATCTCGGCGCCGACGTGAAGCTGATCGCGGGCAAAGTGCAAATCCCGCTTCCTCCCGGTATGGACATTATCCGGATCGAGTCGGCCGAAGACATGTACGAAGCGTGCCTGAACGAATGGGCCGATACCGACATGCTCATCATGGCGGCCGCGATCGCCGATTATCGCCCGAAATCGAGTTCGCCGCGCAAAATCAAAAAAGGCGGCGAGCATATGGCGCTTGAACTGGTCAAAACGGTGGACGTGCTGCAAACGCTCGGTTCGCAAAAAGAACATCAATTTCTGGTCGGCTTCGCGGCAGAGACGAACGATATCGACGTCTACGCCGCCGAAAAGCTCCAGCGCAAAAACTGCGATCTGCTCGTGGCGAACGACGTCACGCAGGCGGGCGCGGGCTTCGGAACCGACACGAACATCGTGCGGCTGTTCGGACGGGAAGGCAAGATCGCCGATCTGCCGAAACAGTCCAAAGCCGATACGGCGCGCGATATTCTGCTTGAAGCTTCGCGGCGCATGGCGGAGGGAGCGAAGCGATGAATTTTGCGCGGGTCATTGTGGACGTGCCGGTACGGGCGGTCAGCCGGCCGTTCGACTACCGGATTCCGCCCGAGATGCAGGACTGGATCGCTGTCGGCAGCCGCGTCGGCGTGCCGTTCGGCGGACGTACCGTGCAGGGGTTCGTCGTCGGCCTGACGGACGAAAGCGAATATAAGCACGGACGGATCAAAGCGATTCGCGACCTGCTCGATCTGGTGCCGCCGCTGCCGCCGGATCTGGTCGAACTGGGCGGCTGGATCGCCGAGAAATACGCCTGTCACGAGACGACGGCGCTGCAGGCGATGATTCCTTCGGCGCTCAAAGGCAAAGCGGAGCGGTTCATCCATGCGGCGCATACGGAGCAGACCGAAGGCGAGAGTGAGGAAATCGGCCGGCTGCTGGAGAATATGCCGGAAGAGAATGACGAACTGTCCCTGTTCGGCGGACCTTCTTCGGCTGACGTGCCTTCGGCGCAGGAGATTCTTGACTACGTCAGAAGCCGGGGACAGGTCAAAGCCGAACAGCTGCGCCAAAGCTTCCCCGGCCGGGAAAAAACGGTGCAGGCGCTCATCCGCGGCGGTCTGCTGTTCGAAAGCCAGGAGATCCGCGACCGCATGGGCCGCAAAACGGTCAAAACGGTCGTGCTGAACGTCGATGCGCAGCAGGCGGCCGAGCAGCTGGAACAGTTCCCGGCCAGAGCCAAAAAGCAGAAGGAAGTGTTTGCTTTCCTGATGCAGCTTGGCGTACCGATGGCGCTCAAGGAAGTGATGAGCGTGCTCGGCGTGACGTCGAGCGCGGTGAAGTCGCTTGAGGAAAAAGGACTGGTGCGGTTCGAGGACGTGGAAGTGTTCCGCGATCCGTATGCGGGACGCAGCTTCAAGCCGAGCGAAGCGCCCAAGCTGACCGGCGAACAGCAGCAGGTGTACGACGCCGTCGTCGGCCGGCTGAACGAGCACCGGGAAGGCGTGTTCCTGCTGCACGGCATTACCGGCAGCGGCAAGACGGAAGTGTATCTGCAATCGATCGAACGCTGCATCGAGCAGGGCCGCCAGGCGATCGTGCTCGTGCCCGAAATTTCGCTGACGCCGCAGATGGTGGAACGGTTCAAAAGCCGCTTCGGAGCCAAAGTCGCCGTCATGCACAGCCGCCTGTCCGGCGGCGAACGGTACGACGAATGGCGCAAAATCCGCGAAGGCCGGGTGCAGGTCGCGATCGGCGCGCGGTCGGCCATTTTCGCCCCGTTCAAGGACATCGGGCTGATCGTTATGGACGAAGAGCACGAATCGTCCTACAAGCAGGAAGAAAGCCCGAAATATCACGCCCGGAACGTCGCCGTCAAGCGGGCCGAGCAGCATGAAGCCGTCGTCATTCTCGGTTCGGCCACGCCGTCGCTGGAGACGTATCATGCGGCGCGCTCGCAAAGCGACCCGCATTTCTCGCCGGTGCTGACCGAAATTTCGCTGCGCGCGCTCGGAAGCGAACTGCCGGGCGTTACTATCGTCGATATGCGCGAAGAGTTAAAAGAAGGCAACCGCTCGATGTTCAGCCGGGATCTGCACAAAGCGATCGAGCAGCGCCTGGAGCGGGGCGAGCAGACGGTGCTGCTGCTCAACCGGCGCGGCTATTCGACGTTCGTCATGTGCCGCACATGCGGCTACGTCGCGGAATGCCCGAACTGCGATATCTCGCTGACGTTCCATCAGCGCTCCAACAATTTGCGCTGCCATTACTGCGGCCATGCCGAGACGGTGCCGGAGACGTGCCCGGAATGCGGCAGCGAGCATATCCGCTATTTCGGCACCGGCACGCAGCGGGTCGAGGAAGAACTCGCCAAGCTGTTCCCGGCTATTCGCGTCGTACGCATGGACGTCGACACGACGAGCGAAAAAGGCTCGCACGAAAAGCTGCTGCAGCAGTTCCGCGACAAAAAAGCGGACGTGCTGCTCGGCACGCAGATGGTCGCGAAAGGGCTCGACTTTCCCGACGTGACGCTGGTCGGGGTCATCGCGGCCGATTCGGCCCTGAACCTGCCCGATTTCCGGGCGGCCGAAAAAACGTTCCAACTGCTCACGCAGGTCGCCGGACGGGCAGGGCGGCATCATCTGCCCGGCGAAGTGTTTATCCAATCGTACAACCCGGATCATTATTCGGTGCTGCACGCTTCGAAGCACGATTACCATTCGTTCGTGCGCGAGGAACTCGGGCATCGGCGCAAGCTCGGCTACCCGCCGTACTGCAGGCTCATTCTTGTCACGTTCTCGCATGAACAATTGCCGGTCGTCGTGCGCATGGCGGAGAATTACGCCGCCCTGATCAAAGAAAAAGCGCACGCCCGCGGCTGGCTGGCACGGATGGACAAGCTTGTACCGAACGTGCTGGACCTGCTCGGGCCGATCGCATCGCCGATTCCCCGGATCAAAAATAGATACCGGTTTCAATGTATGATAAAATGGCGTGGAGAAATGGACGCCGCTCTGCTGGCGCGGGAAATCGCGGATGAACTGGAAGACACGGCGAAGGAGCAGGATCTGCTCATCAGCATCGACGTCGACCCTCAGGTCATGATGTGACGCGGTTCCCCGCGTTTTTTGCATGGGACGAAGACGGGCCCGACGACTACTACGGATTCAAGGAAGGTGCTTGACATGGCTATTCGATTGATCGTAAAACAACCCGACGAGGTGCTGCGCAAAAAAGCAAAAGAAGTGACGAAGATTACGCCGAACGTCCAGAAACTGATGGCCGATATGGCGGAGACGATGTACGACGCGCAGGGCGTCGGCCTCGCCGCGCCGCAGGTAGGCATCCTGAAGCGCGTCATCGTGATCGACGTCGGCGACGAACACGGGTTGATCGCGATGATCAATCCCGAAATCGTGGAGCGCGAAGGCGAACAGTTCGGAGCGGAAGGCTGCCTGAGCATCCCGGGACTGAACGGCGACGTGCGCCGTGCGCAGACCGTGACGGTTCGCGGACTGGATCGTGACGGCCAAAGCCTGAGCGTTACCGGCAGCGGGCTGCTGGCCCGCGCGCTGCAGCACGAAATCGACCATTTGGACGGCATTCTGTTTACGGACGTGGCGGACAAAATTTATGAATGGGGTCAGGAAAGCGAGGCAAACCAATGAGTGAAAAGAAAAGAATCGTATTTATGGGTACGCCGCAGTTTGCGGTGTCCTGCCTGGAGGCGCTGCTGGAAAGCGACTGCAACGTCGTGGCGGTCGTGACCCAACCCGACCGGCCGCAGGGCCGCAAAAAGGTGCTGACGCCGTCGCCTGTCAAGGAAGCGGCGCTGAAGCGTCATCTGCCCGTGCTGCAGCCCGAGCGAATGCGCAGCAAGGACGCGGTCGAAGAGCTGGCTTCGTTCCATCCCGACCTGATCGTCACGGCCGCCTACGGCCAGATTCTGCCGAAGTCTCTGCTCGAAGTGCCGGAACTCGGCTGCGTCAACGTGCACGGCTCGCTGCTGCCCGCTTACCGGGGCGGCGCTCCGATCCAGCGTTCGATCATGAACGGCGAACCAAAAACGGGCATTACGCTCATGTATATGGCCGAAGGGCTCGATACGGGCGACATGATCGCCGTCACCGAAGTGGACATCACGGACCGGGACGATTCCGGGTCGCTGTTCGACAAAATGGCGGAAGCCGGCGCGGCGCTGCTCAAGCGCGAACTGCCCCGCCTGCTGAACGGCCGCGTCGCGGCCCAGGCACAGGACGAGTCGCTCGCGACGTACGCGCCGAACCTGTCGCGCGAAGACGAACGGATCGACTGGACCCGTTCGCCGCGGGAGATCTTCAATCAGGTGCGCGGTTTGTCTCCGTTCTCCGGCGGCTATACGCTGTGGAACGAAGAAGTGTTCAAGATTTGGCAGGTGGAACCGCCCGAAGAGAACGGACCCGAAGCGGGAGCCGCTCCCGGAACGGTGCTTGACGTGAACAGCGAGGCGATCGTCGTCGCCTGCGGCAGCGGAGCCGTCCGGCTGACCAAAGTGCAGCCTGCCGGCAAAAAAGCGATGCCGGTGTCCGAATTCGTGCGCGGAACGTCGATGCAAGCAGGGACGGTGCTCGGATGAACGGAAACAAAGAGAACGGAAACAAAGCAAACGGCAAACGTCCCGAAGGAACAGGCATCCGCATGTTCGGCACGGGAGCCAAGCCGTCCGGCGGCTTCGATCCGAACAAGCCCGCGGCTTCCGCGACAAGCGCCGACGGCAAAAAGCCGACCGACCGCAAAAAAGTAGATGACCGTAAAAAAACGGACGATCGCAAAAAAGCGGACGATCGTAAAAAGGCCAAAGAACTCGGCCGGAACGCAAGCGGCGCGCTCAAGCGGATCGAAGCCAAAGCGGCCGGCAAATCCGCGGGCGGATCCGATTCGAACAACGGAAACGCCGCGAAGCCGGCGGCCCGGCAGACCGCCAAGCCTGCCGCGCGGCCGTCGTCCAGACCGGCAGCACCGCAGACGGCCGGGCCGCGCTCGCAATCGGCGCCGGCCTCGCAATCCGGAGCCGCAGCCAAACCGGTAGCTCCGGCAGCAGCCAAGCCGGCAGCCGTGCATGAGTCGGCATCTCGCTCGACATCCGGACCGAAATCCGGCTCGAATTCCGAGAGCAGATCCAAATCCGCATTCGCCGCCGGCCCGGCAGACCGCCGTCCGGCGGCGTCGACCTCCGATCGGCCTCGCTCCGGCGGAACCCGTCCTGCGGGCGCAGCCCAGAAGCCGGCGTCCGCCGCAGCGCAGCCGGCCAAGCCGAAGCCCGGCCCGAACGGCGGCTATCCGCGCCGGAGCCGCGAAGCTTCGACCGCGCGCGAAGTGGCGCTCAATGTGCTCACCGGCGTCGACGAGAACGCCGCGTACAGCAATTTGCTGCTGAACCGCGCGCTGCAGCAGGCGGAGTTGAGCCCGGCGGACGCGGGCCTTGCGACCGAGCTCGTCTACGGGACGATCTCGCGCCAGGCGACGCTGGATTATTTCCTTGATCGGTTTATCAAGAGCGGCGTCAAGCGCCTGAACCCGTGGGTGCGCAGCCTGATGCGGATGTCGCTGTACCAGATCCGCTACCTGGACCGGGTTCCTGCTCACGCGGCGGTGAACGAAGCGGTCGAGATCGCCAAGAAAAGAGGCCATTCCGGTATCGCCGCGATGATCAACGGCGTGCTGCGCAGCGTGCTGCGCGAAGGCGACGCGCTGTCGATTCCGGACGATCTGCCGACGGCGGAGCGAATCGCCCTGCAGCATTCGCACCCGCAGTGGCTCGTCGAGCGCTGGATTGCCCAATACGGCGAAGAAACGGCGGAAGCCGTCTGCGCGTCGAACAACGAAGCGCCGAAGACGAGCCTTCGCGTCAACACGCTGCGAATGGACCGCGCGGAACTGCTGCGCGAACTGGAAGCCGAAGGCCGCAGCGTTCGCGCTTCGGACCTTGCGCCGCAGGGCGTCATCGTCGAGAGCGGCGGCAATCTGGCGAACGACCGCCTGTACCGGGACGGCCGCTTCAGTATTCAGGACGAGAGTTCGATGCTCGTGGCCGAAGCGCTGGCGCCGGAACCGGGCATGAGCGTGCTGGACTGCTGCGCCGCACCGGGCGGCAAAACGGCGCATATCGCCGAGAAGATGGGCAACCGCGGGCGCATCGTGGCCAACGATCTGCATGAACACAAGCAGGGGTTGATCGCGGAGCAGGCCGAGCGGCTGGGCCTGTCGTGCATCGAGACGAGCGTGGGCGACGCCCTGACGCTCAAAGATCGCTTCGAACCGGCTTCGTTCGACCGCGTCCTGCTGGATGCGCCGTGTTCGGGCTTCGGCGTAATCCGGCGCAAACCGGATCTGCGCTGGGCCAAGACGCCGGAAGACGCCGCTTCGATCGCGAAGCTGCAGCGGCAGATGCTGGGCGCCGTGGCCGGCTTGGTGAAGCCGGGCGGCATCCTCGTCTACAGCACGTGCACGATCGAGCGCGAAGAAAACCAGCGCGCGGTCGCCGAGTTCCTGCGCGACCATGCGGAATACGTCGCGGAGCCGTTCGACGCGCCTACGCTCGATGATCTGCCGCAGGCCGGCGGCGCGGGCGTGCAAATCCTGCCGAACCAGTTCGGTTCGGACGGCTTCTATATCGCCAGACTGCGCCGCAGAGACTAAAGTTCCGGTACTTTTTTACCGAAAAAAAGTATCGAAAGGACGCTCGCGTCCGATAACAAAGAGGGACCTTCGCCAGACCCGCCAGAGGGACGGTCGGGGTTCCTCTTTAGCATGAACGCCTTTTGTGCTAATATAGATAAGATGAAAACCGATAAAGTCAACGCATTCGATAAAATCAACGAACAGGGGATAACCGACAACATGAAACCTTTCATATACGATTACAATCTTGACGCTCTGCGAGAGTGGGTCAAGGAAAACGGAGAAGCGGCTTTCCGCGCCGACCAGATCTTCGATTGGATCTACGTCAAGCGCGTATCGAGCTTCGAGGAAATGACCAACCTGTCCAAAAGCCTGCGCGAGAAGCTGGACGGTCAGTTCGCTTTTGTCACGCTCAAAGAAATTACGAAATTCCAGTCCAAAGACGGCACCGTGAAGTTCCTGTTCGGCCTGCATGACGAACATGCAATCGAAACGGTCATCATGAAGCACAACTACGGCAACAGCGTCTGCGTAACGACCCAGGTCGGCTGCCGGATCGGCTGCACGTTCTGCGCGTCCACGCTCGGTGGACTGAAGCGCAACCTGACAGCGGGTGAGATCGTCGCCCAGGTCGTCGAAGCGCAGAAGATGCTCGACAAAGACGGCGAACGCGTCAGCAGCATCGTGATCATGGGCTCCGGCGAGCCGTTCGAGAACTATGAAGCGACGATGACGTTCCTGCGCATCATGATCCACGAAAAAGGTCTGAATATCGGACAGCGCCACATTACCGTCTCGACGAGCGGCATCGTGCCGAACATTTACAAATTCGCCGACGAAGACACACAGATCAACCTGGCGATTTCGATCCACGCGCCGAACGACAAGCTGCGTTCCAAGCTGATGCCGGTCAACCGCCGTTATCCGTTCGACGACGTGATCGCTTCGCTCGATTATTATTTCGAAAAAACGGGCCGTCGCCTCACGTTCGAGTACGCGCTGATCGGCGGGGTGAACGACCAGGCCGAACACGCGCAGGAATTGGCGGACGTGCTGAAGACGCGTATGGCGCACGTCAACCTCATTCCGGTCAACCACGTGCCGGAGCGCAAATACGTCCGTACGTCGCGCAGCGACATTTTCAACTTCCAGCGCATCCTGACCGAGAACGGCATCAATGCGACGATCCGCCGCGAGCAGGGACACGATATCGCCGCGGCCTGCGGCCAGCTGCGCGCCCAACATATGCAAAAAGGACAGGAAAAGGCTGCGAGGTGAGCTAGGATGGCGATTCATACCGTTCATGCAACGCATATCGGAAACGTACGCAGCGTCAACGAAGATCTGTCGTGGGTCGGCCGGATCAAACCGGGCGGCTACACGCTCGGCATCGTGGCGGACGGAATGGGCGGCCACCTGGCCGGCGACACGGCGAGCCGCCTGACGGTGGAGACGATCGTCGCCGATCTCGGCGGACTGGAGCCCGGTCTGTCGATCGAAGCGTGCGAAGCGGCGCTCGGCGATGCGATCCTGCATGCGAACGAAGTCGTGTACCGCAAAGGCGAATCGGATATTCGCTACCATAACATGGGCACGACGGTCGTCGCGGTGCTGCTCAGCGGAACCGAAGGCATCGTCGCGCATATCGGCGATAGCCGGGCGTACCGGATAGATTCCGGCGGCATCGAGCGTCTGACCGACGATCATACGCTGGTCAACGAACTGCTCAAAAGCGGGCAGATCACGCCGCAGGAAGCGGGAGCCCATCCGCGGCGCAACGTGCTGACGCGGGCGCTCGGCACCGACGCCGAAGTCAAGGTCGACGTGCGCCGCATCTCGCTGAATCCGGGCGAGGGGCTGCTGCTGTGCAGCGACGGCTTGAGCAATTTCGTGGCCGAGGCCGAAATGCTGCGCACGGTGCTCAAGCCGGGCGCGGCGCTCGAAGACCGCGCGCACAAGCTGGTCCGCATGGCGCTGGGTTCAGGGGGCGACGACAACATCACCGTCGCCCTGTTCGAAAACGGGCGCGCCGGCCAGGATCCGGCGACGAAGGAGTGGGTACAATGATCGGTCAGGTGTTCAGCGGCCGCTACGAAATCATGGAGCGCGTCGGCGGCGGGGGCATGGCGCTCGTGTACAAGGCGCTCGACCTGCTGTTGAATCGTCACGTGGCGGTCAAGGTGCTGCGCCAGCAGTTCATACACGACGACGAGTTTATCCGGCGTTTCCGCAGGGAAGCGCAGTCGGCGGCGTCGCTGTCCCACCCGAACATCGTCAGCATCTACGACGTGGGGCAGGAAGGCGAGACCCCGTACATCGTCATGGAATATATCGAAGGCCAGGATTTGGATCAGGTGATCAAGGAACGCGCCCCTCTTCCGGTCGAAGAAGCGGTTCGCTTCGCGTCCCAGATCTGCGACGCGCTCGACCACGCCCATACGAACCAGATTATTCACCGGGACATCAAACCCCACAATATTTTGATCGGCCGGGGCGGACGGGTCAAAGTGACGGACTTCGGGATCGCCCGCGCCGTCACGTCGACGACGATTACCCAGACGGGTTCGGTCGTCGGTTCCGTCCATTATTTCTCCCCGGAGCATGCCAAAGGCGTCAACGCCGGCGAAAAGTCCGATCTGTATTCGCTTGGCATCGTCATCTACCAGATGCTGACCGGGGCGCTGCCGTTCGAGGGCGAAAGCCCGATCAGCGTGGCGCTCAAGCATTTGCAGGACGAGTTCGAAGAACCGCGCAAGCTGAATCCGATAATTCCGCAGAGCGTGGAGAACATCATTGTCCGGGCGATGCGCAAAAATCCGTCCGAACGGTACGCGTCCGCGGCCGAGATGCAAAGCGATCTCGATACGTGCCTGCTGCCTTCGCGGCGCGACGAGCAGAAAATGCTGTTCGACGAAAAAGACGACGTAGACCGGACGCTCGTCGTGCCGGCGATCCGTTCTTCGTATGCGTCCGCGCCGGACATGCAGCGCAGTGATTCGGCGGACAAAGGCAAAGGGAAAGCCAAGTCTGCCGGCAAAAAAAGCTGGAAAAAGCCGGCGATCATTATCGGCTCGACGCTGCTGTTTCTGGCAATCGTGTTTATCGCGGTCATGCTGTGGAGCCGTCAGTTCGTCGTGCCGGAGACGACCGTGCCGAACGTAATCGGCCTGACCGAAGACGAAGCGCGCACGACGCTCGCCGCGCGCAAGCTGGAAGTGGAAGGGGTCAAGTACGAATACGATCCGTCCACGGAAGCGGGCATCGTCTTCAGGCAGAGCAAGCTCGAAGGGCTCAGCGTCAAGGAAGGGGCGGCGCTGATCCTGACCGTCGGTTCGGAAAAACCGCTGACCGAGATGCCGAAGCTGACCGAGTTGAGCTACGACGAAGCGCGCCGGGATCTGGTGGCGCTCGGCGTGACCGAAGACCGGATCGTGCGCGAGGAGCAGTTCGACGATTCCGATCCGGAAACGGTCATCGCGCAGCAGCCGCAGGCCAGCGAAGATTTCGATCCCGAGCAGGCGACCGTCACGCTGACCGTCAGCATGGGCGTCGAAGAAAAAGAAGTGCCGGAAGTGGTCGGCAAGACGCGCCAGGAGGCGCTCGACGCCATTAACGGCCAGGCGCTCGCGCCTTCGTCGTCGGAAGAGCCGAGCTTCACGGTAGAAAAAGGCAAGGTCATCAGCCAGGAACCGCAGGCCGGGACCGAACTCAAGCCGAGCGAAGTCGTCAAGTTCGTCGTCAGCTCCGGCATTCCGCCCGAAGCGCTGAACTTTACCGTTCAGGTGCCGGTCGAGCCTTCCGCGGAAGGCGTGGCGACCAAAGTCCGTATCGAATACAGCGATGCGCGCGGCGACCGGATCGAATGGGGCCGCGATACGATCTCGTCGGTGCGAATCTTCCCTGTGGCGCTCGTTCTGGCTCCGAACCGGAACGGAGTCGTCATGGTCTACCGCGACAATCAGCTGATCTCGTCGTATCCGGTCGATTATACCGAAGCGAGCCGCGGGACGTTCCAGCAGCCGGAAGTTCCGGCCGAGGAACCGGAAGTCACGCCGCAGCCCGAGCCGCAGCCTGCCGACCCTCCGGCCGATAACGCCGGTGAACAGCCGGTAGAAGGAGAAGAGACGCCGGAAGAAGGCGCCGCTCCTTCGGGCGAAGGTTCGACGGAAAATGCGCCGGAGGAGACCGCTCCCGAAGAACCGGCCCAAGAAGGCACGGACGAGGAAGGCACGGAAGAAGAGCCGACCGGCGATCCTTCCGCGCTCGCTCCGCCGGGGCAGGCCGTATCCGCCGGCAAAGTGGAGAAAGCCGCGCTCAAAAGCAATGGCAACAGTAACGGCAAAGGGAACGGCAATGGCAATGGGAACGGAAACGGTAATGGCAAAAACAAAGAAAACCCCAACGGGAAATAAAAAGCTTCAACAATCAAACGGGCACCCGACGGGCCGGACGCAAGTCCGGCTCTCTCCCGTTACGGAAAAAGGAAGGTGAAGCATGCCAGAAGGATTAATCGTCAAAGCTTTGAGCGGCTATTACTACGTCAAGGATAACGAAGCGTCTCCCGGAGACAAAGCGATTCAGTGCCGGGCCCGGGGACTATTCCGGCTCAAAGGCAAATCGCCGCTCGTCGGAGACCGCGTCGTCTACGAACTCACCGAGAACGGAGAAGGCACCGTCACCGAACTCAAGCCGCGAACGTCCGAACTGGTGCGTCCGCAGGTCGCCAACGTCAACGTGGCCGTCCTCGTCTTCTCGGTCAAGGAACCCGATCTGAGCCTCAATCTGCTGGACAAGTTCCTCGTACATATCGAGAACGAAGGACTCGAAGCGATCATCTGCTTCACGAAGATGGACCTGATCGCGGAAGACGACGTGCAGACCCGCGAAGAAGTGGAGCAGGCGCGAGCGCTGTACACGTCGATCGGGTACGAGGTGCTGGAGACGAGCTCTCCGCAGGGGCTCGGAGCCGATCGGCTGCGCGAGCGCCTGGCGGGCGAGATCAGCGTATTCTCTGGCCAATCGGGCGTCGGCAAATCGTCGCTGCTCAACGCGATGTTCGCCGATCTCGATCTGCTGACGAGCGAGATCAGCCTGCGCCTCGGCCGCGGACGGCATACGACGCGTCACGTGGAACTGGTCGATCTGGGCAGCGGCGGGTACATTGCCGATACGCCGGGCTTCAGCCAGCTCGATTTCCTGGAACTTGGCGTCGACGAACTGCCGAGCTGTTTCCGGGAATTCGCGGCGCTGGCCGACGGCTGCAAATTCCGCGGCTGCACGCATCTCCACGAGCCGCAGTGCAAAGTGCGCGAAGCGCTGGAACGCGGAGAGATCGCCGAGAGCCGCTACAAGCACTACAAAGCGTTTTACCAGGAAATGAAAGATAAAAAACGGAGGTACTGAACTATGGTATGGATTGCTCCTTCGATATTGTCCGCGGATTTCTCGAAGCTCGGAGCCGACGTCGCCGAAGTGGAACAAGGCGGAGCGGATTGGCTGCACGTTGACGTCATGGACGGGCACTTCGTGCCGAACATTTCGTTCGGCGCGCCGATCATGCGCTCGATCGCGCCGCTGACGAAGCTGCCGCTCGACGTGCATCTCATGATCGAGAACCCGGAAGATTATATAGCGGAATTCGCCAAAGCCGGCGCTTCCGTCATTACGGTGCATGCGGAAGCCTGCGTGCATCTGCACCGCGTCGTGCACCTGATCAAAGAACACGGCGCCCAGGCCGGCGTGGCGCTGAATCCCGGCACGCCGGTGTCGGCGATCCGCGAAGTGCTGGAAGATCTGGATCTCGTCTTGATCATGACGGTCAATCCCGGCTTCGGCGGACAGGCGTTTATCGAACGCACCGTGCACAAGATTCGCGAGACGCGCGAGCTGGCCGATTCGCTCGGCATGCACGATCTGCGCATCGAAGTCGACGGCGGGATCTCGGCCGACACGGCGGGCAAAGTGGTCGCCGCGGGCGCCGACGTGCTCGTGGCCGGCAGCGCCGTGTACGGCGCGAGCGATCGCGCCGAAGCGATCCGCGTCATCCGCGAAAGCGCGGAGCGTGGCGAATGAACCTCAAATCGACGCTGATGCTGGCTCTGGTCACTTCGGTGACCGGCCTGTTGATCGCGCTGTTCGCTTTTCTGCCGACGCCGTTTAACGCGCTCGTCGGCTTGTTGACCGCGGGACTCGTCATCTGGTACTTCCGCAAGCTGGAAGGGCGGGGGCCCAAGATCGGCTTCATCATCTGGACGGTGGTCTACTTCTTGTTCTTCACCGTGCTGATCGCGATGGTCCGCTATCAAATGGGCTTGATCTGATTACCCGGTAGGACGGGACAGGTCGGTCCGGCTCGATCCGACAAAGCTCGAAGGGTAAAAAAGAACGCACGAAAAAAGCCGAAGTCCCGCTCCGGAAAGAGCGGACTTCGGCTTTTTTTGCCGTTCGGTCATACCTGACTTGCGGCTGTCGCCGCGATTAAACTAAAAAACACCCTCTGACGAAGGTGCTTTCCGGTCTATGTCTGGATTAAACGCGGGTCAATTTACCGGATTTGAGCGCCCGGGTGCTGACGTATACGCGTTTCGGTTTGCCGTTTACGAGGATGCGAACCTTTTGGACGTTAACTCCCCAAGTACGACGGTTGCGGTTGTTAGCGTGGGAAACGTGATTGCCGGAGCTTGGTTTTTTACCCGATACAAAACATCTGCGAGCCATGAATGACACCTCCTTGCTTAGATAAAACATACATAAGCAACACTTAGAACATCATAACACAACAAAAAAAGCTCCGTCAACGGTTCTAAAAACTTTATTTATTTATACGTGCGCTTATAGTACAATATTAGGTGGGGCCTTTTGCAAAATCTGCTTCAAAATTTTGCCCGGATTTTGCAAGAGGCTCATGGGGATGTGACCGCAAGCCCAGTTCATCCGTATAAGGCAGGAGCGGACCGCGCAATCGGCCGCCAAAGTCCCGTATGGGTCGCGGGGGACGGAAACCCGGTTTCCGGCGTGCGCCTGACCGGCAGAGCGGCAGGCGTGCGCAGAGCGAGCAGCATACGGGCTTAACATCCAAATAGAGCGGACGCTTCGGTTTGCGGCGTTTGCGTATCCAGCAGGTGTGGGAAGGGGAATTTTCATTGAGCAGGCGTTCGATTAACGGAACTGATTTTACAGGCATGGTATTGGCCGGGGCGGAGAGGCTTTCCCGTCAGGCGGAACATGTCAATGCGCTGAACGTATTCCCGGTGCCGGACGGCGACACGGGCACAAACATGAATTTGACGATGACGGCGGGCGTGACCGAGCTGCGGGAACGTTCTTCCGCATCGCTCGGCCAGTCGGCCACGGTGTTGTCAAAAGGACTGCTGATGGGAGCGCGCGGCAATTCGGGCGTCATCTTGTCGCAGCTGTTCCGCGGCTTCGGCCGGTACGCGGCTTCGCATCCCGAGTTGAACGCGATCCAATTTGCGGCCGCGCTTCAGGTCGGGGTCGATACCGCTTACAAAGCGGTCGTCAAGCCGGTCGAAGGCACGATCCTTACGGTTGCCCGCGAAGCGGCCAAACACGCGGCCGCTTACTCGCGCCGGACGACGGACGTCGTCGAGCTGATGCGCGAAGTGCTGGCCAAAGCCCAATACGCGCTCGACCGCACGCCGGACCAGCTTCCGGTACTCAAGCAGGTCGGCGTGGTCGATTCGGGCGGTCAGGGCCTTGTCTACATCTATGAAGGCTTCCTCGACTACCTGGAGAACGGGTCTTCCGCGGACGCGGCCAATCCGATCGGCGCAGGCTCGCAGCAATCCGGCAAGCCGGCCGCGGCTCCGAAAGTGCCGAACGTGCAGGCTTCCGCCCAGGCGCAGCTCGAGACCGAAAATATCGAATTCCTGTACGACATGGAATTTTTCGTGAACCTCGGGCTCGGCGACGGTTCGAGAACCGCGTTCGACGAAGAAGCGTTCCGCAAAGCACTCGCCGTCAACGGCGATTCGATCATTATTATCGCCGACGAAGACATCGTCAAAGTGCATGTGCATTCCAAAACGCCGGGCGAAGTGATGACGCTTGCGCTGCGCTACGGGGAGATCACGCAGATTCATATTCTGAATATGCGCGAGCAGCACCGCGACCTGCTGAACGCCGGCATGGACGGAGCGGCGCCTCCGGAGCTGTTCGCCGACATGCCGACGCTTGAACCCGCGGCGGAAGAACAGGCCGCGCTGCCGGCCGACGAAGTGGCGCCTTACGGCTTTATCGCCGTTGCCAGCGGATCGGGCATCGAAGAAATCTTCAAAAGCCTCGGGATCGATATCGTGCTGTCCGGGGGACAAACGATGAACCCGAGCACGGAAGATTTCGTCAAAGCGATCGGACAGGTGTCCGCGCAGCATATATTCCTGCTGCCGAACAACTCCAACATCGTGCTCGCCGCCCAGCAGGCGCGCGATCTGCTCGAAGGCGAACGCCAGGTCACGGTCGTTCCGTGCAAGAGCATTCCGCAGGGCATTGCCGCGGCGCTCGCTTTCCAGGAAGACGAAGACGCGCAGGTCAACGAAGCGCAGATGAACGAGGCGATCAAGCGGGTCAAGACCGGCCAGATCACCCACGCCGTGCGCGATACGACGTTCGACGGACTGGACATCAAGGCCGGCGACTATATCGGCATCTTCAATTCGAAGATCGTCGCGACGGCCGCCGATCGCCTGACGACCAGCCGCACGCTGCTGTCGGCCATGATCGACAGCGGCGACGAAGTCGTCACCCTGCTGGCCGGGGAAGACGCTTCGCAGGAAGACACGGCCCAACTGGCCGAGTGGCTCACGTCCGAATATCCGGACGCCGAAGTGGAATTCCATACCGGCGGACAGCCGGTGTACGACTACATGTTCTCGGTGGAAGCCTGATCTTCTCCCGCTCGAACAGGCGAAAAGCCGGCCGAGGCCGGCTTTTCCCTTAACCCAAAGGACGGTGACAGATGAATCCGATTATCGTAACCGACAGCACGTCGGACATTCCCGAGAATTTGATCGAACGTCTCGGCATTCGCGTCGTGCCGCTCAAAGTCATGTTCGGCGGCGAAGCGCTGCTCGACGGCGTCGATATCCAGGCGCAGGAATTCTACCGCCGGCTTGCGGCGGCGGATAAGCTGCCGACGACTTCGCAGCCTTCGCCGGCCGACTTCACCGCCGAATATCAGCGCATTCTGGACGAGCACCCCGGCGCACCGATCGTCTCGCTCCATATTTCGACCGGCATGAGCGGCACGTTCCAATCCGCGACGCTCGGCAGGTCGATGCTGGAGAACGACGCGGCGGATATCACGCTGATCGATTCGCTGTCCGCCTCCTACGGCTTCGGCCTCATGGTGGTACGGGCCGCGGAACTTGCGCGGGCCGGCGCTTCGACCGCGGAGATTGTGGCCGAAGTGGAACGGCTCAAATCGGTCCGCAAGCTGTATTTTCTCGTCGACACGCTCGAATATTTGCAAAAAGGCGGCCGGATCGGCCGCGCGGCGGCGCTGTTTGGTACGCTGCTGAATATCAAGCCGATCTTGTCGATCGACAAAGAAGGCGTCATTTACGCCGTAGAGAAGGCCAGAGGACGCAAAAAAGCGCTGGCCCGCGTGGTCGAGCTGTTCCAGCGGGAGCTGGGCGAAGCGGGCCGGGTGGACGTGGCGATCGGGCACACCGTTCAGCCGGAATCGGCGGACGAGATTTTGGCGCTGCTGCGCCAGCATTTCGACGTCGGCGACGTCGTCTATTCCCATATCGGCTCCGTCGTCGGCACGCATGTCGGACCGGGCTGCAACGCGATCTATATCTGGCCTTCCGTCAAATAAGGGAGAACCCAATGAACAATCGCCTGGATCAAATCCCGGTAAAAGAAGTCAACGGTGTGGGCGCCCGCAAGGTGGAGGAGCTGCACGCCGTTGGCATTTTTACCGTCAAGGACCTTATCGAATATTTCCCGTTTCGTTATGAAGATTATCGGCAAAAGCCGCTCGGCGACGTCAAAGACGGAGACAAAGCGACCGTACAGGCCAAAATCGCCGGTATCCCCGTCGTGCAGCGGTTCGGCAAAAAAACGAAGCTGAGCTGCAAAATGCTGGCGGACTATTCGATGTTTACCGCCGTATGGTTTAACCGCAATTACCTCAAGGAACAGCTGGAGCCGGACCGGGAGATTATCCTGACCGGCAAATGGGACGGGCGCCGTCTGCAAATGAACGTCACGCAGTCCGAATTCCCGGACCGGGGAACGATACGCAGCGGCTCGCTTCAGCCGGTCTATTCGATCGGCGGCGACCTGACGCAGAACTCGCTGCGCAAAGCGATCGCGAGCGCGCTCGACCAATACGGCGACGCGCTCGAAGAAGTGCTGCCGCAAGAACTGGTATCCAAGTACGAACTGATGCCGCGTCCGCAGGCGATCCGCCTGCTGCACCAGCCCGGCGACCTGGCCGAAGGCCAGGAAGCGCGCAAGCGCATGGTCTACGAAGAACTGTTCCTGTTCCAGCTCAAGCTGCAGGCGTACCGTTCGCTGAACCGCGACCGGCGCGACGGCGTGCTGCATACGACGCCGAACGCGGTCATTCGCGAATTCGTGCGCAGCCTGCCGTTCGAGCTGACCGACGCGCAAAAAAACGTCGAACTGGAAATTCTCAAAGACATGCGCTCCGAAGCGTGCATGAACCGCCTGCTGCAGGGCGACGTCGGCTCGGGCAAAACGGCTGTCGCCGCGATTGCCCTGTTTACGAGCGTCCGCTCCGGCTTTCAGGGCGCGCTCATGGTGCCGACCGAGATTTTGGCCGAGCAGCATTCGCGCTCGCTGACCACAATGTTCGAACCGTTCGGCATCACGGTCGGACTGCTCACGAGCAGCGTGACCGGACGCAAACGCAAAGATCTGCTCGCCGCCCTGCAAATGGGGCTGATCGATATCCTCGTCGGCACGCACGCGCTGATTCAGGACGAGGTCAATTTCCGCTCGCTCGGCCTGGTCGTGACCGACGAGCAGCATCGCTTCGGCGTCAATCAGCGCAGCGTGCTGCGCCGCAAAGGCTATAACCCGGACGTGCTGACGATGACCGCGACGCCGATCCCGCGCACGCTCGCCATTACGGCGTTCGGCGATATGGATGTGTCGACGATTGCCGAACGTCCCAAAGGCCGGGTGCCGATCGAGACGTATTGGGTCAAGCACGAGATGATGGAGCGCGTGCTCGGCTTTATTCGCCGCGAGGTGAGCCAGGGCCGGCAGGCGTACATGATCTGCCCGCTGATCGAAGAATCCGAGAAGCTTGACGTGCAGAACGCGATCGATCTGCATACGCAGATGAGCCAGGCGCTGCCGGATTATCGGGTCGGCCTGCTGCACGGCCGGATGAACGCGGCGGAGAAAGAAGAGACGATGCGCCAATTCTATGCCGGCGAGACGCATCTGCTCGTTTCGACGACCGTCGTCGAAGTCGGCGTCGACGTGCCGAACGCTACGCTGATGGTCATCATGGACGCGGACCGTTTCGGATTGTCGCAGCTGCACCAGCTGCGCGGCCGCGTCGGCCGGGGCGAACATGCTTCGTACTGCGTGCTGATCGCCGACCCCAAGTCGGAGCTCGGCCGTCAGCGCATGGGCGTCATGACCGATACGAACGACGGCTTCGAAGTGTCGCGGCGCGACCTGGAGCTGCGGGGACCGGGTGACTTTTTCGGCACGAAGCAGAGCGGGCTGCCGGAGTTCAAAGTCGCGGACATGGTCGCCGATTTCAAAGTGCTGGAGCAGGCGCGCGACGACGCGGCGAAGCTGGTGGAAGATCCGTTCTTCTGGACGTCGCCGACGTACGAGCATCTGCGCGGCAATCTGGAGAAGGAAGAAGCGTTCCGCGGCGAGCTGATCGACTGATGGCCGATCGCGCGCCGGACGTCCGCCGCAGGCGGACCGGGGACGCTCGTCTACCGAGAGCAAGAGGAGGAGGCCGCCGGCGGGAATGCCGGCGGTTTTCTTTGTACGCCGCCCGGGGGATAGACCTCCAAAACACGACGGGCGGGGAAAGGAGGCAATCAGCCGATGGAGACTTCGCATCCGCTGTCCATTTTTTTGCAGCTGTTCGAACGCGGATCGCTGCTGCTCATGTGCCTGTTCGTGCTGACGCGTATTCCGCGCTTCAAAGCGGTGTTCCAAAAAGAAGAATACCGGCCGCAGGATCTCGTGACGGTGACGGTCATTTTCGGACTGTTCGCCATTTTCGGCACTTATATGGGCATCAGCGTGGAAGGTTCGCTCGTCAACGTGCGGATCGTGGCGATTATGTCGGGCGGTCTGCTGTTTGGTCCCTGGGTGGGGATCGTGACGGGCGTCGTATCCGGCGTGCATCGCTATGCGATCGATATCGGCGGCGTGACCGCGATTCCGTGCCTCATCACGAGCATCGTGGCCGGGGTCGTCTCGGGCCTGATCCATTTGCGCGTACCCAAGCGCAAACGCTGGTTCTACGGCATCATCGCCGGCATGCTGTGCGAGGTGCTGACGATGGCGCTGATCCTGCTGCTGGCGGAGCCGTATGCGCTGGGCGCGGACATCGTCTCCAAGATCGCCGTGCCGATGATTGTGGCGCAGGTCATGATCGGCCTGATCGTCATGCTCGTGCAGAGCGTCGAAGAAGAGAAAGAGAATGTCGCGGCCAAGCAGGCCAAGCTCGCGCTCGATATCGCCAACGAGACGCTTCCATATTTTCGCAAAGTGGACAGCGCGTCGCTGCTGCGCATCTGCGAGATCATCGAACAGAAGATCGGCGCGGACGCGGTAGCGATCACGGATACGAGCCATATTTTGGCGTATTCGGGCTTCGGGCAGGAGCACTACAATATCGGGCACGAGATCATGAGCGACGAGACGAAGGAGACGATCCGCAGCGGGAACATTACGATCCGCAACAACGACGCCGACCATCGCAACGAATGGATCAAGTCGATGATCATCATTCCTTTGCAGGAAAAAGGCGTCGTGACGGGTTCGCTCAAAATTTATTACCGCCACGCGCACCAGATTACGTATTCGCTGCGCGAATTGGCCGTCGGCTTGTCGCAGATCATCTCCACGCTGATGGAAGTGTCGCGGGTGGAGCAGATCAAAGCGATGGCGGACAAAGCCGAGATCAAGGCGCTGCAGACGAAGATCAGCCCCCATTTCCTGTTCAACGCGCTGAACGCGATCGCTTCGTCGATCCGGCTCGATCCCGACCAGGCGCGTGAGCTGATCATTAACCTGTCCGGCTATCTGCGCTACAATCTGGAGCTGAACGACGAATTGATCGACGTGCACCGCGAGCTGCAGCAGGTCAAAGACTACGTCGAGATCGAGAAAGCGCGCTTCGGCAGCCGGCTGCAGGTGGAGTACGATATCGATGACGAGACGAACGTGAAAATTCCGAGCCTGATCATCCAGCCGCTCGTCGAGAACGCGATCGTGCACGGTATTTTAAAAGAAAAAGGCAAAGGCACCGTGAGCATCCGCGTCAAAAACGAAGGCGAGCTCGTGCGGTTCGAAATCGCGGACACGGGAGCCGGCATCGACGAGTCGGTCATCCGGCATATCCAAAGCGGCAGTATGCCGTCCAACAAAATCGGCTTGTCGAACGTGCACGAGCGGCTCAAGCTGATCTACGGACACGGCGTCGATATTCGCAGAGCCGCCAAAGGCACGATCATTACTTTTACAGTCAGAAAGGAGCCTCACGCATGAGCATGAATCCGCAGAACAGGCCGCCCATGCAGGGCATCATCGTCGAGGACGAATTTTTGGCGATGGAAGAACTGGATTATTTGATCGGCAAAAACAGCTCGGTCGATATCGTCGGCAAATTCGAGGACGGGATCGACGTGCTGAAGTTTTTGCAGACCCGCGACGTGGACGTCATTTTTCTCGATATCAATATTCCGTCGCTCGACGGCGTGCTGCTCGCCAAAAGTATCAGCAAGTTCGCGCACAAACCGTATATCGTGTTTACGACGGCGTACAAGGAGCATGCGGCGGAAGCGTTCGAGATCGAAGCGTTTGATTACATTCTCAAGCCGTACCACGAGCCGCGGATCGCGGCGATGCTGACCAAGCTCGAACTTACGTTTGCGGCGAAAAAAGAGCGCGAAGCCGGTCAAGCGGCATCTTCCGATCCCTCGCCGCCGCGTGCTGCCGCGCCTCCCGGCGCTTCTGCCGCAGTCGCGGGCGGGCCTGCCGCCGATAGTGCCCTCAACGGCCCGGCCGGCGACCGCCGCATCAATCTGCACAAAGACGACAAGATCATCGTAGTCGACGCGGACGATATTTATTACGCTTCGGCGCAGGAGAAAACGACGCTCGTCCACACGCGCAAAGAAGAGTACACGATGCATATGAGCATTTCCGAGTTTCAGGCGGGGCTTCCGCCGGAGCGCTTTTTCCGCTGCCATCGTTCGTACGCGGTCAATCTGTCGAAGATCCGCGAGATCGTGCCGTGGTTCAACAACACGTATCTGCTGCGCCTGCGCGACATCGACGCCGAAGTCCCGGTCAGCCGCAGCAAAATCAAAGAATTCCGGCAGCTCATGCGCCTGTAGCGGGCAGTTCCGGCTTATCCCGAGACGCTCATGACGGCTGCCGCGCATTTCATTCCGCTTTACCGGCATCTCATTCCAAAAACGCTTTCAGTATGGCCGAAAGATTTATACTAAAGCCATAAGGAAACGAAAACGAATGAGAGAAGGAATCGACATGAAAACTCTTACAGCTTCTTCTTCCCCGACTTCCGCACCGGATTCCGCGCTGCCGAAAGTCAACCGTCTGTGGATCGTGATCGGCACGATCATCGTGCAGATGGGCCTCGGCACCATCTATACGTGGAGCCTGTTCAACCAGCCGCTCGCCGACAAATTCGGCTGGGAACTGGGCAGCACGGCGATGACGTTCTCCATTACCAGCTTCGCGCTCGCGTTCGCGACGCTGTTCTCCGGCAAGCTGCAGGACAAATTCGGCATCCGCCGGCTGATCGCCGCTTCCGGCATCCTGCTCGGCGTCGGACTGATGCTCTCTTCGCAGGTTACGTCGATCGGCATGCTGTACGTCGTCGCCGGACTCGTCGTCGGGTACGCCGACGGTACGGCCTACATGACGTCGCTGTCCAACCTGATCAAATGGTTCCCGAAGCATAAAGGGCTTATGTCCGGCGTGTCGGTCGGCGCTTACGGTACCGGCAGCCTGATCTTCAAATATATCAACGGCGCCATGATCGAATCGCGCGGCGTCTCGCAGGCGTTCCTGATCTGGGGCATCATCGTGCTGACCATGGTCGTGCTCGGCTCGCTGCTCGTACGCGAAGCTTCGATGAATGCTTCGCCGGTGTCCGCGTCCGGCGTCCGCGCCAAAGATTACACCGTCAAGGAAATGCTCAAGACCAAGCAGGCCTATCTGCTGTTCGTCGTCTTCTTCACCGCCNTCTCGGCCCGCTGTCCGACAAAGTCGGCCGCCTGAGAGTCGTCTCCGGCGCACTGCTGGTCACTTTCGCGGCTGTCATGGTGCTCAGCTTCGCGACGCTGACGTATCCGCTGTTCTTCGCAAGCGTGGCGGCCATCGCCTTCTGCTTCGGCGGCAACATCACCGTGTTCCCGGCCATCGTCAGCGATTTCTTCGGCCTGAAGAATCAGGGCAAGAACTACGGCGTGATCTACCAGGGCTTCGGCCTCGGCGCCTTGTCCGCCTCGTTCATCGCGGCACTGCTCGGCGGATTCAAGCCGACGTTCCTCGTGATCGGCGCGCTGTGCGCGATCTCGTTCCTGATCGCGATGCTCGTCAAAGCGCCGAAGTCCGGCACGCCGGTCTTGGCCGAAGCCGCTTCGGAAACGGAAGCGCAAGCCAAAGAGCCGCAGGGCAAAGAAGCCAAAGGCATGCGGCTTAATCCGCAGACGAAAGGGATTTGACGCGAATCAACGACCGGATCGCTTCGCTCACCCGAAAAATCGTCCGGCAACAAACGGGCAATCTCCAATAAAGATTCATGCCGGCTTCCCCTATGAAGTGCAGGCCCACCCAAGAAACCTTTTCCGATTGCCGGAAAGGGTTTCTTTTTTTGTCGGCCTTTGCAAAAAAAAGTTTCGGCTTCCTCCGACTTTTTGCATGCAGACGACGCATATACCTATAGACGGACAAAAGGTCGGAGAGCGAAAGGAGGCGGTGTGAGCCGAATATGCCAAACGAAGCGAAATTAATCAGACGCATTCAGCGCAGCGGAGACCGTGAAGCCGCCGATGAGTTGGTGTCGCTCTACTACCGCGAGATTTATGCTTTCGTCTACCGGCAGCTGATGGATCGGGAATATGCGCTCGATCTGACGCAGGACATCTTCGTGAACCTGCTGCGCAGTATCGGTTCGTTCGAAGGCAAACGTTCGTCGCTGCGTACGTGGTTGTACCGGATCGCGACGAACCGGGTCATCGATCATTTCCGTTCGCGCATCCATCGAGACGCGAAGCTCAGCCAGCCGCTCGAAGATTTCGACCTGGCGGAAGAGGGAGACTTCACGCTGGAACTTGTTCAGCGGGAAGAAGTAAGCCGGGCGCTGGAAGTGATCCGCACTTTCGATCTTCGCACCCAGGAGATTATCCGGCTCAAACTGTTCGCGCAGCGGACTTTCGCCGAAATCGCGCAGATGCTGGAACTGCCGGATTCGACGGTCAAAACGAATTATTACGCTTCGATCCGCAGGATCAAACAACATTTTGAGGAGGAACGCCGTGAACAAGCAGGAGAGACCGCAGCCGCCGGACGACGCGCAGCGGATATATAGCGGAAACCGGTCAAACTTTGACGAACCGGTACACCTTTTGGCCGTGGACTACCCGGATGACCTGGAGATGCGGCGGCAGATTTCTGCGATCGTCGACGAGGCGCTGCCGGCTCGCCCGTCGTTTCCGGCTTACGTGGCGGACATGTACCGTCAGCTCGGCTTCCGGCATCTGTTCCGGGACCTGACGGAGATCGCTTTCGTGCTGCTGCTCGGAGTGGGCATTTTGGTGTTCATGGCGCTGTTTGCGCTGGAGAATATGAACGCGGCCGGCATTTATGCTTTTATTTTTATCGTATCGCCGCTGCTTTATTTGGCCGTATCTGTCGTTTTCTTCGCCGATTTGCAGCGCAGGGATACGTACCAGGTCGAGATGGCCTGCCGCTATAACGTGTACCAGCTCGCTTCGCTGCGTATGCTGGCGTTCGCGGGAGCCTGCCTGCTGCTGAATGTGGCGCTCGTCTGCTGGCTCGCCGCGTTCTACGGAAACATCGACCTGCTGCGCGGCCTGCTGCTGTCGGCTTCGTCCTTGTTCCTGTTCGCGACCGCCTTTTTGTACGGTATGCTGCGCGCCAGGGCGACGACGATGCGTTACGGCTTGATCGCCGCATGGCCGCTGCTGAATGCCGGATTGTGGATGGCGCAGCCGCAGCGTTATGCCGCCCTGCTGTCGGGCATGCCGATTTATGCGTATGCGGCGCTGATCGTGCTGGCGGCCTCCGTTTACGTGGGACAGACCCGGCGGCTGGTCGATTTTCGGCCGAAGCCGTCTTGAATACGTACAACAGCGACTTATAGAAGACATGCATAAAAAAACGTATAAAAGGAAGGAGCGGAGGCTGAATGTTGAGCGTACGATCCGCGGGCAAGCGGTACGGAAACGCCGTTGTCTTGCACGATCTTGATCTGGAATTTGAACATGGCGTGTACGGCCTGCTCGCTCCCAACGGAGCCGGCAAAACGACGCTGCTGAAGATGTTGGCCGGCCTGCTGCCGCCTACGCAGGGCGAGATTACGTATGCCGGAACGCCGCTTGCGGCATTGGACGAAAAGTATCGGGAAGTGCTGGGCTATTTGCCGCAAAAGTTCGGCTACTATCCCAACGATACGCCGCTGAAATACATGCAGTATCTGGCCGCGATCAAAGGCATGGAGCGCCAAAGCGCGCGGGAGCATTCCGAGCTGCTGCTGGACATGGTGGCGCTGGGCGAGGTGAAGCGGCGCAAAATGAAAACTTTTTCCGGCGGCATGATCCAGCGGGTCGGCATTGCGCAGGCGCTGCTGAACGATCCCAGCGTGCTGATTCTGGACGAACCGACAGCTGGACTCGATCCAAGAGAACGTGCGAGATTCCGCAGCCTGCTGACGCAGCTTGGGCGGGACCGGATCGTCATCTTGTCCACGCATGTCGTGTCGGACGTGGAGTCGGCGGCGAATCAAATCATTTTGCTAAAAGACGGGCAGGTGTTCGCCAAAGATACGGCGGAGGCGGTCTGTTCGCTGCTGGCGGGGCGGGTGTACGAGACGAAGGTGGAGGACGCAGAGGTCGACGCTTTTCGCGATCGCTATCCGATTCTGGCCGAACGCGGCGAACAAGGCGGCTGGCAGATGCGTTTCGCGGCGGAACCGGAGAGTGCTCTGCCGGAATGGCAGGCGGTGAAGCCGGGGCTGGAAGACGTGTTTTTGTACGTATACCGGGATCAAGCGTCGAGGAACGGCAGAGGAGGAAGATCGGGATGAAAACGGCTGTAACCTATTCTGCAAAAGGCTATGGGAGGTCGGAAATCCTCTTGGTCTGGCTGGAGTTCAAAAAATTGTTCATGCCAAAAAGGGTTGCTCTTGCGCTGCTCGTCCTACTGATCGGCGGGGTGTGGTTGTATCCGTTTCGGGTACTGTATCCGGGCGAGCGATTCAAAGACTGGGATACCGTTATTGCCGTGCAGATGGAAGCGAAGTACGGACTGCAGATCGACGAAGCGGAGTTTGAGCAGTTCAAGCAGTCGCTCATCCCGAAGATGGCGGAAGCGGACGCGTATATCCGTTCAACGCCCGCTTTTGCCCGGGTCAATCTGGACCGTTACGATCGTTATGTGAAAAGGTCCGGGATGACAAACGGCGGAACGCTTCCGTTAGATCGAATCATTGACGCCGGACCGGCCAGAGATCTGTTCGCGGAACTGCAAGCGTCGCTGCATTGGATCGCATATTACGAAAATAGGACGATAAATACGTTTGGCCTGAACGAAGCCGGGAAAAAACGGGCAGCAGATATCCAAAGCCGTGATTGGGTATCGGTACTGCCTCCAAACTTTATAAATGGTTATAATTCCATGAATCTTCTAAACCGGCTTGCGCTCACCGCCATGCTGCTGACTTCGCTGCTCGTTATGCCTATTCATATCGGAGACCGCCGGGCCGGGTTGGGTGAAATACAGGCGACGTCAAGAGCCGGGACAAAGGGAGTGTTTCGTCTCAAAACGGCTGCCGCGCTGTTGACCGGAACGTGGGTTGCAGCCGTTCTGCTGGTCGTTCTGATGCTTGCCTATCGATTTAGCGGGATGTGGAGTCTGATGGGAGCGGATATCAACGGATTGGGTCGCATTTTCTGGTCCGACCTAAGCTTTATGCAATATATCGGCGTCACGTATGCGGCCGTGCTCATGCTTTGCTGGCTTGCGGCGCTGTTGACCGTATTTTTCTCTTCGATCGCTCCTAATTACTTTGTGCTGGCCGGAGTTGTCGCTTTGACGTTGATCTTGTTTTTCGAAAGCGATTATCTGCTGAATCCGATGCTTAACCATATTCTTAGTATGGGACTAGGCCGCTACCCGTTCCAGACTTTCACGGAGTTAAGCGTGCTGCTGCTGGCTGCGGCGGGGCTGACGTATATCGCGCGCAAACGGGAGATGAGGAGGGAGCGATGGTAAGCGATACGCATGACAGGGATGGAATTTTATAAAGGGAAAAGGGAGCGGCCCGATCGGGGCTGCTCTCTTTTGCTTTTCGCCGATGTACGTTGGCCGAGCCATTCGACTGTTCTTTGTATGATTTCATCCGGCAACTTATTCAGTCGCCATAGTTCCGCCAAGGCGCGAACAATATCAGGCAACTTATTCAGTCGCCATAGTTCCGCCCTGTTCCCCGCCCCGCGAATAGGCGACAATGGCTTCAGATCCCAAACAGGGATTCGCGAACGCCTTCCCCGTAAGGCCGGGACTTCGATAGTCCGGCGGTGCCGGGCGCGCTGCGCCTCGGTATGCCGGAAGAAGCGTTCGCAGAGGCGGACGCGATTATTTGGGGTTCGACTCCCCACCTGCTTAGGCGCAAGCTCTTGGTAGAGCACTCCACGTTTAATGGAGCTACAACAAATGATGATCTTTGGGGAAGGAAGTTCCGGCGGGCCGCCTACTGGGGGCCCGGCGCCCGAACGCGCTTTGCAGCTCCGGCGGATTCCGCCGGCCGAAGCTGCGGCGAGCAAGCGAAGAACGACGGAGAGGGGGGCGGTCCGAAGTCGGGACCGGCGCTGCCCGGCCGCTCGATTCCCGCTTGCCGCGCGCAGCCGAAGCCGGCTCAAGCCGGGCTCCGCGCATACGGTCGTGCGAACTTCCGCCGCAAAGATTCCAAGGAGGAACCATCCATGAATTCAAATTCAAATCAGTCGAATATACACGCACCGCACGGCCGCAAAATTCCGGGGATGCCCGGTCCGAACGTTCGTCCGGGAGAAGCGAAAAAAGAATCGGTCTTCCTGCCCGGCGTGCTCGAACTCGGTGCGGGTCTGCGTACCGTCGAAGTCCAAGACGGGGAGCGCGCGCTGCTGTTTGAACATACCCGCTACGTCCGTCTGCTGATGCCGGGCCGGCACCGCTTTTGGAGCTGGACGGACCGCACCCGCAAAGTGGTCTTCAAAAGCGTAGCCGAGCCGTTCGAACATCATCCTACAGACAGTTCGGTGACCGGCTGGCTTACCGCCAACGGTGTTCCGGACATGGACGTGCGTCTGTACGCGGCAGATTCCGAGCTGATGCGGCAGCTGAGCACGGTCGAAGTCGGCGACGGCGAGTACGTGCTGCATCTGGAGAACGGGCGCTTCAAAAGCCTGCTGTCGACCGGACGTTACGCCTACTGGAACGAATCGCGCGAGCATACCTTTATTCGTGTCGACCTTCGGACGCCGGAGATCGGGCCGGAGATCGGACGGGCGATTCTGGAAAAGATCGGGCCAAGCGCGGTGCAGACGGTCGAGGTGGGAAGTCACGAGACCGGCCTGCTGTATTTCGATAACAAGCTGCAGCGGCAGCTGGCGCCGGGACGAAGCTTTTTCTGGAACGGCTCGGCGTCCGTCACGGTCAAGAAGTTCGATCTGCGCAGGCAGCAGCTCGATATGACGGGCCAGGAGATTCTGACGGAAGACAAAGTGTCGCTGCGCCTGAACTTCGTCTGCCAGTACCGGATCGTTGATCCGCTGCGGGCGGCGGAGATCAAAAATTTCGAAGACCAGGTGTACGTCCAGCTGCAGCTGCTGCTGCGCGAATACGTCGGCACGCTCAAACTGGACGATCTGCTGCGCATGAAGCAGGAGATCGGCGACTTCGTGCTGGGCCGGCTCAAAGCAAGCGGTGCCGATTACGGCGTAGAATTCCTCGCGGCCGGACTCAAAGACGTCATTCTGCCGGGCGAGATCCGCGCCATTCTCAATACGGTGCTGCTGGCGGAGAAAAAAGCGCAGGCCAACATGATCACCCGGCGCGAAGAGACGGCTTCGACCCGCAGCCTGCTGAACACGGCCAAGCTGATGGACGAGAACGCGACGCTGTACCGGCTCAAAGAGCTGGAGTTCGTGGAGAAAATCTGCGAAAAGATCGGGACGATCTCGCTCAGCGGCGGAAGCAGTCTGCTGGAGCAGATGAACGGCGTGCTCGGCCTGCGGCAGGGAGAAGAACGCCGGTACGTCGGCGGGGCCTCTACCGAATAAGATCGGGAATAGGCTCGCGAAAAAGAGTGAGCACAGACACGCAAATAGCACTGTGGACAAGAAGATACGTCCGCAAGCCGCGCTATCGCCGACCCGAAAGCCTGCGCCCCCGCGCAGGCTTTTTTTGCGCTGTGCTTGACGTTCCGCCTCACGCCCCGCCGCTTCGTCTCTCTTTTTTCAGGCATCTTATGAATCGCCGTTCCGATCTTTTTTTTAAAATAGCGTTGACAAAAAAGCAAACCACCTTTATGGTTAGTTACATGACTAACAAACCAGAGGGGTGGTTGCGATGCCGATTCCATTCGACGAGAGCCGACCTATTTTTCAGCAAATTGCAGAACGAGTCGAAGACGACATTCTAAACGACACCTATGCCGAAGAAGACCAGATCATCTCGACGACCCAATTTTCGCGGATGTTCCAGATCAACCCCGCCACCGTCGTCAAAGGGTTTGCGCTGTTGGTGAACGAAGACATCATTTACAAAAAAAGAGGGCTGGGCATGTACGTGGCCGCCGGAGCGAAGGAGAAAATCATGGGCAAACGCCGCGAACGGTTCTATAGCGATCTGGTGGTCAGACTGTTGGAGGAAGCGGAGAAGCTGGGCTTGACGACGGAAGACGTGATTGCAATGATCAAACGGGAGAAAAGGGGAGAACGCGCATGAATTCGGTTCTTGAAGTCAAACAGTTAAGCAAAGCGTACGGACGCACGGAGGCGGTCAGCAGTCTGAGCCTGGACTTGTCCGAACAGACGATCTACGGCCTGTTGGGGCGCAACGGAGCGGGCAAAACGACCCTGCTCAACATGGTGACCGGAGGCATCTTCCCGGACGGCGGCGAAGTGGTCGTGCACGGACGGACGCTGCGCAAAGGGGAAGTGCCGCCGAATACATGCTACGTCCGCGAGAAAAACTTTTACCCGAACGGAGCCCGCGTTCGCGACGTGCTGCATATGGCGTCGGCGTTCCATCCGAACTGGGACAAAGAGCTGGCCGGGCGGCTGCTCGGCACGTTCAAGCTGAATCCGAGCCAAAAGATGCGTCAGCTGTCCCGCGGGATGGAAGCGATGGTCGGCAACGTGATCGGACTGGCCAGCCGGGCGCCGCTGACGATCTTCGACGAGCCGGTGCTGGGACTGGACGTGCTCATGCGCGAAAAGTTCTACCGGACGCTGCTTGAAGATTACGCGGAGCATCCGCGCACCGTGCTGCTCTCGACGCATCTGATCGACGAGATCGCGACGGTGGTCGAGCAGGTGTTCATCATGGAGAACGGCAGCATTCTGATGCGCGAAGACGTGGAACGTATCCGCGAACGCGCCCATACGGTCAGCGGCAGCGGGGCGGCCCTGCAAGCGTTCGTCGAAGGACGCCGCGTTATTCACACCGAGAGCTACGGCCATGTCGGCGTCGCGATCGTGTACGGAGAGCTGGCCGAGAACGAACGCCGGGAAGCGGAGAGCCGCGGACTTGTGATCGACGGCTTGCCGCTGCAGAAATTTTTCGCTTATTTGATCGAGGAGGGACAAGCCGATGCATAAAATGGGAGCGCAGCTGCGCGTATCGCTGCTTCGTATGAAGCTTGCGATCTGGATCGTCGTGGCCGTCATCGTCGTCTCGACGATCGCCAACTTTACCGTCAACGCGGCGCTGCAGGGCGATCCGCAGCGGGACGCGCAGGAAGTGTCGGAAGCGCTCGACGAAGTGCGGGCCGTAACCGGAGAGGATTCGCTGCAGATCGAAGTGCCGGAAGAAATCGAGAACGTCAACGTGTCCGCAGGCAACCTGCTGCTGATCCTGCTGCCGATGCTCGCTATCATCCTGCCGCTGCGCACGTTCCGGACGATGATGAACTTCGGCGATTCGCGCAAGCGGTACTTTGCCGGCCTGCTGCTCGTGTACGCCGTGTCCGCGCTGGGGCTTGCGCTGTGCAACAGCCTGTGGTGGCCGCTCGAGCAGAACGTGATCCGCGATTACAGCCAGACCTACAACCTGATCGAGGTGTTCGGCTGGGACGGATTCGGCGCCGTCGGCATCTTCCTGTACCAGGCCGCGTTCTACTTTTTCGTCCTGACGCTGTTCAACCTGCTGTTCTCGGGCGTGAAATCGCCGGTCTCGTGGGTCTTGTGGGCGGTGCTGATCGCGGCGATTCCGATCGGCACGTCGATTGCTTCGCTGCGCGTGCACGTGGCCGATTTCTTCCTCGCGCTGCTGTTCAACGATCACCTTGCGGCCGGTGTCGGCCTCAATCTGCTGCTGAGCGTCGTGTTTATCGCGGGCGCGTGGTTATTCACGCGGCATCGGACTTTTTGACCCCGGATTCGAACGCCGCCGCTCTACAGCTTCTATAGAAACGTTTTCGACGTGCAAAAGCTTTTGCTTTTGCACTTTTTCTTTTGAAAACTCCTTTTTATGCTAAATTTTGTGCTTATTATGTCGATAAAGATCGAAACAAGTCACAGCTTCGCCGCTCAATCATCACGATACTTCAGAAGCCGTACGGCAGGCTTGAACGATTGGCATAATGAGGAGGGCTTTAAGATGAACCTGAAAATGAAATTGGCAGCGCTGCTCGTCGTCGTGACGGTCTTGGGAACCGGAAGTATCAGTTTGGGCGCTTTGAGCAGCATGAGAAGCGAAGCGGAACAATCGGTAAGCGATAACCTCAAAAATACGGCGCTCAAAACGACCGAACAGATTGGCGGCTGGGTCGGCAAAAACGCCAAAGTGGTCGAAACGACGGCGCTGAACCTTCAAGCCACTGTGCCTCTGAATCAAATCCGGGAAAAGCATCTTGGAGTGTTCAAGACCGAATCGAATAAAAACAACATCGGCGACATTTATCTTGGGCTCGAAGACGGGACGATGATCGACGGTACCGGATGGCTGGCGCCGGAAGGCTACGACGTCAAGGTTCGTCCGTGGTACACGGAAGCCAAAGCGGCGAACGCGCTGAACTTCAGCAATCCGTACCACGACATGGCGAGCGATCAATACGCGGTCTCGATCGGTTATCCGCTGCGCGATTCCGCCGGCAACTTCGCGGGCGTGCTCGCCGGCGATATGCGCCTGACAACGCTGACCGACACGATCAAGAATATCAAGATCGACGGCGGTTTCGCGTTCCTGACCGACAAAACGGGCGTCGTGCTGGCCCATCCGGACGCGGACGCGATCAACAAGCCGCTCAAGGAATCCGCGGACTATGCCGCGATCGCCCCGCAGCTGCTCGAAGGCGAATCGGGCAGCCTCGAATATACGTACAAAGGCGAACCGCAGCTGCTCTACTACCAAAAAGTCCAGGACACGGATTGGGTCGTGGCGGCTTCGGTCTCGAAAAGCTACGCGTTTGCCGATTACGTGCAGATGCGTAACCTGTTCATCGTCGGCATCGCGGCGTTGATCATTGTCTTGACGATCGTGGCCGTCATCGCCGCTTCAAGGCTGATCAAACCGCTGATCCTGCTCCAAAAAAGCGCGCAGCGCATGTCCGAAGGCGATCTGACCGTGACGGTCGACGTCAAAGGAAACGATGAGATCGGCAAGCTCGGCGGCGCCTTTAACGAGATGTCGGCCAGCCTGCGCGAACTGATCCATGCCGCGGCCGGTTCGGCCGAAGGCGTGGAGAACTCCGCCAAGTACATGAACGGACAAGCCGAAGGCGCCAAGCATATCTCCGACCAAATCGCCGTCGTGATCGAAGAATTGGCGCGCGGCGCGACGGACCAGGCTTCGTCGATCCAATCCGGCGTCGAGCAGCTCGGCGATATGAACGCTTCGATCGAAGCGATCGCCAGCAGCGCGGGCCGTGCGTCTGCCGGAGCCGACGACGTGACCGACGCGATGAGAGGCGGTCTTCAGGCCGTCGCTTCGCAGGCCGACCTGACCGAGGCGAGCCGCAGCTCGGCGGGACGGGTAGAAGAAGCAAACCGCCGCCTCGGCGATCAGACGATCAAGATCGGCGAAGCCGTCAGCTTGATCCACACCGTGGCCAAGCAGACGAACCTGCTGGCGCTGAATGCCGCGATCGAAGCGGCCCGGGCAGGCGAGCACGGCAAAGGCTTCAGCGTCGTAGCCGACGAAGTGCGCAAGCTCGCCGAGCAGGCGCGGGCTTCCGCCGCGGATATCGACACGCTGCTGGCCGGCGTGCAGGAAGCCGGACGCCAGAGCATCGGCGAGATCCAGGAATTCCAGGCGATGGTCGACAAGCAGATCGAAGCCGCCGCTTCGACCCGCGGAGCGTTCGACGTTATCCGCGGTTCGGTCGACGGTATCACGAGCCGGATTCGCGAAGTGTCCGGGGCGTCCGACGAACTGAAACGCAGTTCCGACCAGGTATCCGCCATCATGACGGATATTGCAGCCGTGGCCGAGCAGAGCGCGGCCAGCACCGAGCAGGCCGCTTCCTCGACGCAGGAGCAGGCCCAGGCGATCTCCAGCATCTCGGACCTGTCCGGCGAAGTGTCGGTCAGCGCGGACGAACTGCGCGCCCGAATCGCCAAATTCAAAACGCAGTAACGCGAAAGCCTGCGATTCCGCGTCCGCGCGCTGTAGGCCCGATTACGCGCAGCACGTGCACAATTACACGCATCCAAAAGCCGGTTGTCCCCTGCGGGGACAGCCGGCTTTTGCGCTTCGCATTTTCAAACAGATCCCTATTCGGGTAAAGGACAATGAGGAAAGCAAGCCATAGCCGCGCGGCCTACGCCGTGCGGAATCAGGCGGGAGGAGTGGACAACATGAACGAAGACGAACAGCGGGACGCGGGAGGGGAACAGACGGAATCGCCGGGCTGGGACGCGATCAACGGCGCGCTGAGCGGCATCTATCCGGATGTGGAGCCGTTTCATTACGGAACGATGATTGCCTACCGGCTGGGAGGGCCGGACCCGCTGGACGGAGTGAGCGTCTACAAGCGTGAAGAACCGGTCCCGCATTGGCATTACGTCACGTACGGGTTCACGGAGCTGCATGAAAAAGAGTCCAAAACGACGCAGGTCAGCGGATTCGGCTTCGAACTGACGCTGCGGCTGGCGCGCGAAGGCGAAGACCAGCCGCCTGTCTGGGCGATCAATTTCCTGCAAAATCTGGCCCGCTACGTGTTCAGCAGCGGACACGGATTCCAGCCGGGCCATCATCTGGACGCCAACGGGCCGATCGAAGCGGATCGCGAGACGCCGATCACGGCCGTCGCGTTCGTCGAAGACCCAGAACTGGGCCCCGTGCGTTCGCCGTTCGGCGAATTCCGGTTCGTTCAGGTGATCGGCATAACCGCGGACGAACTGGACCTGATCAAAGTGTGGAATGTGCGCAGCTTTCTGGAGCTGGCGCGCACGCGGCTGCCGCTGTACGTGACGGATATGACCCGTGCTTCCCTGCTGCAAGACGACGAGCTGAGAGCAGCCGCCGAACTCGGCGTGCGCACCGAAGGGTCGAGCACCGGCCATCTGTATTTCGAGAGCCTGGTGTGGGAAGAACAGAGAAACCTGCTAAAAGGCAATTCGTACGTGCTGCAGCTCGGAGCCAATCAGGCCGAGTCGCTGGCGCGCATCCTGACGGGCAGGCTCATGCATGACCGAAGCCTGACGCTGATCGGATCGGATACGGAAGTGATGATGATCCCCGATCTTCAGAACCGGATCGCCGAAGTGCAGGATGGGCTGCATCTGTATCTAAATGCCGACGCGGTCGCGGAACTGTCCCATCGCCTCGTGGCGCAGGAAGGACAATTCCGGCTGGAGACGATGAAGACGTTGACGATTCGTATCGTCAAAACGCTGCTGCGCGATCCCGACGGCAACGTCGTGGACACGATCGGCTGACAGCCCTTCCCGCACCGTGACAAGATCGTTTCGGGCCGCACCATTATCCTTCATCGTGCCGGTATCGCCGCGCAGGAAGCTTCGATCGACCGAGCCGCGTCACCCGCATCCGGCGGACGACGCGGCTTTTTGGCGTGCCCGATAAAAAAGGGAAAAAATGGACCTTGCAAAGCTAATCTCTCAAAACCGTTCAACCGATAGTAGAGGCATAACGATGAACGAATGAGGCGGAACAGGAAAAATACGGTCAGCCCTAGGAAGCGTTACCATCATTTGTGCATCGGCAAAGGGCGGCGGAAAGGACATGCAATCAAACACTGAACTTTTTTGAACGTTTTTGAATAAAAATGATTGTTATTTGACGAAACGTACGTTACAATGAATGGCAGATGGAGGAATCGAACATGCTGACCGAAGAAAGATACCGTATCATACTACAGCGCTTACAAGTGTCCGGAATCGTCAAGCTTCAAGAACTCGTCGAGCTGCTCGGTACGTCCGAGTCCACGGTGCGGCGGGATCTGATCGACCTGGAGTCGCAGCATCTGCTCAAGCGCGTGCACGGCGGGGCTTCCCTGCTGCACAGGCGGAGCGAAGAACCCGGCATGGAAGAGAAAACCTTCAAAAACGTTCAACAGAAGAATGCGGTCGGCCGCGCGGCGGCGATGCAGCTTCGGGACGGAGAATGTATTTATATTGATGCGGGCACGACGACGCTGGCCATGATCCCTTTTATCGAAGCGCAGGACATTACGGTTGTAACCAACGGCCTGTCGCACGTCGAAGCGCTGGTAAGCAAAAATATTCGCGCCTACCTGCTCGGCGGCATGATGAAGAGTCATACCAAAGCCGTCATCGGCAGCATCGCCCTTCAGAACATGGACAATTTCAGGTTCGACAAAGCTTTTATCGGCACGAACGGCGTCAATGCCGAATTCGGCTTCACGACGCCGGACCCCGAAGAAGCGCTGATCAAACGGCGCGCCCGCCAACTGTCGGAACGCTCGTACGTCCTGGCCGACGCCAGCAAGTTCGGCGAAGTGGCGTTTGCCAAACTGTTCGATCTCAAGGAAGCGACCATCATCACCGACTCCATTCCGGAACGGTGGAGAAAATCGATTCTTGAGAAAACCAAAATAATCGAGGGATAACTCATGATTTATACCGTAACGCTCAATCCTTCCATCGATTACATCGTGGAAGTGGAAGATCTGCAGCTGGACGCCCTGAACCGCATGAAGCGCGACCTGAAGCTCCCCGGGGGCAAAGGGATCAACGTCTCGCGTATCCTGAGCCGGCTCGATGTCCCGAATACGGCACTCGGCTTCGTCGGCGGATTTACCGGCGGATTTATCGAAGAAGTGCTGAAGTCGGAGTCGATCGTGACCGATTTCGTGAACGTGCAGGGCGATACGCGGATCAATATCAAGCTCAAGCACGGTCAGGAGACCGAGATTAACGGACAGGGACCGGTCATCGGCAGCGAAGAAGCCGATCAACTGGTCGATCAGCTCGGCAAGCTGACTCCGGCAGACATCGTCGTGCTGTCCGGCAGCGTGCCGCCTTCGCTCGGAGGCGCTTTCTACGATCGGTTGATCCGCGTCATCGGCGAACGCGGAGCGCGCTTCGTGATCGACACGACCGGCGACGCGCTGCTCAAGGCGCTGCCTTACGGGCCGCTGCTCGTCAAGCCCAACCACCACGAATTGGCCGAACTGTTCGGCGTCGAGATTCAAGGCCGCGACGACCTGATCACTTACGGACGCAAGCTGCTTGGGATGGGCGCGCAGAACGTGCTGATCTCCATGGCCGGCGACGGCGCCCTGCTGGTGACGGCAGAGCGGGTGTATCACGCGAACGTGCCGAGAGGCGAAGTGAAAAACTCCGTCGGCGCAGGCGATTCAATGATCGCGGGCTTCGTCGGAACGTTCTCGCAGACCGGCGATCCGCTGTCCGCACTGCGGACCGGCACCGCTTCCGGCAGCGCGACCGCTTTCTCGGACGATCTGGCCGAACGCTCGAAGATCGAGTCGCTGCTTCCGCAGGTGCAAGTCAACCCCTTGTAACGGATCATCCGATAGATCGGTTTGGAACGAGAACGAACGCAGCGAATCTAGTGAACGCAAATCGTGCATGAACGGCGCGCACACCGCGTGCCGACAACCCCCCCAGAGGAGTGGAAACGAATGAGAATTACGGATCTGATGATCGAACCGGTCATGATCATGGACCTGCGGTCCGCCACGAAAGAAGCCGTGATCGACGAATTGATCGCGTCCCTGAACGCAAGCGGCCGCATCAACGACGTCTCGGCGTTCAAACAGGCGATCCTTGCCCGCGAAGCGCAGTCCAGCACAGGCATCGGCGAAGGCATCGCGATGCCGCACGCCAAGACGAGCGCGGTCAACCAGCCGACGATCGTGTTCGGCAAAAGCACGCGGGGCGTCAACTACGAATCGCTTGACGACCAGCCGGCTTACTTCTTCTTCATGATCGCCGTGCCGGAAGGCGAATCGAATCTGCATTTGCAGGCGCTCAAAGTGCTGTCGCGCATGCTGCTGGACGCGGACTTCCTCGATCGCCTGCGCGCGGTCAAGACCCCGGGCGAAGTAACGGCGCTGTTCGACGCGGCGCAGACCCAATCCGAAGCTGCGGAAGCGGCCGAGAAAGCGAAAAGAGCCGAATCGGCGCGGCAATCCGATGCCGCCGTGGGCGGAAGCGCTTCCGGCATGGCCGACGTCATCGTCGGCAATCCGAGCTCCGACCAGTTCGTCGTCGCCGTAACGGCCTGCCCGACCGGCATCGCGCATACGTTCATGGCCGAAGACGCCCTGAAGAAAAAAGCGAAAGAACTCGGCATCAATATCCGCGTCGAGACGAACGGATCGGAAGGCGTCGGCAATGAACTGACGGCCGCCGAGATCGCCCGCGCAAACGGCGTCATCATCGCAGCCGACAAAAACGTGGAAATGGCCCGCTTCGACGGCAAGCCGGTGCTGCAGCGCAAAGTCAGCGACGGCATCCGCAAGCCGGAAGAACTGATCCGCAAAGCGGTCACCGGCGACGCGCCGATCTACCGGCATGAAGGCGGAGCGGCAGGGAGCTCGGATGCCGGCGGCAAAGTCAGCGTAGGCGGCAAAATCTACAAAGACCTCATGAACGGCATTTCGCACATGCTGCCGTTCGTTGTAGGCGGCGGTATCCTTATCGCCATCTCGTTCCTGTTCGAACAGTACGGCGGAGGCGGATCGGAGAACCCGATCTTCAAGCTGCTCATGGGTATCGGCGGAGGCGACGGCGCGTTCCACTTCCTGATTCCGATTCTCGCCGGCTTTATCGCGATGAGCATCGGCGACCGTCCGGCTCTCATGCCGGGTATTGTGGCCGGTTACATGGCGTCCACGTCCGGCGCCGGCTTCCTCGGCGGCCTCGCTGCCGGTTTCCTGGCCGGTTATATCGTGATCGGCCTGCGCAAGCTGTTCAGAGGTCTGCCCAAGAGCATTGACGGCCTCAAACCGATCCTGATCTATCCGGTGCTCGGCCTGCTCGCGGTCGGCCTGGTCATGTACTACATCATCGATCCGGTCTTCGGCGGATTGAACACATGGATTACGAACGTGCTGGAAAACCTCGGTACCGGCAACGCGATCCTGCTCGGCCTGCTGCTCGGCGGCATGATGGCGATCGATATGGGCGGTCCGTTCAACAAAGCGGCGTACACGTTCGCGATCGGCATCTTCACTTCGACAGGCGACGGCGCCTGGATGGCGGCGGTTATGGCCGGCGGCATGGTGCCTCCGCTCGCGATCGCGCTGGCGACGACGCTGTTCAAGAACAAGTTCACGGAAGAAGAACGCAAATCCGGCTTGACGAACTACGTGCTTGGCGCAAGCTTCATTACGGAAGGCGCGATTCCGTTCGCGGCCGCCGATCCGCTGCGCGTGCTCACTTCGTGCATTATCGGTTCCGCGATCGCGGGCGGCCTGACCCAATGGTGGGCTATCAACGTTCCGGCTCCGCACGGCGGCATCTTCGTCGCGGCGCTTGCGAACCATGCGGTACTGTTCCTGCTGACCGTCGTAATCGGCGCCGTCATCTCCGGCCTGATCCTCGGCTTCTGGAAAAAGACGCTCGCGGAACGCGCGGCAATCACGGCTCAAAAAGCGGCTTAACCGCCCACACGCAGCACTTTCAATAACGAGTTTGTCCAGCCCGTCTCCGATTCGGAGGCGGGCTTTTTTATATTTTTGTGAAAAGAAAGAAAAGAAAGACGTTTAATGATTCATTTTCAAAAAGAGAGGGTTATATAAGCTTCATGCAGGAAAGGCAACTTTTACATAATATTACTGAAAATAATTGGAGTCAGGGAGGCTGCAAGCAGGTGAAACCGTTTCTAAGCATTATCGTTCCCGTGTATAACGTGGAACATTTTTTGGGAAGATGCTTGGACAGCTTGAGTAAGCAAACACTGCAAGAGATCGAAGTCCTTATGGTGAACGACGGATCGACCGACGGATCAAGGGAGATTGCGGCAGCCTACGCGCTGCGCGATAATAGATTCCGGCTGATCGATCAGGACAACCAGGGCTTGAGCGGAGCGAGAAACAAAGGGCTCGGCGCGGCATCCGGGGAATACGTCGCTTTCGTCGATTCCGACGATTGGGTAGCGCCCGACATGTTTGCCGTCATGTACGCCGAAGCGGAGCGCAGCCAAGCGGATATTTGCGCCTGCGATTACGCGCTTGCTTACGAAGATCGCAGCGAACCGGATATGCTGAAGTTGGATCGCACGCGGATCGAGATCGAGGAATACGGACTGGATCGGCTGTGGAACAGCAAAAAGTACGCCGTCGTCGTATGGAACAAAATTTACCGGCGCAGCATCATCGCGGCGCACCGGCTGAATTTCGAGTCGAACCGTAACGTATTCAGCGAAGACGTTCTGTTCAACCTGTTTTTCCTGCGGCACGCGAAAGTGTTCGCTTCCGTGCCGGATACGTTCTATTATTATTTTCAGCGCCCGAACTCGCTCACCAGTACCCGCAAGCCGAATTACATGAGACGCGAGCTGTATCTGGTAGACCGTTTCGTGGAATTCTACGCCGATTATCGCGACCGCGACGTCTACAATCGCATCCTCAATCGGCTTTTTTTCGAGCGCGTGCAGAACAGCTGCGTCCATGACGTCGAATACAAAGTGGCGGTGTCCGAGACGAAGCGGGAACTGCTGCAGGCCAGCACGTATCCGGGCTTCGAGGCGAACATGAAAGCCGTCTCCGAAGACCGCGAAGTATGGAAGCCGATGCGGATGTTTGCGTTTCTTTGCCTGCAAAAAAAGTATACGGCTGCCGTGCTGCTGCTGCGCGCTCTTGCGGTGCGTTCGCGCGTCGCTTCTTTTGTCAAAAGCAGGAGTCGAAACCGGCAGTATTCGTCGGCTTGACCTCTTGAACCGATCCGGTTCAAACTAGACGGTTCGGGGCAGGCGACGGCAGAAAAAGAAAAGGATGAGAACCCATGAATCTGAGCATTATTATTCCCGCCTATAACGTGGAACGTTATATCGGCAGCACGCTGGGCAGCCTGCGCCGCCAATCGGCGCAGGACTTCGAAGTCGTGGTTGTCGACGACGGATCGACCGACGGCACGGCGGAAGCGGCCGAGCGGCATTTTGACGGACTGCCGGAAGTCCGGTTGATCCGGACAGCCAACGGAGGCGTCAGCCAGGCCCGTAACGTCGGCTTGGCCGCGGCCAAAGGCGACTACGTCCTGTTTCTCGACGGCGACGACTACGTCGGCGAAACGTTGGTCGCCCGGGTCGCGGAGGCGACGGCGACGAACGCGATGTCGCCGGAGCAGACCGCTCCGGACGCGGTCGTGTGGCGCTTCGTCGAAGTCGACGAAGCCGGCAAAGTGCTGTCCGATTTTTTCCAAGGCAAGCCTGCACTGCCGAAGCGGCTGGAAGGCGCAGAAGTGCTGAACCGCATTTTCTTCGACCGGAATTTACGCGTACATACGGCCGGGATCGCGTACCGGCGCGAACGGCTGCTTGAAGCGAATCTGTCCTATACGCCCGGCTGCGTCAACGGGGAAGACCAGGAGTTTATTTACAAAGCGCTTTGCCGGGCGCGCGAAGTCCGGTTTATCGACGAATCGCTGCTGTTCTACGTGCAGCGGGGTTCGTCGGTCACCTATACGTACAACGTCAGAAAATTCGATTTCGTCGGCGCGTTCGAGCGGACCGCCCGCGATTTGCGCGAGCAGGGCGGTTCCGAACTGCATCGGATCGCCGATCGGCTGGACGGACCTTACCTGCTCGAAGATTATTTGTATACGATCCGCACCTGCCTGAGCGGAGGAGGGGTGCCGATGTATCGTCTGCTCGCCGATGTCGAGCGGCAGTATCCGGGCTTGAATGTGCGTATACGCGAGCGGATTCGCGGCCTGCAGGTCGAAGGAGGGACGCTGCCGCGCGCGCTGCGTTTGTTCGCCGCGTCGCCTTCGGCTTACGGCCTGCTTCTGCAAGCGAAGCGTTCCGCCCGCAAGATTCGGGGCGGCCGCAGCACCGGCTCTGCGGCTGCCGCGGTCGGGGAGAATGAACGCACATGAGACTCAGACGAACGCTGCTTAACGCCTTCACGGGCCTGTTCAGCCAGATCATTACGATCGGGCTGGCCTTTTTTATCCCGCGGCTGATCATGGTCGGCTACGGCTCCGAGACCAACGGTCTCGTCAACTCCATTTCGCAAATTATCGGCTATCTCGCCCTGCTCGAAGCGGGGGTAGGCGCCGCTTCCCTTCAGGCGCTGTACAAGCCGGTGGCGGAAGGGGACCGCGGACGGATCAATTCGATTCTGGCGGCGACCTCGGCGTATTACAAAAAAACGGGCGTCTATTACTTTTTCGCCGTCATCCTGCTCGCCATTGTCTATCCGCTGATTGTCGAGAGCGGCTATTCGATGCTGACCGTGTTTGCGATCGTGTTGTTCACGGGACTCGGCGGAGCAGTCAATTATTATTTCCAGGGCAAGTTCAAGGTACTGCTGCTGGCGGAAGGCAAAAGTTATATCGAATCTTCGGTCGTGACCGTCGGCAATATCGTCAACAATCTGGTGCGAATTGCCCTGCTGCTGCAGGGAGTCAATATCGTCACGGTGCAGCTGGCGTATTTCGTTATCGTCCTGCTCCAGATTCTCGCCTACCAGATCTATATCCGGCGGCATTACCATTGGCTGGAACTGACGGTCAAGCCGGATTATCCCGCGATCAGCCAAAAAAATTCGGTCATGATCCACGAGCTGTCGTATTTGATCTTCCGCAATACGGACGTGCTCGTGCTAACGCTGTTCACGAATCTGAAAGTCGTCAGCGTCTACGTGCTGTACAACATGATCTTCAACGTGGTGGACAGTTTCGTGCAGACGTTCGGCGGCAGCATCAAATTCGCGCTGGGACAGAGCTTTTTCGAGCAGAGGCAAAAGTTCGACCGGCTCTACAACGCGTACGAGACGTATTTTATCGGACTCGTATTCGCGGTCGTCACGCTCGCTTATCTGCTCGTCCTGCCGTTTATGCGGCTGTATACGGCAGGGATTACGGACGCGAATTATATCGATATCTGGCTGCCGCTGCTGTTCGCCGTGTCGAAGCTGCTGATGAACGCGCGGGCGCCGGCGGACAACGTGATCGATATCGCCGGCCATTTCCGCGGCACGCAGGGACGTTCGATCGCGGAGTCGGCCATCAATCTCGTGTTCTCGTTCGGACTCGTGCATTGGCTCGGCTTGTACGGCGTGCTGCTCGGCACGATCGTGGCGCTGCTGTACCGTTCGGTCGACATGATCTTCTATGCGAACGTCCGTCTGCTGCAGCGCAATCCGTGGCTGACGCTGCGAAAATGGCTGCTCTGCGCCTTGCTGTTTGTTTTGGCCGTGCTGCTCGATCAGCGGATGGAACTGCCGATCCATTCTTACGCCGGTTTCTTCTTGTGGGCGGCGATTCTGGGACTGATCGTACTGCCTGCGTATATGGCCGTGCTGTCGATTTTCGAGCGCGAATCGTTCCGGTACGTCTTTTCTTTTGTCAAAAGAATAGGCGGGCGCTCCGGGAAAAATCCTGCCGCGCGATAAACCGCAACCAAGTAAACCGCAATCAAAAAAGCCGGGCCCCGAAAAATTCGGGGTCCGGCTTTTTGCGGCGGAACAGGGCGGTTAGCTGCCTGCGTTGGCGATGCGCTGCTGCGCATTTTTGACGACGGCTGCCGTTTCCTGCGTTTGCTTCTTGAGCTTGTTGATATCGTCCTGCAGCTTCGTATCGTTCTCTTGTTCGCGCTGGAAGCGTTCCAGTTCGACTTTGAGATCCTGAACGGCCGCTTCGATCTCGACTTTCCATTCCATGGCGACTTCGCCGACTTCTTTGCCGAATTCGATCAGTTCGCGGCCTTTCTCGGCTGCGATCTGGCCTTTGACGCGCAGCGAAGCGATCGTCTCCTGGCTTTTGTCGCGGGCGGCATAGAACGTAGCCTGGCTTTTGTCGCGAATGGAGGAAGCGGTCGTCACGCCGATCTCCTTGATGTCGTTGGCGACGGACACGCCTTTGTCCTTGATGTCGAGCGCGGTCATGACGCTTTTGTCTTTGAGGTCGACAGCCGCGACGACTGTTTTGTCCTTGAGCACGACCGTTCTGTCTTTCAGGTCCACCGCCGTATCGGCGAGCAGCATGCGGGTCTCCGTGCCTCGCTGCGGCGCGAACAGCAGGGCGGCGGCACCGCCTACGGCGGCGCCGGCCGCGAGTCCGGCAATAAATTTCAATGTTTGATTCGGCATATGTAGGCCTCCTGTCTATAAAGGTTCTCCTTTAGTATTACCCAGACGCGCGCTTCTGAACAGAGTCAGCCGGCAATCCGTCAAAAAAGACGCGCCCGCAGGGGGCGCATCCGGGAGAAAAGGGCGGAACGATCGGCGGGGAAGAGGCGGATTTCCTAACGAAGATCCGGCAGCTTCTGCGGAAACGGAACGATATCGGCCGCCGCGGCTTCCTTGTCGGACAAAATGTGGTCGTCCTGCGCGGGTTCCTGCGGCGATTCGATATTCGCTTCCGGCTCCGGCTCGATTTCGAGCGTCTCCAGCGCGTCTTTCCAATCTTCGTCGCTGGACACTTCGCGGCCGAGCGCGATCAGGTCGCGCGTCTTCTCGGCCGTGCCGTGTCCGAGTTCCACGCCGAGATCTTTCGTTTGCACAGCGAGGTCATGCAGCTTCTGCCGGGCATCGGCGCCTTTGCGGGAAGTCAGCAACCAGGCGACTCCGGCGCCGGTCAGCGTGCCCGCCACGATCCGGGCCGCACGCTTTTTCGTCGTTTCATCCATCGATCATCACGTCTCCTCGTTGGCTTGAGCGATTGACTTTCTTCCCTACATTAACCCTTTTCGGTTAGCTGCCAAACTGTGCTTCGTGCAGACGGCTGTAAATTCCACCCGCCGCGACCAGATCCTGGTGCTTGCCTTCTTCGGCGATGCCGTCTTTGCTGACGACGATGATGCGATCCGCGTTTTTGATCGTCGCCAGGCGGTGGGCGATGACGAGCGTCGTCCGTCCGACCGCAAGTTCGGAGAGCGATTTCTGGATCGCAAGTTCCGTCTCGGTATCGAGCGCGGAAGTCGCTTCATCCAGAATCAGGATCGGCGGGTTCTTGAGGAACATGCGCGCGATCGCCATCCGCTGCTTCTGGCCGCCGGACAGCTTCACGCCGCGTTCGCCGATCACGGTCTCCATGCCTTCCGGCATAGCCTGAATGACGTCGGACAGATGCGCGCGCTGCGCCGCTTCCCAGATCTCTTCGTCGGTGGCGTCGAGCTTGCCGTAAGCGATATTTTCCCGGATCGTGCCCGAGAACAGGAACACGTCCTGCTGTACGATGCCGATCTGCTTGCGCAGCGATTCGAGCGTCAGGTCGCGAATATCCATGCCGTCCACCGTAATGCTTCCGGCATCCACTTCGTAGAAGCGCGGCAGCAGGCTGCAGATGGTCGTCTTGCCGGCGCCGGACGGTCCGACGAACGCCACCGTCTCGCCCGGGCGGACGGAGAGGCTGATGCCGTCCAGAATCGGACGTTCTTTTTCATAGCCGAAGGTCACGTTGTCAAACCGGATCTCCCCGCTGAGCGAGTCGACCGTTCGGGCATTCGGGGCGTCCTGGATATCGGGATCGGTGTCCATGATTTCCAGATAGCGGCGGAAGCCGGCGATGCCTTTCGGGTAGCTCTCGATAACCGCGTTGATCTTCTCGATCGGGCGGAAGAACACGTTCGCGAGCAGCTGGAAAGCGACGAATTCGCCGATCTGGATCTCGCCGCGGATAAAGTACAGCGCGCCGAAGATAAGGACGAGCACGCTGATCAGGCGCATCATCATGTAGTTGACCGACATGCTGCCGGCCATCGTTTTGTAGGCGAGCAGCTTCGTTTTGCGGAATGCCTGGTTCTCGACGTCGAACAGATCGCGTTCATGACTTTCGTTGGCGAACGATTGCACGACGCGGATACCGCCGATGTTGTCTTCGATCCGGGCGTTGAAATTGCCCACGTTGCCGAACAATCGGCTGTACGTGCGCGTCATGCGGCGGCCGAAGAAAATAATCATCCACGCCATGACCGGAATGACGATGAACGTGATGATCGCAAGTTCCGGGCTGATGTTGTACATCAGGATGAACGAACCGATCAGCGTCATGATCGCGATAAAGACGTCTTCCGGGCCGTGGTGGGCCAGTTCGCCGATATCGTTGAGATCGTTCGTCACGCGTCCGATCAGGTGGCCGGTCTTGTGGTTGTCATAGAAGCGGAACGACAGCTTTTGCAGCTTGGCGAACAGGTTCTTGCGCATATCGGTCTCGATATTGATGCCGAGCATATGGCCCCAATACGTGACGATATATTGCATGCCCGTATTCAGCGCGTAGATGCCGAGCAGCGCGAAGGAGGCGATCAGGATCAGGCTCCAGTTCTGGCCCGGCAGCAGGTCGTCGATGAAGACGTTGACCGCGAGCGGAAAAGCCAACTCCAGCAGGCCCGCGAACACGGCACAGCAGAAGTCGATCAGAAACAGCCCTTTGTAAGGACCGTAAAAAGCGAAAAAGCGTTTCAAAATAGTGATGCCAATCCCTCTTTTCTCTATAGGTTGTACTCCGGGCCCCGAAGCGGACGATTCGCGGCATTCGCCGATCCGGGGTTTATTGAGAATCATTCTCTATGATAGCTTGTCAAGCCGCCGGACGGCAAGAAAAAATTGCAAAAAAAGGACGGTCGGCCGCGGAAAAGCCGATCGTCCCGTGTTTTTGCCTGTGTGCGTTCGAAACGATTCGAGATCATTCAAGACGATTCGAGACCATTCAAGTCCGAACCGGTGATCGGGAATCACCGGTCAGGCTCGTTCGCCGCCGGACAAACGCGACTTGAGCGCTTCGTAGAACGCGACCAGTTCCGCTTCCGAGCCGAACGCCGCCTGCGCGGACGTCTCGCTTCCGCCGCCGCGGCCGCCGAACGCCGGCAGCATCTCCTTGAACAGCGCGCCGCAGGAGAAGCCCGCTGCGCCGCCGTGCGACAGCACAAGCTTGAACTCGTCCGTCGAACCGAGCAGCACCGGCTTCGGCGTCCGCGGGGTCAGGACTTGCGCCAGGCTGATCAGATCTTTGATCGTCCGGCCGTCGAACAGCCGCGCGGCCGCTCCGCCGGTACGCTCCGCTTCTTCGAGCAGCTCGTCCGCCGCGTACGCGTCGAGCTTCACGCGCAGCGCGTTCCATTCGGCCTGCCTGCGCCGGTCGTCTTCGGCCATCCGGTCCAGCCGCGCGGGCAGCTCTTCCTTCGGCGTGCTCAGCTTGGCGGACAGCGAGCCCAGCACCCGCGTCTGGAGCGCGAATTCGGCCAAAGCCCGGAAGCCGGCTTTGAACACGAGCCGCAGACGGCCTTTTTGCTTCTCGGCCCGCAGCAGCTTGAGCAGGCCCAGCTCGCCGGTACGGGCGACGTGCGTGCCGCCGCAGGCGTTGTATTCGACGTCTTCGATCTCGACGATGCGCACGTCGCCTTCGACGGAAGGCGCTTTGACCAGCGGCAGCTTCGCGGCTTCGCCGGCGCTGACTTCGTAGCTGCTGATCTTCAGGTTGCGCATGATGCGCGCGTTGACTTCAAGTTCCAGCGCTTCGAGTTCGGACTCGGTCCATTCGGCGCGGTCCACGTCGATCGTGGCGTAGTCTTCGCCGAGGTGGAAGCTGAGCGTGGGGGCGCCCAGCACGTCCAGGGCGGTCGCCGACAGCAGATGCTGGCCGCTGTGCTGCTGCATATGGTCGAAGCGGCGGTCCCAGTCCAGCCGGCACGTCAACGCCTCGCCTTCTTCGCCCGGGAAGGCGTCGACGAGATGCAGCACTTCGCCGTGCTCGGCGATCGTATCCAGTACGCGCGCCGCGCCGATCGATCCGGTATCGCCCGGCTGTCCGCCGCCTTCCGGATAGAAGGCCGTCTTCTCCAGACGGACATACAGACCGTGCTCGCGTTCGAGGCGTCCAACGATTCGGGACGTCCACTCCCGGGTGTAAGCGGACTCTTCGTACAGTTTGTGCGTCATGGGGTTCTCCTTTTCGTGTCCGGCAAGCAGGGCGGCAGGTGCGTCCGCGCACCGCCGGTGATCCTATGCCGGAGGGATCTGTCTGCATCGTATCCCATATCGGAGCCGCGGGCAACGGAAGACGGGAGAGACGGCCACGATTTTGCCCGGCGCAAGCCGCCGGGGCCGTTATTTGCCGGGCGGGCGCAGCGGCCTGCCGCCGGTCCGCAGCAGGCGCGCGGCCGGCTTCCGCGCGGGAACGCCCGGCCGTTCGCCCGCGGCACTCGCGGCGCCTGCGGCATACGAAGCGTAGGAAGCGGCCGGTTCGGCGTCGGCCGCCAGGCGCCCGCGCAGATCGGCGGGCGGATACGGCGTTCGCCGCAGGTTGAACGTATCGCGCACGATATAGAGCGGCCGCCCTTTGACTTCGTCGTAGATGCGGCCGATATATTCGCCGATCACCCCGAGCATGATCAGGGTGAATCCGTCGAAGATCAGCATGAGGCAGATCGTCGACGCCCAGCCGCGCATCGTGCTGTCGGTGAACAGCGCCATGCCGATCACGTACAGCATGTACAGAAACCCGACCGCCGACATGAGCGTGCCCGCGTATCCGGCCAGCTTGAGCGGCTTGTGCGAGAACGACGTAAGGCCGTCGAGGCACAGCTTGATCATTTTGCCGAGCGGGTATTTCGTTTCCCCGGCGAGACGTTCGTCGCGTTCGTATTCGATCGACGTCTGCCGGAAGCCGGTCCAGCTGACCAGTCCGCGCACGAACGGGTTGCGTTCGCCGAGCCGGTTCATCTCGTCGCACACTTTGCGGTCGATCAGGCGAAAATCGCCGGTGTCGACCGGAATCGAAATATCGGACGAAGCGCGCAAAATCCGGTAAAACAGGGCGGCCGACGCTTTTTTGAACAGGCTCTCGCCGCTGCGCTTCACGCGCCGGGCGTAGACGACTTCGTAGCCTTCGCGCCATTTGCCCAGCATGTCGGGGATCAGCTCCGGCGGGTCCTGCAGATCGGCGTCGATAATCACGATCGCGTCGCCGGCCGCGTAATCCATACCGGCGGTCACGGCGACCTGATGCCCGAAATTGCGGGAGAAATCGATCAGTTTGACCGATTCGTCCTGCCGGGCCAGTTCGCGCACAACGTCCGGCGAACGGTCGGCGCTTCCGTCGTTGACGAACAGCAGCTCGTGGCGATACCCGGTCCGGCGCAGCACGTCTGTCAGGCGTCGGTACGTCTCGGCAATGACCGGTTCTTCGTTATACATGGGAATAATGACGGAAATGAGCGGGGATGGATTCATGGCACACGCCTCCTTGTTGAGTTTCATTGTGGGCCGTCGACCTGAAACTCACCTGAGGACCCCCTGAATGTTTGCTGAATGCTCGCTCGATCAGGCATAATGAGCGATAGCAAACATCCGGCGGCAGGCCGGCAAGAACGGAGGAGGTCCTATTGGCGGGCGAAAAAAAAGTCAAAATCCTGTTGGCGGACGACGAGCCGACCATTTTGCAGTTTCTCGATCTGGGGCTGACGGGCGAAGGGTACGAAGTGCGCCTGGCGGCAAACGGAACGGAAGCGCTGCGCGAAGCGGAGCAATTCCGGCCGCATATCGTCATCTTGGATATCATGATGCCGGAGATGAACGGGTTTGACGTGTGCCGCAGGCTCAAGGAACACGGAGACAACGTCGCGATCATTATGCTCAGCGCCAAAGACGCGGTGGAAGACCGGGTGACCGGGCTTACGCTCGGCGCGGACGATTACCTGGTCAAGCCGTTCAGCTTCGAGGAACTGCTGGCGCGTATCCAGGCGAGGCTGCGCAACCAGTTTCCGAACCTGCTCGGCGGGGTGGAAGTCGGGCCGTTCCGGATCGACGAGCGCCGCGGGGAGATGCTGTACCGGTCCGAAGCGCTGTCGCTGTCGCCGACGGAATACGGGCTGCTCAAATTTCTCGTGCTCAACCACGGCATCGTGCTCAGCAAAACGAAAATTCTCGACAGCGTATGGGGCTACCAGTTCGGCGGCGAGGAAAATATCGTCGAAGTGTATATCCGCTCCCTGCGCGAAAAGCTCGGCGACAAGGAACACCGGCTGATCCGGACGCTGCGCGGCGCGGGTTACCGGATGGATCTGCCGTGAAGCGGGCGGGAGGCCGGGGCGGCAGGCCGTTTCGCAGCACGCTCTACCGGGAGCTGCTTATGCGCTCGCTGTTCGTGCTGGCGGCGCTGCTGCTGCTGATCGGAGCGTTCCAGTATTTCCTTATGCGGGGATTTCTGTATCAAAATCAGGCGGAGACGCTCGAAGCGCAGTTTCGGTCTATCCCGCCGTTCCTGATCGAGGAATGGCGGGGCGGGCAGGCAGCCGGCCCCGGTCCGGGTCCCGGCCCTGCGGCTCCCAAAGGCAACGAAGCGGAGCGCCGGGCGCTGCTGTTCAACGGCTTGTCGCTGGCCGCGATCGATGACAGGGGGAAGGCGACCGATCTCAATGCGCAGTACGGCACGTCCGCGCCGATCTTGACGCCGGGCCGCTACGAAGCGCTGCGCCGCGAAGCGGCCAAGCCGGGCAAGGTCGACTACGTGCTGGCCGGTGACGCTTCCGGCACGGAGCAGCTGCTCGTGCTGCGCCCGGCCGGCGGATTCGGCGCCGGCGGCACGCCGATGCTTCAGATCGGCATGCCTACCGGGCCGCTGACCGCCATCTTGTGGCGGCAGCTGGCGATCTTCGCCGGCTTGTCGATCGTGGCGCTGGCCGGCGGCTTCGCTCTGTACCGGCCCGTGCTGCGCCGGTCGCTTGCGCCGCTGTCGCGGATGGTCGGGACGGTCAAGCGTATCGACGCGGGCCGTCTGGACGAGCGCTTTCCGGCGCAGCCGGGGCAGGCGGAGATCGACCGGCTGGCCTCGTCGTTCAACGGGATGCTGGAGCGGCTGGAAGACGCTTTTGCCGCCGAGCGGGAATCGCAGGAGCGGATGCGGCGGTTTATCGCGGACGCTTCGCACGAGCTGCGGACGCCGCTGACGTCTATTCGCGGATTTCTGGAAGTGCTGCTGCGCGGCAGCCGGATCAGCGAGGAGCAGCTGCATGCCGCGCTGCGCAGCATGAGCGGCGAATCGGCGCGCATGAACAAGCTGGTCGAAGACCTGCTGCTGCTCGTCAAGCTGGACCGGGGGCCGGAGCTGACGCTTGCGCCGCTGCGCCCGGCAGAGCTGCTGCGCGAGCTGGAGTATCATCTGCGGATGCTGGCCGGGGAGCGGCACGTCACGCTGGACACGAACGGCGCGGAAGCGGCGACCGTGCCGGGCGACCCGGACAAATTGAAGCAGGTCGTGCTCAATTTGTTCGGCAACGCGGTCCAGCATACCGACCCGCGCGAGGGCGCGATCACCCTCGCGCTGTCCGTTGCCGGCGATCGCGCGCGGATCGAGATCGCCGACAACGGCCCGGGCATTGCGCCGGAGCTGCGGGGCAAAGTGTTCGAGCGCTTCTACCGCGGAGACGAATCGCGGTCGCGCCGCAGCGGGGGAGCCGGGCTCGGCCTGGCGATCTCGCTGTCGATCGCCGAGGCGCACGGAGGGACGATACAGCTTGCCGGGGGGCCGGGCGGCAGCGGCAGCTCGTTTTGCATGCTGCTGCCGCTTGAGTGAAGATTTTCCGGCGCCGGATCGGCGTGCCGTCAAGGATTCAGACCGGTATTCCGACCAGCGTTACGACAAAGAATGTTCGGCCGCGCGCGCTTTCTTGCGGGAAAGTGCGTGCGGCCTTTTTGCTGTGCAAAAAGGAGAAAAAACGAACAAAAAAGAGCAAAGAGCATACTGAAGCCGTTTATGCCACGAAATTTGTCGAATATGTCGAATTTATATTGCTTTTGCCCAAATCTGAACTATTATTAAGTTATTCATATTACCAGCTGCGACCTATCCGCAGGCGCAATCTAAGGAGCCCTCCATGACAACCGTATCCACGAAATTTTTCTCCGCAAAAGGCGCCACCGTTTCGGCTTTGGCCGCTGCCGTGCTGGCGTTCCCTTTCTCCGCGCAAGCTTCCGCCCCTTCGGACTCTTCCGCTCAAGCTCCTGCCGTGCAAGCTCCCAACGCTCAAGTTCCTACTACTAAATCCGCTGCCGCTCCCGAAGCTTTGACGGTGCCCGGCACCGATGTGCAGCGTGCCCAAGCAAGAGGCATCCTTACAGGCGACGCGCAGGGCAGCCTGGCCGTGAACCGCGGCTTGACCCGCGCCGAATTCGCCGTGCTGGTCGCGCGTTCGTTCGGACTCGACACGACGTCCAAGCCGTCCGCTTCGTCCTTCAAAGACCTCAAGACTTCTTCGTGGGCTTCTTCGGCAGCCGAAGCGCTGCTGGCCAAAGGCTGGATGACAGGCAGCGGTAGCGCTTTCCTGCCGGACGCTCCGGTCACGCAGGAACAGATGGCCGTCGTGCTCGCCAAAGCGCTGGACCTGTCCGCGACGCCGGTACGCATTCCGGGACTCGGCCTTGCCGAAAGCGACCTGGCCGCGGCAAGTTCGTGGGCCGCTCCGGCGCTGCGCCAATCCGCGGCGGCCGGCCTGCTCGGCGTCTACGCGCAGGGCGTGAAGCCGGGCCGGCAGGTGCTGCGCGGCGAAGCCGCATCGGCCGTGCTCGCCGCTTCGAACCTGCAGCCGCAGACGATCGAAGCCGTGCAGAACGGCATCGTCAAGCTCGGCGGCGTAGCCTACGCCGCCGCGCCGGAACTGTCCGGCCTGTTCTCGGCGGCCAACGCCCCGGCTCTCGCCGGAGCAAGCGCGAAGCTCACGATCGCGAACGGTATCGTGACGCAGGTACGCGGCCTTGAACTGAACGCGGCCGGCCGGGCGGCCGACGCGGGCAAGCCGGAATTCAGCGGCAATCTGACGCTGGACGGCGCCGGCGTCAAAGTTCACGGCGCGGTTACGGTGAACGGCGACTACTTCACGCTGAACAAGCTGGAGATCGGCGGCGATTTCACGATCGGCACCCAAGTGAAGCACGACTTTTCCAGTACGGGACTGATCGTCACGGGCGTCACGAATATCCGCGGCGGCGACGATAATACGGTCGTTTTCCAATCGGCGCGGTTGGGGCAGGTCGTACTGGACAAGACGAACGTTCGGATGGCCGCGCTCGAAGGAACGAAAATGGCGGAGATCAACGTCCGGCAGAACGCTTCGATCGACGGCGATGAGAGTGTCACGATTCCTTCGATCAAGATCGAAAAAACGGCGTCGGCCGTCAACCTGAACGCGACCGTCGATATTTTCGCCGTTCACGAAAACGCGATGCTGTCGATGGGACCGAGAGCCAGTATCCGGGACATCCTGATCCCGCAGCTGGCCAAGCTCTCGGATTTCGTCAAAGACTGGAACCGGGTCTCCGACAAGTTCCGGCTGATCAACGGATTCGAGGCGTTCGTCCCGGCTGCCCTGCCTTCGGCTCCGCAGCCTTCCACGGGTACGACGACGCCTGCGGTAACGCCGCCTGTCGTGACACCTCCTGTCGTCACGCCTCCGGTGGTCACACCGCCTGTAGTGACGCCTGTCGATCCCAAGGCGTCTTTGAAAGCGGCGGCCGCGGATGCCGGGCTTGCGCTCAAGGAAGCGTCCGTCGGCGAACAGGTCGGCGCGGATTACCCGCAGCTGAACCACGATGCGCTGTCGCTCTTGTTGGCGCAGGCACAAACGGCGCTGGAGAGCGATACGTTCACGCAGACGCAGCTGAATGAGGCTGCCGACAAGCTGGCGAACGAGACCAAAACGCTGCGCGCTTCCAAAAATTACACCGGCCTTACGAGAAAATTGGCGGTTGCCCGTGCGGCCTCTTCGACTCTTGAGATCGGCACGCAGCCGCGTCAGGTCAGCCAAGCCGTATACACGTCGTTCTACGAAGATCTGTCCGGGCTGGAAAGCCAAAACCCCGATCCGTTCGTGATCGAGGGGGACAAGGAACAGCAGCTTACGCAAAGCTTGGTCAAGCTGCAGCAGGAGCTCGAAGGAAATCGCTTCGCATGGCGTTTCGAAGAGCTGTCCGCCGCGATTCAGGCAGCCGAAAAAGCGTTGAAAGACCATAGCGACGGCACCGGCGTAATCGGTTTGATCATGGCGATTGAAGAAGCCAAGAAATATGCCGCTGTCCAACTTCCGGCTTCCCAACAAAAAGTGGACGAATTGAGCGGGAATTTGGTTACCCTCACCGAAACTTATCTCAAGAGCAGCCCGCCGCCAACGCTTCCGCCCGTGATCCTGCCGCCTATGCTGCCGAATATCCCGGGCTTCCCGTTCTCGGGAACGATTCCGGGTACGTTCCCGCTGCCGGGCACACTCCCGCAGTCGGTCGCGCAGTCGGCTCTGCCTTCCGCGAACCCGGAGCAGCTGACGTACAATCCGGAGACGGATACGCTCGAATCGGCCAAGTCCGCCGAATAAACGCTTCAAGCGGCTTCTTCGACCGTCTGTCTTGACGCGATCGATACGGATCATCCAGCCGCAGCCCAACCGGAAGGAGCCCAACCCCATGATCGTCATCAAAAAGCTTCCGGCGGAAGCCGGGCAGTTCCGGGATCACCTGCCGGGCCTCAGCGATCCGCTGCCGCCCGGAGCGATCGCCCTGACAGCCGAACTGGACGGCTTATCCGTAGGCACGGCGCTCGTCATCGCGCATCCAAGATCCGGCACGGGCAGTATCAGCGTGCTGCATACGCCCGAGCTGTTTCGCCATTTGGGCATCGGCAGCCGGCTGCTGCTGGAAGCCGAGCGCCAGCTGCTCGATGCCGGCTGCCGCATCTGCCGGGTCACGCTGACGCTGCGCAAAGACAAAGCGGCGCCGGAACTGGACTTTCTGCGCAGCCGGGGCTACGCCAACGAGCAGCTCTTGATTCGCACGTATACGCTTCGCGCGGCGGATCTGCTCGGCTCGGGGCGCCTGGATCGGCTCGTTCTGCCGTCCGGCACCGAACTTGCGCCGCTGCTGTCGGCTTCGCCCGAAGACCGGGCGGAATTGGACCCTCTTGCGGCGCAGCTTCCGCCGGAACTGCATCCGCTGCTCGAAGAGCGGCTGCTGCATCCCGAATTCAGCACGCTGATGAAGATCGGCGGACGGATCGCCGGCTGGATCGGCATCCAGCAGCTCGCTTCCAATCTGCTGCTGTTTCGCTCGATGTACGTGCGGCCGGAACATCGCCTGCATGCCAGCGGCATGGCGCTGTTCGCGGAAGTGAACCGCCGGCATCGCCTGCCGGAACGCTTCGCGCACCAGCTGCTCGGCGTTCCGGGCGATAACTTGGCCATGCTTCGCCTGGCCGAGCGCACACTCTCGCCGCACGCGTCGAGCATCAAATCGACCGTGCGGCTGGAGAAAAGGTTGTAGGGCGGGCTTGATCGGACACGGAGGCGAATGCCCGCCGAGGGGTTCGTGCATCCCCATGCAAGGTCGGCTCTCGGGCCGACGAATTCGCCGCCGGGCTTCTGCCGGCGGCGTTTTACATAGCAGATCAGAGATCGGTAAATTGACGAAACACCCTCAGACTGATAAATTAGGTACAATCTTGCGATGGAGGCGGTCCGGCTATGAATTTTGTGTTTTTCTCTCCTCATTTCCCTGCCAGCAGCGGCGAGTTCGCGATTCGGCTGCATGAGGAAGGTGCGACGGTGCTCGGCATCGGCGACGCGCCGTACGACAGTCTGTCTCCGCGGCTTCAGGCGGCGCTTACGGAATATTACCGCGTCGAACAGATGGAGAACGAAGACGAGACGCTGCGCGCGACGGGGTATTTTACCCATAAATACGGCAGAATCGATCGCTTCGAATCGTTGAACGAATACTGGTTGGAGAGCGACGCGCGCATGCGCACCGACTTTAATATCGATGGCACCAAAGCCGATTTTATCGACAACCTCAAGCACAAATCGAAAATGAAAGACTTTTTCCGCCAAAGCGGCGTCGACACGGTGCGGTTTCTCAAAAATCCGAACCGGGACAGCGCAGCGGCGTTTATCGCGGAGAACGGCTTCCCGGTCGTCGTCAAGCCGGATCTGGGATCGGGCGCCAGCCATACGTACAAGCTGAGCGATCAGGAAGAGCTGGATTATTTCTTCCATACGTCGCCGGCGGATACCGAATTTATTATGGAAGAGTTTATCGACGGCATCATTCTTACGTATGACGGCCTGATCGACCATGACGGCATCGTGCGGTTTCACGCCAGCCACCGCTTCGAGCAGAGCATCATGAAAGTGGTGAGCGACGACGACCATCTGCGCTATTTCTGCCTCAAGGACGTCGATGCGGAAGTGGAGCGGGCGGGACGCAGCATTCTGGACGCTTTCGGGATCCGGGAACGCTTTTTCCATATTGAACTCTTCAAATCGCACAAAGACGGCCGTCTGATCGCGCTCGAAGTGAATATGCGTCCTCCGGGCGCCTGGATGACGGATTCGATCAATTATGCGTACGAGGTCGACGTGTATACGAAGTGGGCGAATATGGTCGTACACGGCGGCAGCGGCGAGCCTCCGGCCGGGCATTACTATACGGGCTACGCCAGCCGCAAAGACCGCAAGCATTACGTGCGCAGCCATGAAGATCTTCAGCGCGAACTGGGCGACGCTTTGGTGCGCTACGACGAGATCGACGAAATCTTCAGCCGTGCGAGCGGCAACCGGGCTTACCAGTTCCGGGCGGATTCGCTGGACGGCGTGCGGCGGATCGCGGATCTCATTCAGGAAGAGTGGACGTAACAGCAGGGCAAGCTTGGCAGGCAGCAAAGAGCCGGGCAGTTGGACCAAACAGGACAAGAGGCGGAGGGCAAGGCGATGGTCACTGTGCAGTATCGGAAACAATACAGTCCGGCGCTCGGCCGAGATATGGAATACAAAGTGTACGGCGACCGGGGAAAACCGATGCTGGTGTTCCCGACGTCGCTCGGACGCTTTTATCAATATGAAGATTCCGGCATGATCGAAGAGCTGGCTCCGTGGATCGACGCGGGCAAGCTTCAGGTCTGGGCCTGCGACACGCTGGACGAAGAGACGTTTTTCTCGGCGCATTGGGATATTCAGGCCCGAATCGGCCGGCACGAACAGTACAACGGCTATATTATGCACGAACTCGTTCCGGGCATTTTGCATGAAAGTGCGCACAACAACGGCGGCGACGCGCAGAAAATACTGATCAGCGGCTGTTCGATGGGCGCTTATTACAGCGGGAATTTCTTTTTCCGGTATCCGGAGTCTTTCGATACGCTGCTTGCGCTCAGCGGGGTGTATTCGGTTAACCATTTCTTCGGCGATTACCGCGACGGAGCCGTCTATTTCAACTCGCCGCTCGACTATCTGCCGGGCCTCGTCGACGAGAGTCTGCTGGGCCAATACCGCGCCAGAACCATTCTGATCTGCTGCGGGCAGGGCGCGTGGGAAGACGAAATGCGGGAAGAAACAGCGCGGCTCGGCGAAGTGCTGTACAATAAAGGGATTCCCGCGCGCGTGGACTTCTGGGGATACGATTCGGAGCACGACTGGCTGTGGTGGCGCCGGCAGATCCGGTATTATATGAGCGAATTGATGTGAACGGATGTGCACGGATGCAGCCGACCAAATAAGCAGTACGGCATCGAGAGGGGCTGGCATCATGAATGAATTTGTTAAAAAAGACAAGGAACAAGCTTGGCAAAGCGGACATTCCAACGTCCCCGGATTTTTGCCCGACGGCACCCTGCGCACGTTGACGAGTCGTCTGCTGCTGCGAAAAGCGGACGACAGTCTGGGCGCTTTTTCCGGTTTCGCCGAAGCGATGCTCGCCGAATGGCAGATCGAAACGCATACGGCGGTGGCAGGCGGAGAACTGGTCTTCGAACATGAAGGCATGACCGTGCGCTGCCGCTACGTGCCGGATGTGGTGCCGGATCGGCGGATCGAACACGATTTTGCGGAAAATCCGTATCTGGGGCAAGCCCAGAAAGATATCGAACGTTACGCGGCGTATATCGAAGTGTCCGTGAGCGGCGCTGCCGACGGGATCCGCGGGCATATGCTGCTGACGCAAACGGTCGCGGCGCTGCTCGATACGCCCGGCGCGCTGGCGATTCACAACGATCCGAAGCTGTTTACCGTAAAAAGCTACCGGATTACGGTGAAGCAGCTCAAAAAAGGCCGGCTTCCGGCTACGCTGTGGGGCTTTATTCGCGTGCAGCGCGACGAGAACGGCGTCGTCGGCGGCCACACGTTCGGACTGCCGGACTTCGGCATGCCCGAACTGGAAGTGACGCATACGCTCGTGCCGGTCGGCGAAACGTACGAGATGATGATGGCCGCGCTGTTCCATATTTTCGAGCACGACGTCCGGTTCTCGGGCGGCGAAAAGATCAGTTTCCGGCGCAACCCGTCTTCCATGTCGGCGTATTCCCCGGAAGCGGAAGCTGCCGGCATGAGTACGCTGCGGCTCGTGCGTTCGCCCGGCGTGCAGGTGGCCGGCGAATCGCTGAAGATCGAAGGCTTTTGACACACCATACATCATGGACGGCTTGTGGACGACAGCATGAAGTTCGGCGGACATTTGGATAAGGCGTGCATCCGCAGCCGGAACACAGAGAGGAGCCGACAACGATGAGTTTTTTCACCAAGTGGTTTAAAAAAGAAAAAAGCGGCGAAGAAGAAACGGAGCGCGGCGTTCGCGACCCTTCGGGCGGATACCGCGAAGTGTACGCAGGCGAGCGCAGCTGGACCGCCGTGCCGGAACACCGGCCGGATACCCGGGCGCTGAGCCGCCACGTGCTGCTGCGTGCGGCCCAGCCGCCCGCTTTCGGCGGCGTGCTGCAAATGCTGCGCGTGCAGGGCATCGAAGCGGAAGGCGGCCTGCACGAAGGGCGATTCATCGCGCACTACCGCGGCATGACGGTGACGGCGGAATATCTCCCCGCTCCGCTGCCGGATGGCGAGGTCGAGGAGAACGGCAAGTACAACCGGCTGTGGCCGGAAGCGGAGCAGGAAGTGTCCGGCTACGCCGCGCAGCTGCTCGTGGAGCTGCGCAACGCGGGCAACGGGCTGAGCGGCCACCGCTTCCTGACGCAGGCCGTCGCGGCGCTGCTGGCGAGCGAACCGAACGCGATTGCCGTCTATTCCGCGCCGCTGCTCGTCAGCCGGGCGGATTACCTGGCGAGCACCGAGCTGCTCAAGGAAAACGAGCTGCCGGTGAATCTGTGGGTGTTCGTCGGCCTGTACGGCAGCGAGGGCGGCGGAGCGGCGTATACGCACGGCATGGCAGACTTCGGCTCGGAAGAGTTCGAGATGCTCGACTCGCGCCGCTCCGGCAACGAGATCTTCGAGCTGACGTTCTCGGTCGTGCATTACGCCGTCGCGCGCAACATCCGCTTCCAGGGCGGCGAAGAAGTGTCCTTCGGCGAACAGTCTTTCCGCCTGAACCGCTCCGTCGGAGCGGCCCTACAGGGGATGACGGTGAAGATTGAGGAAGCTTGAGGATTTAGGCGCAGCGTTTTGCTGCTGCGGGAAGGTATAAAAAAGGCGCAAACGGAGGAATGGCCGTTTGCGTCTTTTTTTGTTTTTTTGTTGGGGAGGGTTGGTGGGATTCGTTGGAACGATAGGTCCAGTTTAGGCTTCCTTCGGAAGAACGACCCGGGAGTATATGTTTTAGTCGGTTGGGCTTAGAATTTTGAACCGAGTTTTATAAGAGCTTTAGAATAGCATTTTTAAAATTGTGAAGTCTAAAAAAAACAAGTCAAACTACGTAAAAGAAATGATTGAATGTAACAGATAGATGTGAAACAGGTTTAAAAACAAAAACAACCCAGCTCAGCAATTTGGTAGCCGAGAAAGGTTGCGTTACAGATGCCTATCAGCCCATCAAAAGGGTAGATAAGAAAATACACATCGGATGCATGCATTTTATTTTGATTTTAATCGCTCTATATAAAGCTGTCAACTACGCGCTTACTCTAGGAAAAGAGCAGCGCAATATCAGTTTAGGAGGCCTTAGGAGCAAATGGGCTCTGCATCATGCAGGCTTATAGTTTGTTCGTTTTAATTTACACTTCCAACTGGATGTAGCGAGGGTCGCTTTGCTTCAATCGAGGCTCCCGCACGGGGGCGGCGGATAACGATAAAGGCCGTTGCGAAAAAGATGAGGTTTCAATCCACGCTCCCGCGTGGGGAGCGACGAACCTGCCCGGTCGGTATTCGGATGCTGCTGAACGTTTCAATCCACGCTCCCGCACGGGGAGCGACATCGGTATGGCCTACATCGCAGGGTCATATGACACGGTTTCAATCCACGCTCCCGCACGGGGAGCGACCCGCCCAGAGCGATTTCAGGAGCAGCCAAGATAGGTTTCAATCCACGCTCCCGCACGGGGAGCGACGATGTCGCTGGAGAGATATACAGCCAGTTAAGGCCGTTTCAATCCACGCTCCCGCACGGGGAGCGACAACCTGATAAACACCAAGATCCCGCAGCTGGATGTTTCAATCCACGCTCCCGCACGGGGAGCGACCCCCAAGCCCCCTGACGAAAACCTAAAGGGCTTGTTTCAATCCACGCTCCCGCACGGGGAGCGACCGACGAGAAATGGACGAGCAATGCGGATTCCTGTAGTTTCAATCCACGCTCCCGCACGGGGAGCGACCATGAGCCGGCGTGGGTTGAGCAGATCGAACGGATTGTTTCAATCCACGCTCCCGCACGGGGAGCGACCACGAGAACGGACGATTTGACGCAACGGCTGCCGTTTCAATCCACGCTCCCGCACGGGGAGCGACAGTTCCGGCTGCAAAACGCCTTTCCATCGTGCTTGTTTCAATCCACGCTCCCGCACGGGGAGCGACGGAAGCGAACACATCGACGCCGGATAACTGGAATGTTTCAATCCACGCTCCCGCACGGGGAGCGACAGGGACTTGGGTTCTTCGACTTCTTCTTCGAAAAGTTTCAATCCACGCTCCCGCACGGGGAGCGACTCCTTAGTCGATTAAGTCTCGAAAGTGTACGGGTTGTTTCAATCCACGCTCCCGCACGGGGAGCGACACGGGGAAATTTATGTCATAGAAAACACAGGTATGTTTCAATCCACGCTCCCGCACGGGGAGCGACATTCTGAAACCTCTTTTACAAACAAAGGCTTAAAAGTTTCAATCCACGCTCCCGCACGGGGAGCGACACGGGGAAATTTATGTCATAGAAAACACAGGTATGTTTCAATCCACGCTCCCGCACGGGGAGCGACACTCCACGAGTTCTTCGAGCATAAGCCGGGCCCGGTTTCAATCCACGCTCCCGCACGGGGAGCGACGTCCGGTCTGTCGTTTTAGTCGTGCCCGGGTTGTTGTTTCAATCCACGCTCCCGCACGGGGAGCGACTGGAAAGGCAAGACACAACTACTTCCGACGAAAGTTTCAATCCACGCTCCCGCACGGGGAGCGACCGAAGCTTGGAGGGGTAAATAATGGCGAGTCGAGCTGTTTCAATCCACGCTCCCGCACGGGGAGCGACCTTGGAGAAGGTGCCGTACAAGCCTGGACAGCAGTTTCAATCCACGCTCCCGCACGGGGAGCGACGCAGGCGCAGCAGAATGCAGAGAATCAGCAGTTCACGTTTCAATCCACGCTCCCGCACGGGGAGCGACCATCGAGGTCAGCTACAACGAAGGTTTCGCCGAGTTTCAATCCACGCTCCCGCACGGGGAGCGACCGTTCCAACAATGGCAGGCGCAGCAGAATGCAGAGTTTCAATCCACGCTCCCGCACGGGGAGCGACGAGACCAAGACATCAAAACATATGGGCCTTTAAGTTTCAATCCACGCTCCCGCACGGGGAGCGACAAGTTGATCAGCGTGGACGCCGCATTCAAAGATGGGTTTCAATCCACGCTCCCGCACGGGGAGCGACTGCACCCACTCCGAGACCTTACCCCGCAATGGGTTTCGGCCTCAAAAGTGCGAACCTCAAAATCAGCCTAACGAAAAGCGGACAAAAACACAAGCGAAAAGGCTGCAGCCCTTATCACGTAAGGGGTGCGAACCTCCTGGGAATAGCATGGGAGCTTCAGGTTCGCATGTTTGAGATAAAAACAAGCAGACGTACATAAAATAAATTAATCTCTTTGAAGGATATTTATGGATAATGCCGAATCTAATTAAGCAAGCATCCAGAATAGCCTCGAACTCATTCAAAGGAGGACAAGCCTTGCCCTATTACGCGCATACGAAACAGAGGGAAGACAAGTCGATCGGTCCGGAATCAACGTGGCAGCTGCTCCGGACTCACTTAACCGAGGTTGAAATGTTGGCAGGCGACATGGCCAAGCCTTTCGGAGCCGAACAGTGGGCGAAGGCTGCGGGACGTCTGCACGATTTGGGCAAATACTCGGAGGCTTTTCAGCACAGACTCAAAGGTTCGACCCAAAAGGTCGATCATGCGACCGCCGGAGCGCTTGCGCTTGTACAGCACTGGTCAAGCACCGGTGCGGAGCAAGCGGCTGCGCGTTTGCTCGCTTACGTCATTGCCGGACATCATTCGGGTCTGCCGGACTACGGAACGTCGGAAGCGGACCACAACGCCTGTTTGCGTAAAAGACTTTCCCAAAATCAGCAGTTGGAAGATTACAGCGCTTTTCGTGCAGAGATCGTTGTTCCGCAGGCGCCGCAAACCTTTCCGATCAAGCCCGGATCCGCGCCCGGGTTCCAGCTTTCTTTTTTTACCCGAATGTTGTTCTCGTGTCTGGTCGACGCCGACTCGCTCAATACCGAAGCTTTCTCCGATCCGTCGCGCCATGGTTTGCGCAAGCGCGAAGAAGAGGCGGAGGAGAGAATGGCCCGGTTGTGGAAGCGGCTAAGGCAGCGTTTTTACGATTACCGCACCGCCAAATTCCATGCCCCGCGTGGGAATATCGACCGCTGGAGAACCGAGATTTTCGAAGAAACGATGCATCGCGCGGCCGATCCTCTTGGATTATTCAGCCTTACCCTGCCTACGGGCAGCGGCAAAACGCAGGTCTCGCTCGGCTTCGCGCTGGAACATGCGGTCAGGCACGGGCTTCGCCGGATTATCTACGTGATCCCTTATACCTCGATCATCGAACAAAATGCCCAAGAGTTTCGGGATATTCTCGGCGACGAGCACGTATTGGAACATCACTCCAATTTTCAGCATAGCCTGCACGATCACGGAACGGAAGCTTTCGAGACGACGGAACGGCAGAAGCTGGCTGAAGAAAATTGGGAACTGCCGCTGGTCGTGACGACGAACGTGCAATTTTTCGAATCGCTGTTTGCGTCGCGGCGTTCTCCTTCGCGCAAGCTGCATAATATCGCCGGAAGTATCATTGTGCTCGATGAAGCCCAGATGATGAACGGCGGATTTTTCCGACCGTGCCTGTATGCGCTGGATGAACTCGTCCGTAATTACGGCTGCTCGGTGCTTTTTTGTACAGCGACCCAGCCGCCGGCGGCCAAGCTGATCCCTCATGCCGTCATTCGGGAAACGGTAGCGGATCCGCAGCGCCGGTATGAACAGTTCGAGCGTGTGGAAGTTCGGTTTGAAGGGCGGATGAACTGGGCAGACTTGGCGGAACAGGTCGGGGCAGCCGGAGGGCAAGCGCTTTGTATCGTCAATACGCGGGGCAATGCCAGGGAATTGCACGCCACGCTGGCAACCCTGTATGAAGAAGACGAGTTATATCATCTGAGCGCGCGCATGTGTCCCAAGCATCGACGCGACATTCTGGGCATGGTCAAGCAGCGGCTTCGGGACGGACTTACTTGCGTGCTGGTCAGTACGCAGTTGATCGAGGCCGGCGTCGATATCGACTTTCCGGTCGTGTATCGGGAGTTGGCCGGTCTCGATTCGATTGCGCAGGCAGCGGGACGCTGCAACCGCAACGGACGTCTGGAACGGGACGGACAGCGCTGTCTGGGGCAGGTGCATGTATTCGAGACGGAAAAAGGACTGCCGGAAGGCTGGATGAGCCGTACCGGCGAGGTTGCACGCGATCTGCTCGTCAAGTTCGGGGGAAGCGGCCAAAGTCCATTATCGATTGAAGCAGTGCGGGCCTACTTCTCGCAGCTCTTTTTTTACGGACATAACGAAACGATCGACCAGAACGATACGGAAGGCATTTTGCCGATGCTGGAAGAAGGCGCCAGAAAGATGTCTTTTCCTTTTAAGGAGGCCGACCATAAATTCCGCTTGATCGACTCGTCGATGAAGACGCTGCTGATCCCGTATGTGGATGACCAAGAACGGGCGGCTGCGTTGGAACGTGGAGAAGACCCCGACAATCTTTCCTATTCAGGCACAGCCAGAAGATGGCTCGATCAGTTGAGAAATGAGCCTTACTCGATCCGTCCGATCATGCGTGCGCTGCAGCCTTATACCGTTCAACTGTATCCGTACGAATTTGAAGAATATTGTCGGGCCGGCGAATTGGACGAAGTAAGGGAAGGCATCTTCGCGCTTGCCAGACCTAATGCCTGGTACGAAGCGAAAACGGGAATTAAGCCTTATTCGCAGGAAAGCGCGGCCAAGGAATTATGGATTGTGTAAGCAGGCAGCAAGGAAAGGAGAAACATCATCATGGGATATGGAATCAAGCTGCATGTGTGGGGAGATCGGGCCTGCTTCACGCGTCCGGAGATGAAGGCGGAACGCGTAAGTTACGACGTAATGACGCCTTCGGCGGCACGCGGCATTTTGGAAGCCATTCACTGGAAGCCGGCTATACGCTGGGTGATCGATCGCATTCACGTGCTGAACGAAATTTCTTTCGATTCGGTGCGGCGCAACGAGGTAGAAGGGAAAATTTCGGCGGCGCAGGTCAAATCGGCGATGAACGGGCGGCACGTCGCATTGAATCAGGCGTCGTCGGAAGAGCGGCAGCAGCGCATGACCGTTATGCTGCGCGATGTGGCCTACGTCATTGAAGCCCATTTTGAAATGACGGACAGTGCCGGCGCGACAGACAACCCGGAGAAGCATTACAGTATCTTTTCGAGACGCGCACGCATCGGGCAGTACTACCATCAGCCTTATTTCGGATGCCGGGAATTCCCCGTGAACTTCGAACTGATTGAAGAAAATGACGTGCTGCCAAGTTCGGTGTACCGGAATTCAGTCGAACGCGATTTGCAGTGGATGCTGTGGGATCTGGAGTACGGATCCGAGATTTCACCGAAATTTTTCCGGGCCGTGATGCGCAAAGGTGTGATTGAGGTGCCGGATCTGCACAACCGGGAGGTGCGTTCATGATCGTGCAATCGCTCTACGAACGGTACGAACAACTGCTGCAGGACAAAAATTCGGGAATGTCCAAGCCGGGATACAGTTCAGACAAAGTTTCCTTCGTCTTGGAAATCGATGAAGACGGCGAAGTGCGAAAAATCGTCGATATTCGCGTGCAGCAGGGGAAAAAAGTCGTACCGCTGCGTATGAAGGTGCCGGAACACCCGGTGCGTACAAGCGGAATCAAGCCTTTTTTTCTGTCGGACAAAGCGGAATACGTACTCGGCATTCGGGCGGACAAGACGAACGGAATCGAAGTCTCGCCCGCTAAATATGCCAGCAGCGCCGATTTGCATAAACGGTTGTTGAACGCTTCGCATGAACCGGAAGCGCGCGCGATCGTTGCCTTTTATGAAAAGTGGAACCCGCAGGCGATGATTCTTCCCGATTCGGCGCTGCACGCCGAACTGCTGCGAATCGTCGGTACGACCGACAATAATCTCGTTTTCCAGTTGGCGGGCGCGGAGCGGTATGTGCACGAAAGTCCCGAAGTGCTGCGCGAGTGGGATTCGGCGATTGCGCAGGCGGAAGCCGGCAGCGAGGCGATCCTTGGAAATTGCCTGGTTACGGGGCTTGAGAATCAACCGATTGCCAAAGTACACAAAGTGAACATTAAAGGCGTTCCAAATTCGCAGCAAGCCGGAGCAAGTTTGGTTTCTTTTAATTTTAAAGCAGCGGAATCGTACGGAAAAGAAAAAAGCTATAACGCTCCGTTCAGCGAAGCCGCTTCCATCGGTTATGCCAAAGCGCTCAACCATCTGATTTTGTCCGAACGCAATCGCCTGCGCCGGATGGGCGATATGACGGTCGTCTTCTGGGCGCAGCGTCTTCCGGGCGAAGCCGCAGCAGAATGGGACTTGCAAGAAGGGCTGTTCGGGGCGTTCTTCGACGGACCGCTCGGTGCCTCTTCTACCGGCAGCGAACAGGTTCGGCCGGAATCCGATCATTCGGCAGAAAGTGCAGTTGAAATGGAGGAGCCGCCCGTAGAGACGATCGAAGCTTCCACGGGCGAAGAAAATCGGGAACTGACTCGTCAAATCGAAGATTTGCTCGGGCGTGTGAAAAATGCGGATACGGTAAGTGCCGACATGCTGCCTGCCAAAGACGCTTCGTTTTACGTGCTTGGCCTGTCCGGCAACAATGCTCGGCTGGCGGTACGCTTTTTCTGGCAGAGCTCGTTCGAAGAATTATTTCAAAAGTTAAGTCTGTATGCGTCGGATATGGCCATGGGACGTCCGGGCAATCACCGGGACGATCTGCCGACGCTATTCAACATTATGCTTCAGACGGTACGGCAGACGGGCGATCTATCCAAAATGCGGCAAAACATTTCGGGCTCCATGGAAAGCGAGTGGTTCCGGGCGATGTTGGGCGGCGGATTGCTGCCCTACTCCGTATTCTCGGCGGTTGTGAACCGCGCCCGCATCGACGGACAGATGTCCCCTTACGGCGAACAGGGGCGAAGTGCCTGGATCCGGGCTTCCGTCATCAAAGCCTATCTGGTCCGTTACGCGCGCATTCATCAACAAAACGAATTCAAGGAGGCCTTGACGCCTATGTTAAATGAAGAAGCTCAATCGGTGGCCTACCGGCTCGGCAGATTGTTCGCCGTCCTGGAACGGGCGCAAACGGATGCGGCCGGCGGTCCCGGTCGCCTGAATGCGACAATCAAGGATCGTTACTTCGGCTCGGCTTCGGCGACTCCCGCTGCGGTATTTCCCATTCTGCTTCGCCTTGCGCAGCATCATATGGCCAAAGCCGAGTACGGGCGTTTCCGCGATCGGGATATTGCCGGCATTTTGCAAGGGGTAGACGCTTTTCCGAATCATCTGGATCTCAAGCAGCAGGGATTGTTTATGTTGGGCTATTATCATCAAACGGCTTATCGGGCTCCGGCCAAAACTGAAGAGACGTCCGCGCCAACGGTTGAATCCGAAGCGTCGGCGACAATCGAAACGGAGGCAGCGAAATGACGGATATCCAAGTAGAAGGACAAGAACGGCAAACCGAGGACAGCCCGATTCCGACGATTAACAGACATGAGTTCACGATCTTTTTCGATGTGACGAACGGCAACCCGAACGGAGACCCGGATATGGGCAACATGCCGCGGATCGATCCGGAGACCGGGCACGGGATCGTGACGGACGTCTGCCTGAAGCGAAAAGTACGGAACTATGTCGAGATTACGCGGGAGCAGGGCGAAGGCCACCGCATCTACGTGACCGAAGGAGCGGTACTGAACGAACAGCATCGCAAAGCGTATCGCAGTCTGCGCGAAGAAGACGTCGACAAGTTGAAAGAACTCAAACCGAAAGACCGTGCGGAAGCGGCGCTGCTCACCCATTGGATGTGCGACAACTTTTACGATGTCCGCGCGTTCGGCGCCGTCATGACGACCAAAGTCAACTGCGGCCAGGTACGCGGACCGATCCAGTTCACGTTTGCGCGCAGCATCGACCCGATCTTCTCGCAGGAGACGACCATCACCCGCCAGGCGGTTACCCAGGAAGGCGCGGAGAAAGAACGGGAGATGGGACGCAAACATATCGTGCCTTACGCGCTCTATCGGATGGACGGTTACGTCTCCGGACATTTGGCGGAGAAAACGCATTTCGGTCCGGAAGATCTGGAGCTGCTGTGGGAATCCGTCATCAATATGTTCGAGCATGATCGTTCCGCGTCCAGAGGGCAGATGGCGCTGCGCAAATTGATCGTGTTCGAACATGCTTCGAAGCTTGGCAATGCGCCGGCACATCGTTTGTTCGAGCGTATTTCGGCTAGAAAGATCGTCGACGCTCCCGCTCGTACTTATGCGGATTACGAAATTATCGTGAACGGAGACCAGCTGCCCCAAGGCGTAACCCTCAGCGAACGATGAGCAAGCTGCCGCTTTACGCCGACGACGAACTCTTGATGCTGTCCGGCCTGCAGCATTATTCGTTCTGCACGCGCCAGTGGGCGCTGATCCATATTGAGCAGCAGTGGGAAGAAAATATCAAAACGTATGAAGGCCAACTGCTGCACGAACGTGCGGATAACCCAATGTTGACGGAAAAAAGAGGTTCGCTCCTGATTTCCCGTGCGATGCCGTTGGTGTCGAGACGCCTCGGTCTGAGCGGCAAAGCGGATGTGGTCGAATTTCACGCAGCCGACGAGGAGACGCCTCCGGGTTATGGAGCCGTGCTGGCCGGCCGCCGCGGCAGATGGATTCCTTTTCCCGTCGAATACAAGCGCGGCAAGCCCAAGCCGGACGATTGGGACGAGGTGCAGCTGTGCGCGCAGGCGATCTGCCTGGAAGAAATGCTCGGCGTCACGGTTGCGGAAGGCGCTTTATTTTACGGAGAACGGGAGAGGCGGGCCGAGGTAGCCTTCACGGACAGCTTGAGAACTCGCGTGGAAGACTATTTACGGGGAATGCGGGAATTGTTCGAACGGGGAGAGACGCCGCCCGCACGTTATCGCCCCGGCTGCAAATCGTGTTCGCTCATAAACGTCTGTCTGCCCAAAATGAAAACGGGCAGCGTGGATTCTTATATGCAGGCCTATTTGGGAGAGGAGGAGTGACGTGAGGAAGCTGTTGAATACGCTCTATGTCACGGCGGCGGACAGCTATCTGGCTCGGGACGGAGAAAATGTGCTGGTGCTTATGGGCGAGAAAGAGCAGCAGGAAAAGTTTCGCGTGCCTGTGCATAATCTGGAGCAGATCGTCACGTTCGGGTATGCGGGTGCGAGTCCGGCATTGTTCCATTTGTGCGCGGAACGCGGCGTAGGACTTACGTTTCTCAATCAATACGGCGGGTTTCAAGCGCGTATTCAGGGCAAGGTAAGCGGAAACGTGCTGCTGCGCCGGCGCCAGTACCGCATGGCGGACGGTCCGGAAGCGGTAAGCATATCGGGGCGATTTATCCAAGCCAAGATTATCAATTCCCGCAGCGTGCTTCGTCGTGCCGTACGCGATCATGCGCATGAAATCGATGCAGCGAAAGTGACGGAAGCGGCTCAGACGCTCAAGCGGTTGTCGCTATCGGTCGTGAAAATGCCGACAGGCGATACGATCCGGGGAGCGGAAGGCGAAGCGGCACGCGTGTACTTCGGTGTGATGAACGAGCTGGTACTGGCCGACCGGAATCTGTTCTATATGCATACGCGTAATCGCAGACCTCCGCTTGATCCGCTAAATGCGATGCTGTCGTTCCTCTACACGCTGCTGCGCGTCGATGTGCATGCTGCGCTGGAGACGGTCGGACTCGATCCGGCGGTCGGCTTCCTGCATCGAGACCGGCCCGGGCGGGCGAGTCTTGCGCTCGACCTTATGGAAGAACTGCGTCCGTATCTCGCCGACCGGCTCGTGCTTTCTCTCATCAATCGGCGTCAGCTGTCCGCAAAGTCTTTTGTCGTCAAAGAAAACGGAGCCGTACTGCTGAAGGACGAGGCCCGCAAAGAAGTGTTGGCCGCTTGGCAGAAACGGAAACAGGAAGAGATCACGCATCCTTTTCTGGGAGAAAAGATTCCGCTCGGCCTGCTTCCGTATGCGCAAGCACTGCTGCTTGCCCGTCACATTCGAGGAGATCTGGCCGATTATCCGCCTTTTTTGTGGAAATGAGTCTAAGGGAATAGAGAAGGAGGTGCGACATGTTGGTGCTGATCACGTACGATGTACAGACCACTTCGCCGGACGGAGCCAAACGGCTTCGTTCCATCTCGAAAATCTGTCAAAATTACGGCCAACGCGTGCAGAACTCGGTGTTTGAATGTCTGGTTGATCCGCTGCAGTTCAAGCAGATGAGAACGCAGCTTGAAGCTGCCATGGACCCTCAAACGGATAGCTTGCGCTATTACATGCTTGGAGCGAACTGGAAGCGAAAAGTGGAGCACGTCGGCGCGAAGCAGAGCTATGACCCGGAAGGGTTACTGCTGCTGTAGAAAAGCGAGTCCAGAACGTAACAAAAAGAAGCCGCGGGGATTGGATCCTGCGGCTTTTTGGATTGGGTTTAATTACTTGCTTGGGGTGCGATTTATGTGACGATTATAAAGCACTTTGGATTATGATTTCAATCCACACACCCACGCGGGGTGCGATCCATAGATGTGATTGAGCGGTGATTATCCTACGAGTTTCAATTCACGCACCCTCATAGGGTGTGACCACACATCATCTGCCGGAATCGTATGCGATCCTTGTTTCAATCCACGCACCCACACGGGTTGCGACGGCACTATAGGCAGCGGCAAGTCTTATCATGCGCTGTTTCAATCCACGCACCCACGCGGGGTGCGACCAGCGTCACGCCGAAGCGGCTTACAAAGGAATCCGTGTTTCAATCCACATACCCACACAGGGTGCGACTGCAGAGCCGGTAGCGCCCGGTGGGTGGGGCCCCGTTTCAATCCACGCACCCACGCGGGGTGCGACCGGAAAGGGAGGAGTATCTACATTCAGAAAGGTGTTTCAATCCACGCACCCACACGGGGTGCGACCTAAGCAAGACACGGATCGAAAGCCCAATTCGCGTTTCAATCCACGCACCCACGCGGGGTGCGACTTGGATTCGCCGCGTTCTAAGCGTCCGACGTAAGAGTTTCAATCCACGCACCCACGCGGGATGCGACGCGAGAAGAGGGTAGAAAGAAAGACACGGCGCTCGTTTCAATCCACACACCCACGCGGGGTGCGACCCGGATCACGATGCGCTACATAGGCATCATACAAGTTTCAATCCACGCACCCACACGGGGTGCGACCGATGCAAGGCGGTCGCCGCCCGTAGACGTAGCCACGTTTCAATCCACGCACCCACGCGGGGAGCGACCGAAGGGATACCGCAGGGTTTTCCTTTTTCATCGTTTCAATCCACGCTCCCACGCGGGGAGCGACGCTTACAAGGCCACGGCTGGACTCGCTCGCACCATGTTTCAATCCACGCTCCCACGCGGGGAGCGACAATATCCCGAAGAACACCCGGGCCCGGACGCTTGGTTTCAATCCACGCTCCCACGCGGGGTGCGACACGGCGCGGTGCGTAAATCAACTCCGTATTGAGCGTTTCAATCCACGCACCCACGCGGGGTGCGACTTGCTTTTGAGCGGCCGAGGCTTCGAGTCATACTTGTTTCAATCCACGCACCCACGCGGGGTGCGACGGTATTCGCCAATCGAAAGCGAAGTGGGACAAAATGTTTCAATCCACGCACCCACGCGGGGTGCGACTCGATCTCTTCACCGGTACGGATAATTGGGACCCGTTTCAATCCACGCACCCACGCGGGGTGCGACAGGCTGCCGATCGCGCAGCCATTGAGATGTGACAAGTTTCAATCCACGCACCCACGCGGGGTGCGACGATCGTTCCGCCTGGGCTTTTGGTACAGGTGATGAGTTTCAATCCACGCACCCACGCGGGGTGCGACAGATGCCGTTGAGCATCCATAGCATTAAGTCAATGTTTCAATCCACGCACCCACGCGGGGTGCGACGAAAGGAGTCCAATTGTATGCTGTCATCCAAGCCGGTTTCAATCCACGCACCCACGCGGGGTGCGACGGGTTGACGGCCGCCGCCGGGGATATACTTTCGGGGTTTCAATCCACGCACCCACGCGGGGTGCGACGACAAGCGGAAACGATACGAGTATGTACTTGTCCGTTTCAATCCACGCACCCACGCGGGGTGCGACTTGTACGAGGCATTTACCAGTTCTTCTTTTGCGAGTTTCAATCCACGCACCCACGCGGGGTGCGACGCAAAAGTGACCGGCCGGGTACACGGGGAGATGCTGTTTCAATCCACGCACCCACGCGGGGTGCGACTTAGAATCGTAGCGGCGGCATTTAAATTCTTTGATGTTTCAATCCACGCACCCACGCGGGGTGCGACATCCGTTGCGGTCGGCGCCTCCCCTTTCACTTTCGTGTTTCAATCCACGCACCCACGCGGGGTGCGACGCTCGAAACCTCGATCAATCTTCTGCCGGAAAATCAGTTTCAATCCACGCACCCACGCGGGGTGCGACCGTAAAAGGCACCGTCGTTTCGGTCACGGATCGGAACGGGTTTCAATCCACGCACCCACGCGGGGTGCGACGCACGGGGTGTTCGATAATCTGGAGGATGAATACGTTTCAATCCACGCACCCACGCGGGGTGCGACTTGGGCAAATATAAAGAAATGAAAATGCTGATGGTTTCAATCCACGCACCCACGCGGGGTGCGACCGAACAAAGACTACGAGAACTTAGCACGGGCAGGGTTTCAATCCACGCACCCACGCGGGGTGCGACCCCAGGTCGCGAACCATTTCTTCCGACCAATCCGTGTTTCAATCCACGCACCCACGCGGGGTGCGACCAAGCTTACTTTGTGTTCGTCCGGGTAGGCGTCTGGTTTCAATCCACGCACCCACGCGGGGTGCGACCATCCCCAACCGTTCGAACGCTACCCCAAGACCGGTTTCAATCCACGCACCCACGCGGGGTGCGACGCAGCCGGAAATGTCCTACCGCAAGGCAAGGCACTGTTTCAATCCACGCACCCACGCGGGGTGCGACTCGGCATCATGATTGCGGCTTCGATGCTTTCCGAAGTTTCAATCCACGCACCCACGCGGGGTGCGACGTGTAAGGCTTAACCTTGGGAGCCGTCTTAACCTGTTTCAATCCACGCTCCCACACGGGGTGCGACTTGAGTACTGTAGGGTTTGCGTCTTGGTAAACCTGTTTCAATCCACGCTCCCACACGGGGTGCGACACTGCTGGCCAGCCACAATGACGTCGACCAGCGAGGTTTCAATCCACGCTCCCACACGGGGTGCGACTGTCGCGCAGCAAGACGTGGTTAAGAACGCGCAAGTTTCAATCCACGCTCCCACACGGGGTGCGACCTGAATGTCTCGTATTCTATCGGTGAGGCGTCGGTTTCAATCCACGCTCCCACACGGGGTGCGACTGACTTCCATTTGCTGCATCGGCTGCAGCTGCTGGTTTCAATCCACGCTCCCACACGGGGTGCGACTGTTCACCCTTCCAGCCCAAGCCCGACAAGGCTTCCCGAGCCCAAAAGTGCGAACCTCAAAATCAGCCTACCCAAAACGAGACGAAAATACAAGTTAAATCGTTTAATCCCATACGGGGTGCGGAGTGCGAACCTACCCGGGATTTCATGTGAGCTTCAGGTTCGCAATTTCAGGCGTATTTTCTCCGTATCAAGTGCAAGCCGCGTGGGAACCTTCCATATATACCTGCAAAATTGCAAACGGACCCGCGTTACTTTACCATGAAAGGTAGAAGACGTTCAGGTGGCCGCGCCGACTCCGCAACCCGCATCTGCAAAATCACCGGCGCAGCCTTAGGCATGTATCCTTTCACCCACTCGTAAACGGGAGGCGATCGAGCATGAGTCCACATCAAAACGAACACGATCGGAGCCACGCAGATCCAAGTAACAAGCCGCAGGGCGGAGAAAGCCGGCCGACGGAGCAGAAATGGCTCGGCTTCGGCTTGGCGATCGGCTCGGCGTTCGGGCTGCTGATCGGCTTGTTTCTCAAAAATGTAGCGATCGGGCTGCCGCTCGGCATGGCGCTGGGCCTTATTTTCGGCACGGCCTTGCAAAAAAGCAAAGACGAACAAAAACGCAAAGACGAACAACAAAGCAAGTGAGATTCGACCGATTACGAAATCCGCAAAAACGGAAATGACCCCGTGCAGCCTTTGCCCTCTGCATGTACGGTCTATTGAGAACAGGAGGGCTTTCTTATGGATGCAATAACAGACATGCTGCAAAACAACAAAAAAATCGCCCGCTGGTCGGCGCTGCCGGAGCATGCTCCGGCGATCGGCTGGATCGTGCGCGGAGAGAAGTTTTATTGGACGCCCGAATCGGGCGCGGCCGGGCAGGCCGGCACAAGCAAACCGAAAAGCAAAGCCAAAAAAGCGCCCGAACCGCAGTACGAGATCGGTTCGATCACGAAGACGATGACCGCTTTTCGTCTGGCGCAGGGCGAGCAGGACGGGCTGTGGCAGCCTTCCGACACGCTGGCGCAGCTGATCCCGGAGCTTGAGAGCAGCGATTTCGCCCGGCAGGTCACGCTGCGGCAGCTGGCGACGCATACGTCGGGGCTGACCCGGCTGGCGAAGAACCAGGTCATTGCCTCGATGAAAAAAGACAAAAGCAATCCGTACGCCCCCTATACCGAGGAACAGCTGCTCGAAGCGGTGCTGGAAGAAAAATTTCGCAGCGGCGCCAAGCATGAATATTCGAACTACGGCTACGGCCTGCTCGGCTGGGCGCTGGGCCGGATCTCCGGCGTTCCGCTGCACGAATCGCTGCGGCGGGAGCTGTTCGTTCCGATCGGCATGAGCGGAACGGAGATGCCGGTGCTGGATGCGGCGCCGGCAGAATCGACGGCCCAAGCCGGCGGGGCCGCTGTTTCCAAGGCCGCGGCCGGCCGCGGGGCTGCGCCTGCGGGTACCGTGCTCGTCCCGGGCTTCGCGCCCGGCGGACGAGCAGTGCCGCATTGGGATTTCACGTCCGCGATGGCCGGCGCGGGCGCGGTGCGCTCTACCGTGCCGGATATGCTGACGTATCTGGAAGCGCAGCTCGGCCAACATCCGGCGGCCGCGCCGTTCGAGTCTTCGCTGCTGGCGTGCCAGAACGAGCAGGCTTCCGTCGCGCCGTCCAAAGGCGTCGGCATCGGCTACGCCTGGATGCGTTCGATGCGCAAAGACGGCACCGTTACGCATTGGCATAACGGCGCCACGTACGGAGCGAGCAGCTTTGCGGCGTTCAACCGCGATTTGCAGTCCGGCTTCGTCATTTTGTCCAACCGGGGCGTCAGCTTCGCCGGACAGCTCAAGCAGATGGTCGGCTTGGGCGAGCTGAGTACGGACCGCGCGGCGCATCTGGTCGCCGAAGCGCTGTTCAAGAACGAATAGCGGAGCGTGCTGAAGATCGCCGATCGGCCTGAACAGGGGAAATCAAAGGCTTCGCCGGCTGCGGCGAAGTCTTTTTGTATCCTTTTCCAAATTTAAGCTTGCCACCCGAACAAAGCTGTGCTATTTTTAAAATCATAAAAACGTTTTTATAAAAGGAACTGCACATTATGACTAAAATTACGATCCGGGATGTCGCAAGGGAAGCCGGAGTGTCCATTTCCACGGTGTCGAACGCGCTCAACGACGTGGACGTGCTCAATCCGGCGACGAAGCAGCACGTGCTGGAGGTCGCGGAGCGGCTCAATTACGTTCCGAACCTGAACGGGAAGATGCTGAAGTCGGGCAAGACGATGATGCTGGGCTTTTTCACGACAAGCGTATCCGGTCCTTATTTCTATAAGCTGATCGAGACGATGTCGAGGCAGTGCGAGCGCCACGGCTACGGTTTGAACGTATTCGTGACGAAGGACAAGTCGGTCATCATGAGCAATATCCTCGGCCGGCGCGTGGACGGGGTCATCATTTACGAAGAGCTGAAGATCGACGCGCACGATATCGAAGTCATGCAAAAAGACAAGATCAAAACGGTGTTCCTCGATCGCGAATTCAGCAACGAGACGATGGGCAGCGTGACGTTCGATTCGTACGCGGCCGGCTACGAAGCGGCCAAGTACCTGATCGGGCTGGGACATAAACGGATCGCTTACATATCCGGCGTCGATACGATGTTCGACAGCGTGCAGCGCCGCGAAGGTTATCGCGCCGCGCTGCGCGAATACGATCTGCCGATCGATCCGGATTACGTGATCCAGGGGTATTTCGAGGAAGACAGCACGTTCAACGCAATCAAGGCGTTTATCCGCATGCACGGAAGCAAGCTGCCGAGCGCTTTTCTGGCCGGCAACGACCTGAGCGCGATGGGCTGCATCCAGGCGCTCAAGGCGCACGGATACGAAGTGCCGGGCGACGTCAGCGTCGTCGGATTCGACGACGTGGATATCGCGCAGTATTTCTCGCCGCCGCTGACGACGGTGCGCAATCCGATCGCCCGTCAGGCGATCCTGACCGTCGACCAGCTCGTGCGCATGATTCAGGGCAAAGACGAAGGGCACAGCCAGACGCTGACGGGCGAGTTGATCGTCCGCGGCTCCAGCCATGTTCCGGTCGACCGGGCGGAGTAAGCCGGCACTCCGGCCCGGCGTGCGCCGCGATCCGGACTGCGGACGCGCGCCGCAGATCCGCCGGTTCTTTTTTTGAGAAGAAATGTAACCGCTCGCATTATGGGGGATCGGCTGTAAATCAGGTCGGGAGCCGCTAGCAATTTTTTTTACAAACAAATAAAAACGTTTTAATCGTAACAGGAGGGAGTCTTTCCAATGGCCAAATCTGCGCTGGAATCGTCCGGCCGGTCTTCGAGCGGGAAACCGTCGATGCGCCACAGAATCAAAAGCTTCGCGATCGACTATGTGCGCCAATGGGAACTTCAGACGATGGTCATTCCCGGCATTTTGTTCATGATCGTGTTCTGCTTCGTGCCGATCTACGGCCTGACCATCGCTTTTAAAAGTTATACGGTGATCGACACGCTGGGCAGCGCGCCCTGGGTAGGGCTGGAGAATTTCAAGATCATTCTGTCCGACCGCTACTTCTGGGATTCGGTCGTCAACACGCTCGCGATCAGCTTCCTGAAGCTTGCGATCGGATTCGTGCTGCCGATCGTGCTGGCGATCATGATATACGAAGTGCGGCACAACCGGCTCAAAAAGTTCGTCCAGACCGTCTCGTACCTGCCGCATTTTCTGTCGTGGATCGTGCTGGGCGGCATGATGATCACGTGGTTCTCGACGACCGGGCTGTTCAATCAGCTGCTGCTGGATCTCGGCCTCATCTCGAACGCGCAGAACATCCTGCTCGACGCGAACAAATATTGGTGGATCGCGACGCTGTCCGATATTTGGAAAGAATCCGGCTGGGGCACCATTTTGTATCTCGCCATCATGGCCAAGATCGACCCGACCTATTACGAAGCGGCGAAGATCGACGGAGCGGGCCGCCTGCGGCAGATCTGGAACATTACGCTGCCAAATATGAAGATGATTATCAGCTTGAATCTGATTCTGACGATCAGCGGTTTGTTCGGTTCGAATCTCGATCAGACGCTGGTGCTGATGAACTCGCAAAACCGCGAAAAAGCGGAAGTCATCAACTCGTACGTATACCGCATGGGCCTTGCGCAGGGCGACTTCTCGTACGCGACGGCCGTCGGGCTCGGTGTCTCGATCGTATCCGTTATTTTGCTGCTTACCGCCAACAAGATTACGAGCAAGCTGAACGACAATCAATCCGTACTGTAGGGAGGAACCGGACATGGGCATACTGACAAAATCGACCAAAATCAAAGGAGGCATGGACAGCCGGGTCTTCGATGCGGTCAATATTACGCTGCTGCTGCTGTTTACGGTGGCGATCGTCGTTCCGCTCTGGAACGTCATCGTGTCTTCGTTCAGCTCCGGGCAATCGCTGGCGCAGGGCGGATTCGCGTTTTGGCCGACGGAGTTTTCATTGGAAAATTACCGCGCGGTGTTCCGGGACGCGAACATCTGGCAGGCTTTCTTCATCTCTGTAGCCAAAACGATCGTCGGCGTCTCGACGCACGTGTTCTTCTGCGCGATGGTCGCCTACGGGCTGAGCAAAAAATATTTGAGAGGACGCAGGCTGTATGTGGCGATGGGCGTCATTACGATGTTCTTCTCCGGCGGGATGATCCCGACGTACCTGCTGATCAAATCGCTTGGGCTGCTCAACAGCTTCTGGGTGTACATCATTCCGGCGCTGTTCAGTTATTACGATGTCGTGATCCTGATGAACTTTTTCCGCAATGTGCCCGACGCTTTGGAAGAATCGGCCAAAATCGACGGAGCCGGCGACTGGCGCGTTTTCCTCAGCCTGTTCATTCCGCTGTCGATGCCGGCACTGGCGACGATCGCCCTGTTCAACGGGGTCGGCCAATGGAACGATTTCATGACGACCAAGCTGTATGTGACCGATCAGGCGCTGTATCCGCTGCAGATGATGCTGTACGAGATCATCGTCCAATCGCAAACGCAGGCTATGCAAAACATCGGCGGTTCGGTCGTGATCGAGACGACGACCAAAGGGGTGCAGCTGGCAACGATCGTCATTACGACGCTGCCGATCCTGGCCATCTATCCGCTGCTGCAGCGCTACTTTATCTCGGGCATGATGCTCGGCGCGGTTAAGGAGTAAACGGAATCACAATCAACACCACCACTACATTTTTGCGAAGCGGAGGACTTAATCATGCGGCAAAATAAAAACGTTTTAAGAAGTACGGGTTGGAAATTGGGTGCGGGGATGTTGGCGGCAGCGCTGATGCTGACCGGATGCGGAGGCGGATCGGGCAGCGAAGCGGCGGCTCCGGTCTCGCTGGAAGGGCGCTACGCGCTGGATCCCGAGACGCCGGCCTGGAAATCGGACAAAAAAGCGGAAGCGACGACGCTGACGTGGTACGTGAACGCGGACTGGTGGAATACCGACTTCGGCAAAGATCTGGTCACGAAAAAGATCAAGGAAGACCTCAACGTCGACATTAAGTTTTTGACGGGCGACGATACGAAGCTGAACACCTTTTTCGCCGGCGGCGATATGCCCGATCTGATCACTGTGTTCGATTCCAACTCCGCCGTCGCGCAAAAAGCGTCCACCTGGGCACTTCCGCTGAACGATTTGGCGCAGCAGTACGATCCGTATTTTAACAAAGTCGCGGCCGAAGACACGCTGAATTGGTTCCAGCTCAAAGACGGCAAAACGTACGGCTACCCGAACTATTCCAACACGCAGGCCGATTACGACAGCGGCGAGATCCCGGCCAAGACGGCATTCATTATTCGCAAAGACGTCTATGAAGCGCTGGGCAGCCCCGAGATCGGCACGCCGGAGCAGTTTGCTTCCGTGATGGGCGAGATCAAGCGGCAATTCCCGGAATTGATTCCGTTCGGTTTCAATTCGATCGGCGAAGGCACCGGATCGCTGGGCGATACGCTGCAGGATTTCCTCGGCGTGCCGCTGCAAACGGCAGACGGGCAGTTCTACGACCGCAATCTGGACGAAGATTATCTGGCCTGGCTCAAAACGCTGAACGAAGCGTATCGCGCCGGCGACTTGAGCGACGACAGCTTCGCGGACGACGGCACGGGCTTCGAGGAGAAAGTGAAAGTCGGCAAGTATGCGACGATGCTGCTTGACGGCACGCCGCAGCAGAGCGGCAACCTGCAAATCTTTATGACGGCCAATCCGGACAAAGCCTATATGGCGATCGACGGGCCGCAGAGCACGAAGGGTAACAACCCGACGCTGAACCAATCCGGCATTACCGGCTGGATGGTGACCTACGTGACCAAAAAAGCGAAAGATCCGGCCAAAGCGATTCAGATCTACACGTATCTGCTGAGCGAAGAAGGCCAAATGCTGATGAATTACGGCATCGAAGGCGAGACGTACAAGATGACCGCGGACGGCAAAGTCGAGCTGCTGCCGGAGATCAAAAAGCTGCAAACGGACGACGCGGACCGCTATAAAAAAGATTACCGGATGGGCGAGTTTATGTTTTTCGGCCACGACAAGCATAAAGCGCTCAGCGACGACGCGTTCCCGGAATCGGTCAAACAAATGCAGGCATGGGGCGAAGGCAAGCTTGTGCCACACTTTATTCTGGAAAACATAAACCCGGATCAGGGAACGCCGCAGGCCCGCGCCCTGACCGCGATCAATACGAAATGGAACACGACGCTCGTCAGCTTGATCCGTGCCAAGGACGACGCTTCCTTTGAAGCTGTGTTGAACGAATACAAAGCGTTCCAGGAGCAAAACGGCTGGGCCGACATCGTAAAGATCCGCAGCGAAAAAATGGCGGCAAACAAAGAAAAACTGGGCCTCAAATAATGGAGGAATCGGAGATGGCGAACTGGACAATTTACCGCTCGCGGGGCGAACATGACCTGTTCCGTAAGCTGAGCATGGACGAACTGACAAGCGGCGCTGAAGTGGAAAAGAAAACAGAAAAGGAATCCGAATCGGAAGCGCAAGTGGAAGGAGCCGTGTATGTCGAACTGGACCTGAACGAGCGCGGCCAACGCATGGACGGCTTCGGCGCTTCGTTTACCGATTCGTCGGCGTACCTGATCCATCAGGTGCTGGGTGAAGCGGAGCGCGAAGAACTGATGGTCAAATTGTTCGACGCCCAGAGCGGAATCGGACTGTCCGTGCTGCGCAATCCGATGGGTGCCTCGGACTATGCGCGCAGCCTGTACAGTTATGACGACCTGCCGGAAGGCGAAAGCGATCCGTCGCTCGACCAATTCTCGATCGAGCATGACGAAGCGGACGTCATTCCGCTGACCCGCAGAGCGCTGGAGCTGAACCGTGATCTCAAGCTGATGGCGTCGCCGTGGAGCGCGCCGGGCTGGATGAAGACGAGCGGCTCCCTGTTGGGCGGTCGCCTCAAGCCGGAATATTATGAAGCGTTTGCGCAGTATTTCGTACGCTATATTCAGGCTTACTGCGAGCACGGTCTGCCGATCCATGCGGTAACGCCGCAAAACGAAGCGCTGTACGAGCCGCAGCATTACCCAAGCATGCTCATGCCGGCCGACGTACAGACAACGTTTATCCGCGATCATCTCAAGCCCGCGTTCGTTCAGGCCGGGATTTCCGCCAAAATCTTATGCTACGACCATAACTGGGACCGGCCGGATTATCCGCTTGAAGTGCTGGCCGGCGCGGGAGATGCAGTCGACGGTGTAGCGTGGCATTGGTATGGCGGCAACGCTTCGGCGCAATCCGACGTTTTGCAGGCGGTACCCGGCAAAGAGGTGCATTTCACCGAAGGGTCGGGCGGCGAATGGATTCCCGCGTTCGAGCCGGCTTTCTCGAACGTGCTGCGCACAGGCATCGAGATTCTGCGCCATAACAGCCAATCGTTTGTGCTGTGGAACATGGCGCTTGATGAACAGAACGGACCGACCGTGCCGGGCTTCGGGCAGAGCACCTGTCGCGGCATCGTACAGGTCAATCAATCGACCGGCGCTTTGACGTATACGCTTGATTACTACGCGCTGGCCCATTTCAGCAAAATCATCCGCCCCGGCGCCGTTCGGATCGAATCATCCTGCGCGCAGCCGGAGATCCGCTCGGCCGCGTTCGAGAACACCGACGGCTCTATTGCCGTCGTCCTGTTCAACGACGCCGAAGAAGATCGCCGTATCACGCTGCGGATGCCTTCGGAAGCATTGGAAGTGTCGGAAGCAGCAGATCAGGCAGACGAATTCAGCTTCCTGCTCGAAGCCAAAGCCGCCCTGTCGCTGCTGCGCCGTTCGCGCTGAGAACAGAACGGCCGTCCGAGCGTCCGACCGCCCAACTGTCTAACTGTTCAACTGTCCGACCGTCCGACCGACCGAAGCGACGTTCGTATCCGGCGAATTTCTGATGGCACGGCCTGCTTCATCCGCTGGCTTTCAAAAGTCAGTTCCCGCAGATCCCGCCAGTTCCCGCTGCTGCCGCAGCAGCTCGATAAATACGTCCAAAGCCCGCGTCCGAAAAGAAGAAGCCGTCACGATCGACAACGGCCGGATATGCGGCAGGCCGGGAATATCGACGATTTGCAGTTCGCCGCTGTAAAGTTCGCGCCGGATAGCCCAACGCGACAGCAGACTAAGGCCGAGTCCCGCAATCACGGCTTCTTTGACCGCCTGCGTGCTGCCGAAGACGAGAATCTCCGCCGGAGAGACGACGCCCAGCCTATGCAGCGCGTCGTCCGCAGCTTCGCGAGTGCCCGAACCGGTTTCCCGCAGAACCCAGGCGTGGGCGCTTAACGCTTCCGGCACGGTCGGTTTCAATGGCGGCGCAGCATTGCTCCGCAGGCCGGGCCGATTCAGGTCTTCCCGAACTTTGCGAATAAACGGATCTTCGGGTACCGATGGCCATACGTTCTCCTGTTCGTCCGCAAGCTCGATCAGCGGATGATCCGGCGAAGCTACCAGCACCATGCGGTCGTCCGCCAGCTTGTCCGCGCGCAGCGGCTTCATATCCTGCGGTTGCCCCTGCACGATGCCTACGTCCAATTCGCCGGCACGTACTTTGTCGGCGACAGCGGCGGTCTTCCCGATGATCACGGAAGGCTCTACTTCGGGATACTGCTGCCTGAGCGTGGCCAAGACGCGGGGCAGAATATATTCGCCGAACGTAGGACTGGCCCCGATCGCAAGCGACCCGCCGGCGCGGCTGCCCAGATCGTCGACCGATTTTTGCATGCGTCCATACGAACCGAGGATTTCTTTGGCATGTGCGTACACGATCTCGCCGGCCCGCGTCATCCTGATCTGTTTGTGGTTGCGCTCCAGCAGCTGCGCGCCGACGGCCTGCTCCAGCGCACGAATATGCTGGCTGACGGCAGGTTGGCTCATATAGAGCACCGCGGCAGCCCGGGAGAAGTGTCCTTTTTCCGCGACAGCCACGAAGACCCGAAGCTGTTGATCCATCCGGCATGCCCCTTTCGTTTTGCGATTTCGTATAAGCTATATAAGTTTACTTATCGTTTTGATTATAAATCGTTAAGTTACTTATATACAGGTTCGGATAGCATAATAGGAGGGGGCAGGGGCGACGTGGTGCGGTGCGAAGACAGCCTAAGGGCAGGAGGCGGCGCGATAGGATGACAGCATAAGGGTGAGGGAGCGACGCGATACGATGCTAGCGTTAGCCTGGAGGCAGGCGGGGTAAGATACAGGATGCGGGAAAAGAGCGGAAGCGGAAGCAGAGGCGAATCCGGCGCTGGCATTGTTATTATTGGCGAGGCACGGGAGCGTGGGAGCGCGGGAACTTAGGAGGGTCGGAATCGAATTGAACATCAAAAAAGGACCCCTGTCCGCAGACGGGAGTCCTTTTTTGCGATGATCGGCTTTTTCGCTCAAATTTGCTCAGCCTTTTACCGCGCCGGCCGTCAGGCCGCTCACGATATACTTTTGACAGAACAGATACAGAATGAACACCGGCAGGGAAGTCAGCACGAGATCGGCGAAGATCAAGTTCCAGTCGCGGCTGAATTTTCCGTAAAAATTGTACACCGAGAGCGGCATCGTCCAGTCGGAGCTGTCGGTCAGGAAATAGAGCGGGATCGTAATGTCGTTCCAGACGGACATGAACACCATGATCGCGACCGTCGCGTTAACCGGGAGAATGAGCGGCGTGACGATTTTGAAAAAGACGCTCAGCGTGCCCGCCCCTTCGAGAAACGCGACTTCGTCGAGCGCTTTCGGGATGGAGCGGATAAAGCCGCTGTACAAAAAGACGCTGAACGCCGTGTTGAGCGACGCGTAGATCAAAATGACGCTCGTGATGCTGCCGTAGAATCCGAACCACTGTACGACGCGAATCGTCGTAATGGTCGACATCGGCGCAATCAGTCCCATGAAAAAGAACATGTACAAAAAGTTCGACAGCTTCGTGTCGCGCCGGGTAAGAATGAACGCAGCGGCGGACGAAGTGAAAATGTTCAGGAAGCAGGATACGCCGGTGATCAGGATGCCGTTCCAGAACGCGCGGGCGAGCCCGCCTTCCCGGAATACGGTGGCGTAGTTGGAGAAATGCCATTCGCTCGGCAGACGCAGCGTGAACTTCATGACTTCGATATTGTTCATGAAACTGCCGAAGATCATGACGAGCATCGGCAGGATGATGATCAGCGAAGTTAGGATCAGGAAGCCTTCGACCAGATAATTGCGCCAGGCCATTTTGCGGGTGTAGTTCATTATTCGGATACCTCCTTGCGGCGCATGAAGATCAGCAGCGGAATGGCGATAATCGTCACGGCCGCGAACAGCAGCGTGTTGACCGCGGTGCCGAGTCCCCAACTGCCTTCACCGAACGAACGCAGGATGATCGTGCCGACGACCTGCGACGCGTTGCCCGGTCCGCCGCCGGTCAGGACGAACACTTCGGAGAATACTTTCAGGCCGCCGATCAGCGTCAGCATCAAGTTGATGTTCAGCGCGGGGAGAAGCAGCGGCAGCGTAATGCTGCGGAAGCTTCTCCATGCGCCGGCGCCGTCGATCGTCGCGGCTTCGTAGTAGTCTTTGGGAATCGACTGCAGGCCGGCCAGATAGATGGCCATCTGGAAACCGGCGTGCTGCCAGACCGATACGGCGGCGACCGTCCAGATGACGATCTGCGGATCGGTCAGCCAGCTCTGGCTCAGGAAGCCGAGGCCGACCGACTCGAAGATCCGGTTGATCGTGCCTTCCGAGCGCAGCATCGGCGTGAACACGATGCTGATGACCAGGACGCTCAGAATGGAAGGGGAATAGAAGACGGCCCGCAAAATGTTGCGCGTTTTGAGCCGCATGTTCAGCGCGATCGCAAGCGCCAGGCCGATCAGGTTTTTGCCTATTACGGTCGCGACCGCGAAGATGATCGTGTTCTTGATCGCGAGCAGCAGCGTCTTGTCGGTGAAGATGCGTTCAAAGTTGGCCCAGCCGATAAACTTGATGCCGACCCGGTCAAGCCGCCAATCCGTGAACGAGTAGAACAGGCCGGCGATCGCGGGTACGACGAACAAGACGGAATAGATCAGCAGGGCAGGCAGGATCAGGTAGTAGGAATATAGTTTTCTCGATATTTTCATCTCTTCACGCTCCGATCAAAACCCTTCGATTTCCTTGTCTTTCATCAGCTGCGCGAACTTCTCGTCCCATGCGGTCAAGACGCCCTGCGCGTCGATGCCGCCGGCAAACTCGTCCTGAAGCAGGCGGTACAATTCGCTGCGGTCGACCAGCATATGGGCATCGACCGTAAGCACCGTCTGCTTAGGCGTGATGTAGTCGTCCACGATCTCCTGCTTGTAGGCCGGCAGTTCCGGGGTCGTCACGTCGCTGAAGTTGGAGACGAATTTCTGTTCGTCGATGATCTTCTGGGCGACATCTTTGCGGGCGACATACTCGAAGAACTGCTTCGCTTCTTCCATATGCTTCGCTTTTTTCGGAATAAACAGCTGGCCGCCGAGCGGGCTCGCGCCGAGTTTGGCGTCAGGCGCATACGGGATCGGGAACACGCCGAGATTCATGTCCGGGTCATTGTCGTTCACGTTCTGGATCAGCCAGTCGCCCATGAACATCATCGCGACTTCCTTGTTCAGGAATTTGCCGACCGCCATGTCGTAGCTGTCGCTCAGGATGTCGCCGTTCGTATAGCCTTTTTCGTACACTTCGTACTGCTGCTGCAAAATATCCGCGAACGCCGGGATATCCGACCATTTCTTTTTGCCCGAGTTGAGTTCTTCAAACAGCTTCGGCTCGTTCTTCTCGGCGTAATCCGCGAAAGCGGCAGCCGGCCAGACGTTGGCGGCCCAGTTGTCCTTGAACGGCATGAAGACCGGTGTGATGCCTGCGGCTTTGATCTTTTCGCAGACGGCCAGAAACTCTTCGAAGTTGTTCGGAACGGCGAGGCCCAGTTCTTCGAACATGTCTTTGTTGTAGACGACGCCCTGCATGCCGGTATCTTGGCTGAGATGGAAACTGTATACGTGGCCGTACGCGGACAGCACTTCCTTGTTCTCGATCCGGCTCACCCACGGTTCGTCGTCGAGAATCTCGAAATTGCGCTCCAGGTTAAGATCCGTCGTCGCGCTGGCCAGATTGTACTGGACAATATCGGGCGTCTCGTCGACCGCAAGCTTCGTCTGAAGCACGGTCGCCGTCTGTTCGGCCGGCAGCAGCTGGAGATTGACTTTGATACCGCTCTCTTTTTCAAAAGCGTCAAGCAGATCCTGCTGTACGAAAATGGAGTCCTGCGAACTTTTGGAAATGGCCAGCTCGATCGTCGCGCCGCCGGCTCCGCCGCTGCTGTTTCCGCTGCCGCCCGCCGCCGTCGATCCGCCCGGCGAAGCGTTGCCTCCGCAGGCCGTAAGCGAGACCGCGAGCAGCCCTCCGAGCAGTCCCGCCGCGATCTTCTTCGTTTGTTGGTTCATGTTGTCGCCCCCCTATGTATTGAATCCGCTTACAAATATGAATTATAGAGGTCGGAGAAGAGCGGGTACATGTCTCCCATTTACTCTTTGGGTGTAATATTCTGAACAACGTCCGAGCCCTTGTCCATTTCCGACTTTGTATTGTACAGTATGAACATCAACACGCCATGGGAGGTTCCGCGGTGCTTTTCCAAAAAATGAAAATCGGAAGCGCGCAGGCCAGCCTGCAGACCAAGTTCCTGCTGGCGTTCGCCGTGCTGCTCGTGATCGTCATGGGCAGCTTCGGCGTGTACGTCAATCAGGTCGTCGTCCGTCCGCTTCGGGACACGACCGAAAACGAAATGCGGCTCGCCGCGGCCAAGATCGGCGATCAGCTGAATCTGTACGTCGACGGGCAGAACCAGCTGTCCCAGCGGATCTTGTCGAGCCAGGACATTTTCGCGCTCATGCCTTCCGGCAGCGAGTCGGGTCTGACCGTGGAAGGGCTGGCCCGCAGCCGCAAATTGAGGGAAATCATGTTCCAATCGATCGGGCCGAGCATGAATATCGAAGACGTGGCGATCTACGACCTGCGCGGGACGCTGCTGACGACTTTCATCAGCATGTCCGGCAATCCGTCGTCGCTGCTGCCTTTTCTGGAAAGCAGCGGCAGCAGCACGACGTGGAATGAGAGCGGTTACGCGCTGTATCGTCCGAGCTCGAACCGGGTGTTTTTCGTCCGGGCGATCCGGAACCAGAACGGCAAAGTGTTCGGCTATATGGCGATCCAGCTGCAGCAGGAGATGCTGCGCCGTTCGGCGGCGGCCGGCAGTTCGGGCAGCGACGTCTACGTGCTCGATCACAACGGCCAGACGATCTATGCGTCGAGCCGCCAAGCGGACGGAAGCATTCCGAAGCTCGAGACGTCGCAGCCCGATTCCGAAGGCGTCTACCTCGACGGGCAGGCTAACTACGTCGCGTTTTCGCGCTCGGACGAGACCGGGTGGACGACGTACAGCGTGACGCCCAAACGGGTCGTGCTCGGCCCGGTCAACTCGGTGACGACGGTGTCGATGCTGCTGATCGCGTCACTGTTTCTTTTTTCCGCCGCGTATATGTATTTCTCTGCCCGAAGCTTGCTGCTGCCGATTCGCAAACTGCGCAATCAGATGCTGCGCATCAATTACAGCAATATGGACACGCGCGTCGTAACGCCTTCGTCGAACAACGAACTGCTCATGCTGAGCGAGTCGTTCCAGGGGCTGCTGGATCGCCTGCAGGTGTCGATCGAGCGGGAAAAGCTGGCCGTGCACGAAGAAGCGCTCGCTCGCCATTCGGCGCTGCAGGCACAAATCGCGCCGCATTTTATCCACAATACGTTGTACCTGATCAGTATCGCCGCGCAGGAAGGCAAAAACGACGTCGTCTCGGAAATGTGCAAAAACCTGTCGGACAGCCTGCGCTACATCGTCTCCTCGCCGTATCAGCATGTCAGTCTCACGCAGGAACTTGAGCATGCCGAACATTATTTGGCGCTGCTGCACCGCAATTACGAAGACGATCTGGTGTGGAGCGTCGACGTAGACCGGGCTTTCGACGACATTCGCCTGCCGCGCCTCGTCGTGCAGCCGTTCGTGGAAAACTGTATCGAGCACGCATTCAAGGAAGCGGACACGCCGTGGCGTATCGAAGTGCGGGTGAAAGTGTACAACGGGCTGTGGGCGCTGGAAATTCGCGACAACGGCGACGGCTTCGACGACGCGACAATCCGGCATGTACTGGACAGTATCCGGGCAGGGGAGGCGTCGGACTACGGGTCACATGCAGCGGAAAACGACGCGTTGGCGTCCGGCAGCGCAAGCTTGGACTACGTCGCAACGGGCATCGGCGGCATGGGTATCGTCAATACGGTGCGGCGGCTGCAGCTGATGTACAAAAACCGGCTCTTTTTCAACATGTACAACCATTCGGACGACGGCGGCGGAGCGGCGATCCAGATCATTGCGTCGCTGACCGAAGATTTTTATTAGCCAAAAGGAGGGGCGGCATGTACAACGTCATCATTGCGGAAGACAGCAAGCCCATTTTGCGCCATATCGGAATGCTGATCGAATCATCCGGCCTGCCGGTGCGGGTGACCGCGACCGCGTCGAACGGACTCGAAGCGCTGGAGCGGCTTCAAGACGGGCAGGCCGACATTTTGCTGACGGATATCCGCATGCCCAAGCTGGACGGACTGGGGCTAATCGAGCAGGCCAAAGCGCTGAATCCGCGGCTGCAGGCCGTTCTTATTACGGGTTACAGCGATTTCGACTATGCGCGGCGCGCGCTGAATCTTCATGCGTTCGATTATCTGCTCAAGCCGGTGGACCAGGCGCAGCTGAGCGACGTGCTGGAGCGGCTGATCACACAGTTGACGGAGCAGCGGCAGAGCGATCGCAAGCTGCTGGAAAGCGTGGTCGAACCGGCGTTTCTGGCGGACATGCCGCTGGATGCCGGACTGCTGGCGGGCCGGTATCGCATGGCGCTGCTGCGGCGCAAGCCTTTTGCGGCGCAGGCGGAGCGGGCGTGGACGGCCGGGCAGATCGAAGCGGCGCTCTCCGCGCTGCCGGGCGGCGAATGCCGATACGTATGGCCCGCGCCGCAGCAGGGCCGGTTCGTGGTGCTGCTTGCGGAGCAAGAGCGTGCAGCAGACGGCGCAGCTGCTGCACGCCAGCTGACGCAGGCGCTGGAAGCGTCACTGGCCGCGGCCGGACTGTCCGCGGTTGCCTTGGCCGCGCCGGAACCGGCCGGTCTGCGCGCGCTTGCGGCCGTGCATGCGGCGCTTGAGCGGGAGCTGCGCGAGCACTTGACCGTCGGCGGGGATCTGGCGCCGCCGATCTACGGCGAAGGCGATTACCCGGCGGCGCCGCAGGCAGGCGAAGCGTCCAAGCTTGCGCTGCGGGAACCCCTCAAGCGCGGCGGCGAAGAGTTGTTCGAACGACTGGACCGTTATTTGCGGCAAAACCTGTACGCGCAGCTGTCCATAACGGAAGCGGCGCAGCAGTTTCACGTCAGCCCTTCGTACGTAAGCCGCCTGGTAAAACGTTATACCGGCAGCACGTTCGTGCATCATTACATGGCGCTCAAAATTGCGGAAGCCCGACGCCTGCTATCTTCGGGGCCCGAAGTCAAAGTCAAACATGTCGCCGAAGCGCTCGGCTTCGGCGATCCGCACTATTTTTCCAACGTGTTCAAAGAGTATGTCGGCTGCCGCCCAAGCGAATTCAAAGACAAATGAACAAGAAGGAGTGAGCGGATATGGAACAATCGCCGCGCGACCAAGCCGTCCGTCAGGGCGCCGAAGCTTTGGCCGGAACGCTGCACTTTTTTAGCCTTGGGATGGGAGTCGTGCTGATTGCGTTTGGTCTGTACGTGATTTGGCCGAAAAAATACGATCGAAAACGCAGCGGAACCAAAACGTTCGGCGGGGTGCTGTGCGCGGGCTTCGGCTTGGTGCTGCTCGTGAACGGGCTGCTTCAGCTGTAGGGCGGACTTTGGCGATCGCATCTGGGCAAAAACGCAAAAAAGAGCGTTCGGGATAAATCCCGAACGCTCTTTTTTTGTTGAATTTGCAAAGCACGCTAGACATTTTATGCAAAGTAAACTATGCTTAAAGTGCAAAGTATGCATTGCATCTATTGCATCTACTGTATACAGGCGAGGAGGCGTTCCGTTGAAAACCAAAATCCCGGAACTGCGCAAGCAGCGCAAGCTGTCGCAGGAGGAGCTTGGGATGGCCGTCGGCGTGACCCGGCAGACCATCACCTCGCTCGAAGTGGGCAAATACACCGCGTCGCTGGTGCTGGCCTACAAAATCGCCCGTTATTTCGGGCTGACGATCGAAGAAGTATTTGATTTTAGCGAAGTGGAGGAATAACTTATGGAATCATTCAAACGAAAATTGCGTATTCGGATTCGCGTGCTGACGCTGCTGGCTGTCGTCGTCGCCCTGATCTATGCCGGCTTTATGATGTATCGCTCGGAACTGCCTGTTTTGAACAGCTTTATCAAAGGATTCCATCACGGCATTTTCTTCGGCCTGGAACTGATCATCCTCGGCTTTTTAGTCCAATACGTCAAAGCTTCCAAAAGCGAAGAAGCGATCCGGAAGCTGCAGATCAACGAAAACGACGAACGGACAGGCCTGATTCTTCAAAAGGCGGCTTCGCTCGGCACTTCCGTCGCGTTTTTCGGCATCGGGATCGCCACGATCGTGGCCGGATTTTTGAACACCGTCGCGTTTGTGACGCTGCTGGGCACGCTGCTGTTCGTCCTGATCGTCTTCTTCTCGATGTGGGGGTATTTCGCGAAGCGGATCTGATCGCCGGGCGGCAAGGTTGAGCAGAAGGCTGCGCAAATAAGCTTGCTTTTTCGCTCGAAATCCTTTAGATTTGAACTCAACAGAATTCTGCCTTTCGCGAAGCACGCGGACGGACTTTCCTCGGGGAAAGTTTCGTCCGCTTTTTTGCGTGGTTTTTAGCATTTTTGGAAGCAAGCACACTTCCCGAGTGCAAGCAAGCCGGCGACAATGGGAAGACGGAATGCTGCCGGAGGAGCAATGTTGTCGGAGGAGATCGAGGCAGCGCCACTATACAGAAGGAGCGTGAAGAGATGAACAAGTATGGAATGAGATGGGCCGGATTGGTTTTGGCGGGGGTATGGGCGGCAGGCAGCCTGTGGAGCGCAGCTCCGGCCGCAAACGCCGCGGCGGTCAGTTTTTTGGACGTCAAATCCGGGCACTGGGCGTATGCTGCCGTAAACGGGGCGGTGCGGGAAGGGTACGTCGACGGTTATGACGACGCCACGTTCAAGCCGGACGCAAGCGTCACGCGCGCGGAATTCGTCAAAATGGCCGTTTCGGCGCTGAAGCTCGACGCCGCTCCGACAGGCGGCCGCTGGTATGCGCCGTACGTCGAGGCGGCCGTCCGGGCCGGCTTGTACGAAGCGAACGATTTTCCCGACAGCGAAGCCGGATGGGCCGCCGCGATGACGCGCGAGGAAATGGCGAGAGTCGCCGCCCGCGCGATCGGGGAGGAGACCCGCGAGAACGACAAATGGATGTATCTCGCCACGAAGACCGGACTGATTCAGGGCGTCAGCAAAGGGCAGATCGCGCCTCAAGGCCTGACTACGCGCGCGCAGTCCGTCGTGATCATCGAGCGTATCCGTTCCGTCAAAAGCGGCGCCAAACTCGAGATCGACCGCTACGCCGCCGGCTCGGCCGAAATCGCCTGGCACGGCACGAATATCTTCTCGATCATGCCCGAGATGTTCGTCACCCCGGAATCCGATTGGAAAAGCAAAGGCAAACCCTCGATCGAAGACATGTGGAACGAAAAAAACATGACGATCACGTCCAAAGACGGCCTGTACCAAGGCAAACTGGACGCGCTGATCGCGATCGACATGGCCGATGCGAGCGATCCGAATCGAGGGTTGTTGGGGGATGTGGGAAGTTTGAAGTGGCACAACGGAACGACACAGAATCCGATTAAGGATTTGAAAGATACTTATGTGCTGTATTTTAAAGGTAAAGAAGTGTTTAACAAAGAAAGTTCAAAATATGTGAGTCGTCCGTTTGTGCAGTTCGAAGTTAAAGGGTTTAATAATACGGATGTAAAAGCTTTCTTCGCAGGAAAGTTGAATCAAACTGCTTCAGTATACCGAGAACAATGGTTAGATACACCTGCTCTTATAATACCGAAACGTGTCACTTCGAAAGGTCAGGAAGGTATCAAAATCGTTTTGCAAACTCCGACAGGATCAAATTTTCGCTTTATAGAAATTGATCTGCTTCGTTTGCAAGGAATTCAGTAATGAAGAAAAACCAGCTACGAATAAGAGGACTTATATTTGTAGGGCTCGGGATACTGCTTCTGGCAAGTAGCATGCTGGGTGTTTTTTTTCCATCGCAAGGTAAGGTATATGCAGCGCCGATAAAAAAACAGATCGTTTATGTAGGCTTAAATTCACCACGTCCTCATCCCAACCGCACGGCTTTAACATTTGGTAAAGATCCGACAGCTAAAACAACGGTAATTCGAGAAGATGCAGGAAAAGGAAAGCGAATTAAAAAAATCGTATTCTACACGGGAAACGAAGCTGTCAAGACGATCGAAGTTGACGCTCAAACCTACACCGGAGCTGAAACCTTCAAAGGTGATGAGATCGAGGTCAATTCCGCAGATAACGGATCAGCAGGTTCTTGGTTTGCTTGGAGTCGCGGCATTACAAACGGTTGGACGGCTGGAGGTCAAGGTGAAAGTTGGGAAGCTTATGACAACATACTTGGTACCACTGAAGATATTATTACTCGTAACAGTGGTCGAGCTTTCCGTGACAATTACCTACGAGCGCCTGGAAAAAAAGTTAAGATGATCGTCAAATATCCAATTAGCAATACTTTTAAGGCCACTATTGGTAGTGATACATTAGTTTTTCCTTTGAATTTTATTGATAACCGGACTAGTATAGTACAAATGAAAAATCCGCAGTTACCTTCGAGTGAAGCGAAAGTACAAGTGAATTATCAAAAAGAAGTTTCGATCGATGGTTTAAAAATTACAGGCAAGTCCCACCCTTCAACCCAAATCGAATCCATTCTAGTCGGCTTGGACCCCGACCAGACGCCCGGAGCTACCCGGGACTTGACGTTCGCCACTATTACGTTCAAACAAAACCACGACAACTCATTCGACAACACGCGCTACTACACGCAAAAAGGCCCGAATAACCGCATGGTGCCTTATCATGAAGACCCAAAAAACGCCCAAATCATGGCCTTCTACTTTGCCGCCTATAATTTCACCGCCACCTCAGTCACCTACCAATACCCCGATCACTACTGGGTCTACACCGACAAAGATCCCGGCGAAGAGCCGAAACCTCCAACCGAAGTTTCGCCCGGATTCGCGGGCTGCACGATTCGCGACGGGCGTATCGTCGAAGGCGAGCGGATGACGCCGGAAGCGTCGGCCATGATCCGTGCCGATCAGAGAGACCGGGAAATCTTTGACGTGCTGCAGGGCATCCCGACATCCGAGAGCTTGTACGGCAGCGTCAGCGCAAACGGTTATTTGCACCAGTACAAGTTCAAAGAACAGTTGGGCAGCTGTGTGTACGACCTGACCGTCTCCAAGACGTACACGCTCAAATGGCAGGAATCGAACGCGACCTCGCTTCCGGACGGCAAGCCCGGACCTCCCGCGGTCCGAAGCAGGTCGGACACCGAGACGGTCCGGTATCCGGTACATATCGAACGTTATTTCTCTTATTGGGTCGTCGAGAAAATCGGGATTTATGCAATCGAACAGGCCGAACTGAGAAACTATGCGTTTCAGGGCGAATCGATCGAGATCCGGCCTGCCGGCTATGTGCCGCCCGCGCTGTCCGTCACCGCGACCGGCACATACGTCTCGGACCCCGGACCCGGCAACTGGACGGCATCCGGACAGACCGTTGCCGGCGGCTTCGCCAAGCCTTCCGTACCGAATGACTTGAATCTGGTCGCCGGGGAGACCGAGCGCAAGATCAAGCCGGTTCGAGTGCGCAACGATACGGTCGTTTTTAACAGTCAACCGCTCATGAACGGCAGCCTCGCCGAACGCAAAACCGAAGATCCGCACAAAGTGCCCGAACCGACCCGGATCGCCCGGGATGTGCTGTATAAGCCGAACCAGAGTATCCCGAGTCGCAAAATCAATCGTCGGGCCGCGCCGTCGAGCGGAACGATCACGTACATGCCGCTTGACGCCAACGTCAATGCCGCGCCCGGCGATACTTATCCTATCGGGGACATCAACCCGGTCACCGTGCATACGCCGGTCGTCAATTTTTCTGGCGCTTCCGATGACGCGGCACATAACCAGAAGACGACTCCGAATCCGGCCCGGCAGGCTTTTATTTTGGATCGTCCGTTCACCGTCACGCTGCCCACCTACGGCCCGCATCAGGACTATCCCGGCTACGGCAGCCGCGATTACGCCAAATATTTTCGCAGCAAGGAAGTCCGTTTCCCGTTTGACGTGTATACCGGCGACCGCTCGGTCTTTTATCCGAAAAACACGTGGATCGACATCCCGGTCAGCCGGCTTACGGCCGAGTTTTTCCTGCCGGTCTGGGTCGACGAAGGCGATTATGCGGTGGACTATCGGAACGTCGCCGAAAATGCGCCCGCGTCCGAACCGGCCGAGCCGGGAGCAAACCTGGACCTTGCCCACCATGCCGCTTCCGACAGCGTGAACGTCGAAGTGATCGGGCGGCTGTACGATCTGCACGTCACGGATATCGTCGACTACAACTGGGAGACGGTGTTCCGCCAGCGAGCGGACAGTCCGCTGCCGACCGGCAACACTTACTGGGTCGGCGGGCAGGGGATCGACGGAGCGGCCCGCGGCAATTCCGCGCCGTTTACGCTCCCGATCCTGCCCGGCAGCCATCCGCGGCAGGGCATGAAGAACGTGGCGGTGAAGACCGGCTACGCGTTCAAGTTCGATCTCAAGACCCAAGGCAATATGTTCGGCAAAAAAGACGGCCTCCGCATCACGCCAAGCTTTGCGTTCGTCAGCCGGGACGGCAAGCGGTATACGCCGGTCGATCTGTATTACGGCACCGATCGCGAGCCGTTCGTCAAGGTTGGTTCTCCCGCGGACAAACAAGAGCGGTACGTGATCCTGAACGAGCGGCTGCGCAATGTGCCGGAAGAAGAGCTGGGCGATACGGCCCGCTACGCTTATGGGCACCATTACGGATTCGCGGAGATGCACAACGTCAGTCGGCGGACGTTCGTGACGGATTATATCGAGCGGTTCACGAAAATGAAGACGCCGATCGGAGGGATCTCGCGGCTGCTGCTGCCCGAACAGCTGCGCACGCTGATCGGACCGAAGACCGACTTGCCGGCGGGCGTCGATTGGGAGCGGGCCAACGCAGCCAGGCAGAAATGGTACGGCGAATACAGTTTGCCCGGCGATCCTTATCTCGTCGTCAGAGGAACGGATTTGGCCGAATACGGCCGGACGCACGGCGGGCTGACGCGGCGCGATCCGATCTTTTTACGGGACGGGTACCTGATCGTGAACTTCAACATCGAGAGTATCCGCGACGGCGACGTCGCGCATCCGCATTTGCAGTATATCCATGCTCCGCTGATGAACCAGTGGGCGCTGGAAGGCTACACGCGCAGCAAGCAGGACGCCTGGGGCCACCGGTTCGAACTGCGGGACGGCGATGTCGTATTTTTCAATGCAGACAAGTCGTACAGAGACGATTTTGAAGTGCAGGTTCCCCATTAGAAAAAAGCAAGCGCGCCGCATCGCGGAACGGGTATTCGAGCATTATCGGGACCATGCCGGATTGTCGCTGGGCGTAATCGCGTTCAGCCGGAAGCAGGCCGAGGCGATCGAAGAAGAAGTGCAGGCATTGCGCCGACATCAGCCCGACTTCGACGCGTATTTTCAGGAAGACGTGCATGAAGAGTTTTTCGTGAAAAGTTTGGAAAACGTGCAGGGCGACGAACGGGACGTCATCTTCCTGAGCGTCGGGTACGGACCTGCGGCCGACGGTTCGATTTATTATAACTTCGGCCCGCTGTCCCAGGCCAAAGGCGAACGCAGACTCAACGTAGCCGTCACCTGCGCCAAGTCCCATATGAAGCTGGTCAGCTCCATGCTGCCGGAACATCTGCCGGAAACCAAAGTCGACGGCAATTCGGGCGTCAAACATCTCAAGCGCTATATGCAAAACGTCCTGCAGGGCAGACCTTCCGCGCGGACCGACTGGCAGAATCGCCCCGCTCCCGTGTTCGATTCGCGTGTTCAGGCAAATATTTTCCGCGTGTTGAGCGAGCTTGGCTATATCAAAGGACTCAAAAAGAAGAGATTTTAGTATAATTGAACAAAGGATTTAATAAAGGGAGGCGAGAGACATGGAGTATCGATTTTCAAGTGAAGAATACTTTTTAATCTACATGCCGTCATCTACTCGTGAAGAAGGAGACTTGATCGTCGTAGATATGATGGATCGTCCTTTTGAACACTTTTATGAGTTTGCTTCTCACTGTAGAAATTATGCTTGTCATAGTCAGGACGAATATTTGAACTTTGATCCGAAAAATCATGATAAGGTGGAAAAGTTCAGTTCAGGATTTTCCACGGATAAAGTCGAGTACGATAAGATGTGGGAAGTTTTGAATTCTCCTTTTCCGCGTAGTAAATAAAAACAGCCACTCTCTAATACAATTAGAAAGTGGCTGTTTTTTTAGTAAACGGTAAAAGATAATGTGCAGCGTGGGACTACGAAAGCGGTTATTAAGTGAAAAAAGCGTCTAAAAGCTCAATTAGCTGATTAGACGCTTTTATACCTAGCGTTTACTTGGCTTCCAATAAATCCTTCAAAAATCCAGGCACAGCTCCTCGTTCAGTTCTGTGAGACGCGCACAGAAGATACACGTTTTTCAACGCGATTCGTGCATGATAGTTAAACTGAACCGCTTTTGTATTATCTGAAAAATTTCATTGTCCTTGACTTTTCAGGCCGTTGAATCTGTTTTAAAAAAGGGAAGGCCAATTACTCGTCAAAGGTTTCCCCACCGCCCAAACCGGTTATTTCGACGTATGGGAGGGGATACAGATGTCCAACAACCATGACGGCAAGCATCCTTCGAAGAAAATGTCGGCTCTGGCTTCCAAGGTACTGCACGACAAATCGGCGGAGAAGAAAGCCAAATCGCTGGCCGGATCGGTATTGTCGCAGGCGGAGACCCATTCCGGCGAGTCCGATTCCCTAGAGGAACAAAAATGATTTGAGACCGCATGCATTCGACGGAGCTCAACGTTCCCCGGATGCATGTTTGCGTTCAAGACCGTTTGCTTATCTTTGTCTTCGCCCGGCGGACAGCACACCGAAAGCTTTTCCTCTGTGAGAGCGTTATCCCGAAAACGACTAATGTCTAGCAATAAGCTTCAAACCGTATTATTACTATCATTTTAAAATACCAGAAAACTGCATATTCATGCATGACTGGGCAGTCAGTTCGGAAAACGTATTCCGTTTTTCGAAACACTTGCTGCAAAAGACTTCAAGCATACAATCACTCTATATAATTGGGTAAAAAAAGAAATTGACCAATGTTTATTTATTCTGTATATTGTAAATTAATTGTAAGGGAAACATTAACTGATAAGCTTCATATACAGGATGGGTTTAAGCGAAAGAGGTGCGGAAAATGGAAATGACACTGCGTTCCGAAATTGAAAAAGGGATCGCGGGCATGGGCATGAATTTTTCGGAGTTTGGCGAGTGGTCGGGAATTAACCGGGGGATTTTCAGCGCTATACTGAACAGCAATCCGCCCAAACCGATTTCGCTCAACCAACTGGAAAGAATCGGCCGCGCGCTCGGGCGCGAAGATGGATGGATGTTCGAAGCGTACATCAACGAATGCTTCTACGACGGTCGGCCGAATCGCCGCAGGGTGGAGCCTTTTCTGCTCCGCTGCGCCGCACTCGGGCGAAACGAATGTATCGAAGAAGTGCTGTCCCGGCTGCTCGAAGACCTGCGCCAACTCGATACGATTTTCGATATTGCGGAAGCGTTGTATGCGAGCGGCAGCACTAAGGAATCGGTCGTTTTTTACCGCTGCATCGTGCAGAACGAGAAGTACCACCAGTCGGAGCGTCTGGCAATCAGCCATTACCGGTTGTTCCGTGCCGCTCTCGGCGAAGACAACGAACAGAACCTGCGCGCGGCGATCGAGTTCGAACCGTTCTGCGAAAAGCTGCCGGATCATCACCGGCTGGACGGGCTGATGAAGCTGGTGAACGTGTATTTGTCGATGGACAAAAGAGCAGAAACCAAAAAATACTCGCAAGCGCTGTTCGATTTTTCTCAGGCCATTTATCGCAATGAAGAGCAGCGGACGAAACGGGGGCTGAGCGAAAGCGACCTTTCATGCGAGTATCCTCTGATCGTGTATTACGGCTATGGCTTTTTGGCTATGCAAAACGTAATGCTGCATGAAGAAAATTACGAGCAGGCCAAAGTTTACATAAACGCGTATGCCAATCTGGATTCCTGTATGCAGAAAGACCAAAGTTCGCAAAAGGAGAGCGAAAAGTTCAAATTTTTTGCGAAAATAAATCTGATGCAAGTTCGGTTGCTGGAAGGCGATCCGACGGTTCTTCCGGATTGTGTTCGATTTATCGAAGAGCATCCTTCCGAACTTTGGGTGACCCTGTTGATCATAGTGGAGTCTGCCAACAGGCATCAATACGACATCGACGATATACTCGACAAATTTGCGGAGCCTCTTCATAAATATCCCGAGGACCATGCTGCGTACAGCAAGACGAGCAATTTCAACCGTTATATTCATGTTTGCTATGAGAGCGCGGTTTATCTTTTCAAAAGAAAAAAATACGGAGAATGCTTGACGTATCTATTGCTTGGTTTGGAAATGGCTATTAAAATAAATAATAAAGACATGTTTATGAAATATGTCCCATTGTTTGAAGGGCTTAGAGATATTGCGAGTCATCAAGAAAAGAAAAAGTACGAAAATCTGATGAAAAGAGTGTGATTTAGATGAAAAAACAACTGGCTAAATTTGTTTTGACGGTGGGTGTGCTTACGATTATAACGATTTCCGCCGTTTACCCTGTATCTTCCGCAAAGGGAGTAGGCGAAGAAGCTGCAAAAACTATTGTTCAAGTGCTTTCGGCAGTGCCGGGCGGAGGTTCCGGAAGCGGGGCTTGGTAAGACACTCGATATAAGCGATTTGACCTTTTAAGTTTTATAATCAAAAAGCTGCTTCTTTTCAGTCCTTTTCTGAAAAGAGGGGCTTTTTTTAGGTTCGGGATCTGTTCATTGGTTAAAAAGGAGGTAGCACCACACTACTGTGCAGATGGGTGTACATACATAGGAGGCTTCACATGGACAACAAGAAAACGGGTCAAAGCAAAAAGTGGCCGATTGCCGTCTTGGCAACGGTCGTCGTAGCGGGCAGTGCGTATGCGCTGCCGAAAGTATTTGCTGACGCGCCGTCGGAAACGACGCAGTCGGCGAGCGCTCCGCAAACGGCCGCCAAGCAAACCGCGCCGGCGGCGACCAAGCTGTCTGCTTCGCAAACGTCCGCTTCTTCTGCCGCAGCTTCTGCTCTTACGCCGGTTCCGGTTCGCTCTGCAAGCGGATCGACGGCGCGGAATGCCGAAGTCGTCCTGCCTGTCGTATCGGTCGATCCCAAAAAAGCTTCGGCCGGCGTATCGCGCGTCGCGCTGATCGAACTGCAAATCATGAGCCTGCGCACGGAAAAGCTGCTGGCGCTCGGCTTGTCCGAGAAGCAGTCGGTCAAGCTGATCGAAGCGCGCAATCGGGCCAACGAAGTGTCTTCGGACCTCAACGCACCGGCGGACCGGGTCTTCTCCGCTTCGCGTAAACTGGAAGAAGCGGTCGACCGGTATAACGACGAAGCGATTCGCGGCGCGAATGCCGTGACGAACCTGTTGGCGCAGGCGCGGACCGAGATTTTGGGCGGCCGCAGCGAAAGCGCACTGGACGCTTCCGGACGGCTGGCGCTTCAAGGACTGACGGAAGCACAGAGCCGGTTGAAAGCCGATTCCAGCGAAGCGGGAGCCCTGTCGGCGTACAAGCATTTCCTGCTGCGCTCCGCCGAAGCGAACGATATCCAGTCGTTCGATCCCGCGAGCTACAGCACGGCGTTGACGCAGTACGAAGCGAATATCAAAGCGCGCACCGAAGCGGCCGGCTCGTACGCGAAATCGGCGAGCAAGCTGGACAAAGCATACCGCACGTCGGCGGCTTCGCTCAAAGCGGCGATCGAACGTTCGACAGGCAAAAACGCGTTGGACGCCGCGCAGGCGAGCGTCAAAGTGACGTACGAAGCGCTTAACGAAGGACTGACGCTGGCCCAGGACATTCAGACGGCCGAGCCGCTGCTCGACTCGCCGGCCGGCAAAGAAAAAGGCCAGTACGGCGCTTCCAAGATCGGAACGCTCAAACGCGCGATCGGCAAAGCGGAACGCGCGCTCGAGACGTCCAAAACGACCGAACCGCTCAATCAGGCCCGGAAGGCGCTGGCGGCGGCAGTCACGGAGTTCAAAAACAGCCGCAATTCCTAAAATTCGCGTCATGATTGATAGCGACAGCCTTTCCGCTTTGCAAGCGGGAAGGCTTTTTTGCGTACCCCCGTATCAATTCTCAGCCAGCTTCGGTCGAAGGCAAGGGGGATTTTTTACAATGTCCTTACCTGGGGGTGACGCGTAACGAATAAAGCGATCTTACAATGAGAGGATGATCGGGCACGTATCAAATCAAGAGCAGCAGGGGGAGAAGATCGAATGAAGAAGGTACATAGACAGAAGACAGCTTCGAAAAAGAGAGGGTCCGCGCTGATACTGGCTTCGACGGCAGCCGTACTGTTCAGCGGATGCGGCGGTCCGGCTTCGACGAGCGGGACTGCCGGCGAAGCGTCGGCCGAAAGCGCGTCGATCGCGTTCTATACGTCGCAGCCGGAAGAAGATGCGGCCAAGCTGGTCGCAGCGTTCAACAAAAGCCATCCGGAGATTGAGGTCGAGACTTTCCGCTCCGGTACCGAAGAAGTGGTAGCCAAGATTCAAGCCGAGAAGCAGGGCGGCGAAATTCAGGCCGACGTACTGCTGCTGGCCGATGCCGTAACGTTTGAGACGCTTAAAGAGCAGGATCTGCTGCTGAGCTACAAGTCACCGGAACTGGAGCAGATTCCGGAAGAACTGGCCGACCCGGACGGGACCTACGCCGGCACCAAAGTGATTTCGACCATTCTGGCCGCCAATACGGAACAGGCCGCCGAGCTGCCGACTTCGTGGAAAGTGCTGACCGAAGCGTCGTCCAAAGATTCGGCGATCATGCCGAGCCCGCTTTATTCGGGCGCCGCCGCTTACAACGTGGGCGTGCTCAGCCGGACCGACGGTTTTGGCTGGGATTACATGCAGAACCTCAAAAACAACGGCGTGACGGCGATCAAAGGCAACGGCGCGGTGCTCAAAGCCGTAGCCAGCGGAGAGAAAACGTACGGCATGGTCGTGGATTACATGGTCGCGCGCGAGCAGGCCAAAGGGTCGCCGATCGAGCTTGTCTATCCCGAAGAAGGCGTACCGGTCATTACCGAGCCGATCGGCATTATGGAAAGCGCGAAAAACGCGGAGGGAGCAAAAGCTTTCGTTGATTTCGTCCTGTCCGAAGAAGGCCAGAAGCTCGCGGCAGAGATCGGGTATACGCCGGTTCGCGAAGGAATCGATCCGCCGGAAGGTCTTAAAGGACTGGAAGAAATGAAGCTGATGAGCGCCGATCTCAAGACGCTTACCGCCGAGCGCGAAGCGGACAAGCAGAAATTCACGGAGATATTCGGCAATTAAGCGGCATATGAGGCAAAACACCGTTCGAAAGGAGGCGGCGGGATGAAGGGACGCAAGTTCTGGATGATCTTCGGCACCGCTGCCGTCTTGTTCTTTTTCGTGTTTCCGATCGCGAGACTGATTCTGCTTAGTTTGCAGGAAGAAGGAAGCTGGTCTCTGGGCGTCTACTCGGAGCTGCTGCGGCAGTCGCGCTTTTGGGATGCGCTGCGCAATACCGCCTTGATCGTGCTCGGATCGACGCTGCTGTCGCTGATACTGGGAGTCGCTGCTGCCTGGCTGATGGCCTACACGGATATTCCGGGCAAAAAACCGATGCACCTGCTGATCCTGCTCTGCTTCATCCTGCCTTCGTACGTACTGACGCTGTCCTGGTCTGCGTTTATGGGCAATCAGGGCATGGTATCGCAGCTGTTGAAAATAGTCGGACCGGAGCTCAAGCCGTGGAATGTGTACAGTATGGGCGGCATCATCTTTGTGATGGGGCTGCATCATTTCCCGCTGGTTTACCTGTTCGCCGTCAATGTCCTCAAAAAGATCCCGCGGGATCTGGAGTGGGCGGCCAGCACGGGAGGGGCCGGGCGGCTCAAAGTGCTGCTGCGCATTACGCTGCCCATGGCTCTGCCCGGGATCGCGGCGGGAGCCCTGCTCGTTTTTCTGGCTTCGCTCGACAACTTCGGCATTCCGGCTTTTCTCGGGACGCCGGTCAATATCAGCGTGCTCAGTACGTTGATTTATGAAGAGATTATCGGCTTTGGGCCGTCGGCGTTCGCCCGCGGTGCTTCGATCTCGGCCGTTCTGGGATTGATCGCGATTGCCGGAACCCTGCTGCAGTGGCTGAGCGTCCGCAAAAGCAAACAGGCGGAGACGGGCATGCCGGACGAAGCGCCGCGCTTGTTCCTCGGCCGGCATCGACTGTGGGTAGTGCCGCTCGCTTGGGGCACGCTGCTGTTGATGAGTGTCGTGCCGCTGATTTCCATGATTTCGCTCTCGCTGCGCAAATCCTACGGTGGCGGGCTAACGCGCGACAACCTGACGCTGGACAATTACCGGTATATTTTGCTGGAACATGCCGGTACCTGGCGTTCGATCCAGAACAGCCTGCAGCTGTCGCTGTGGACGCTGTTGATCTGTCTCGTCGCCGGTACGGCGATCGCGTATGTACGGGTACGCCGCCCTTCCAAATGGAACGGACTGGCCGAGCTTTCGATCTCGATTCCCTATACGCTGCCGGGCATCGTGTTCGCGCTGGCGATGATTCTCGCCTGGATGGAACCGATCCCGGGATGGAATCCCGGCATTTACGGCACGACGACGCTGCTGTTGATCGCTTACGTCTGCCGTTTCCTGATTTTACAAATCCGTTCGGGCATCACGGCGTTTTCGCAAATCGAACCGGCGATGGAAGAAGCGGCCCGTGTGTCTGGAGCGCGCGGCATCCGTCGCTGGCGGATGATTCTGCTGCCGCTGCTGCTGCCGGGATTGATCGGGGGCGGGCTGCTCGTCTTTTTGACCGCCCTGACGGAATTGACGGTGTCCGCGCTGCTCTATTCGTCCGGTTCGCAGACGATCGGCGTCGCGATCTTCAGCTTCGAACAGGCGGGTAATACGTTATATTCGACCGCTTTGTCCAGCCTCATCGTGTTCTTGATCTTCGCCGGAGGCGGACTGCTCGGACTGATGCGGATGATGATCCGGCGAAAGGGAGGGAATGATTCGCTTTGAGCATTCAAATCACACAGTTGGAAAAATCGTTCGGATCGTTCCGAGCGCTGCAGTCGATCGACCTGTCGATCGCGAATGGAGAGTTCGTCGCGATTCTCGGTCCTTCGGGCTGCGGCAAAACGACGCTGCTGCGCCTGCTCGCGGGCTTTGAGCGTCCGAGCGGCGGCGAGATCAGGATCGACGAAGTCGTGGTCGCTTCCCCGTCCGCTGCTCTGCCGCCGGAAAAGCGGCATATTGGCATGGTGTTCCAGAATTTTGCGCTCTGGCCGCATATGAACGTGACCGAGCATATCCGATTTCCGATTCGCAGCCACAAAAAGACGCCTCCGGCGATCCGCGCCGCCGAAAGCCGGCGGATCGCGGAAGTGCTGAAGCTGATCGGGCTGGAAAGTCTGGCGGAGCGGATGCCAAGCGAGCTGTCCGGCGGGCAGAAGCAGCGCGTAGCGATTGCCCGAGCGATCGCCGCGCGGCCTTCGCTGCTGCTGATGGATGAACCGCTGAGCAGCCTGGACGCCATGCTGCGCATGGATATGCGTCGCGAGATCCAGTCGGTGCATCGCAGTACCGGAACGTCGATCGTTTACGTGACACACGATCAGGGCGAAGCGCTGGCAATGGCCGACCGGATCGTCGTCATGCGTGAAGGACGGATCGAACAGGTCGGCACGCCGCAGGACATTTACCTGCGTCCGCAGACCGAATTCGTCGCCCGGTTCGTCTCGAAGTCCAATCTGCTTCCCGGAAGCTGGACAGGGGATCTGTTCACGCCGCAGGGGGCGAACTCTTCGGTCCGCTGGCATGGCGGCGAAGTAGCCGATGCTTTCAAGGCGATCGGCTGCTATCCGGTACGGCCCGATCGGCTCCGCCCGGAACCTCCGCAGGTCGGAGGATTGAACGGAAGCATCGTCAACGTGCAGTTCCAAGGGAGGGAATTCCATTACGACGTGCGTACCCCGTCCGGGCAGTGGGAAGCGATTTCCCCGGTTTCTTTCCGGCTGCATGACGAAGTATCGCTGCATCTAACGGAAACGGAAACCGTGCCGGAACGGGGGCCGCTTCCGGTAGTGAGTTCCCGGGCAGCCCCAAATCGTAACCGTTTTCGTCTATAAAAGTCCCCTATGCGAAAATATTTTCGCACGGGGGGCTTTTTATGCTTCTAATGTTTAGTAATCTGTTTATATATGCAATAAGTTCCATTTAATGAAGGCGAGTAAAGGTCTGAACGGGATCACGAAGATCCGGTATAGGCATCAGCTCGCGCACTTCCATTCGATACATAGGAGGCTTTACCTTGAACAACGAAACTGTAAAACGTTCCCCTCTCAAAGTGTTATCCGCAGCCGCTCTCGCATCCGTCATTATCCTCGGCGGCATCGGCACACTTCCGCCTGTCCATGCCGAGGCGCCGGCTCCGCAGGCAGCCGAAGCCGACGCTTTCGCGTACTTGAACGATGCCGGCCGGATGAAGCTGATCAATCTGGAAGCCGAGCAGCTGGTCTCGTCTTGGCCTACCCAAACGACTTCCATCGACCGTGTGGAAGTTTATGAACTGTTGGAGATCCGAAACGAAGCTTACGCGGCGGTCATGGACCCGACTACGTCCCAGGCGCGTCTTCAGGCGATTGCGAGAAAATACGAGCAAAAACTGAAAAATTACCAGGAAATCGTATTGGACGAATTTTGGGTAGACAATTACTTCTATAAATTGAAAATGGCTATTTTACGCGGAGTCAGTTACGAAAATAGTCATCTCTCGCCTCCCGACAAACGTACTATCGAAGCGGTGATGGCGGCGGAAGCGGCTTTGGGAAAAAACAAAACGGACAAAAATTACCGGGACGTTTTCGTTAAGTATTATATTCCGGTACAGGTTAACGAATTCGATCTGCAGACTTCTTACGATAAAACGCGTTATGATTCGCAAATCAGCCGGTATCGGCAATGGGTGCAGGAGGATATCGCGAAAGCGGTCGCCGCAGGCAGCACCGAAGATTATTCGTCGTACACGGCGGAGATCGAGCAGGCGATTTCGAGTTTCGAACAGCTGCTCGCGTCTTCGGCCAATCAGAAAAAGGTCGATTTCAGCCTCGGATACATCAGTTCGAAGTACGACAACCTGCTCGCGGCGCTCGACTCCTATCTCCCGCCGGCTTCGTCGACGAGCGAACGGAATCTGCTGGTCAATCTGATCGCGCGTTCCAAAGAGCTGCTGGCTCTGCCTACGGACAATCAGCCCGGCCAATTTCCAGCTACCGCAGTCAGCAAGTTCCGTCTCGTGCTCAAAGCGGCCGAAAAAGACTTGAGCCAAGCCAAAACGCGTGTCGAATACGGAATTGCCGCTTCCAAGCTTGACCAAGCCCTTATGAAATTTTATGAGACCCACCTTCCGTATGCTCAATAAGGCGCAGGCCTAAAACGCAATATCGGGTCCGGATATTCGTCACGAACCTGACTGTTTCCCAGGCGGAATTGTCAGCTTTGCAGCTAATCGGGTTAACGAGTTGAAATTGGATAGCCCGATCCAAAATAGCGAAGAATACCAGGATTTAAAAAGAGGAATTGCGAACATATGGACGATGATGGATCTGCCGAAAGGCATTCGGACCGGCGAATACCCGCCTTCGGCTTTTGGGGATCTGCGCCGCGCGCTGCGCAAATGGATTTTCTCGTGCGCAGAAAGCTCTAGGCGTTAAGCGNGCACGGCACAGTCCGATTGGGACCATGCCGTGCTTTTTTTGTTCCTGATTCGCTTATTGGGCGATCCGCGTCGCCGCGGGGAGGCCGGACGATCGAGATCCGGGATTTTGGCTGCCCGGGCTTAGCTGCCGCCGGACTGCGCTTTGGCCGCGAGTTCGCGGAGCAGATCCTGGATCGCTGCTTGAAGCGGCCGCGCAAGCTGGGCTTCGTCGCCGTAGCGCCGCACGTTAACGCTGCCGGCTTCTTTTTCTTTTTCCCCGACCACGAACACGTACGGAATTTTATCCTGCTGCGCCGCCCGCATTTTGTAGCCGAGTTTGTTGCCGCTCATGTCCGCTTCGGCCCGCAGGCCGGCGTCGCGCAGAGCTTTGCGGACTTCGAACGCGTAATCGTCGTAATGCGCCGATACCGGCAGCACGCGGACCTGGACAGGCGACAGCCACAGCGGGAAGGCGCCGGCGTAATGCTCGATCAGAATGCCGATGAAGCGGTCGATCGACCCGTAGATGGCGCGATGGATCACGACCGGCCGGTGCTTGCCGCCGTCTTCGCCGATATACGACAGGTCGAACTTCTCCGGCATCTGGAAATCGAGCTGGATTGTGCCGCACTGCCAGCTCCGCCCGAGCGCGTCGAGCACGTGGTAATCGATCTTCGGTCCGTAGAAGGCGCCGTCGCCTTCGTTCAGCCGGTACGCCGCTCCGCGGTCGTCGAGTACGTGGCGCAGCGCGTTCTCCGCTTCGTCCCACAGCTCCTGCGAGCCCATGGAATCGCTTGGGCGCGTCGACAGCTCGATCCGGTAATCAAAGCCGAACACGCGGTACATGCCGTCGATCAGATCCATGACCCGGCCGATCTCGTCTTCGATCTGGCTGGGGAGGACGAACAGATGCGCGTCGTCCTGGCAGAACGTCCGCACCCGCATCAGACCGCTGAGCGCGCCCGAGTATTCGTGGCGGTGCACCTGGCCGAACTCCATCATCCGAATTGGCAGGTCGCGGTAGGAATGCAGCTCGTTTTTGTACATCAGCATATGGCCCGGGCAGTTCATCGGCTTGAGCGCGAACGCTTCGTCGTCGACTTCGGAAAAATACATATTGTCCTTGTAATGATCCCAATGCCCGGATTCTTCCCACAGGCGGCGGTTCATCATGAACGGCGAGCGGACTTCGTCGTAGCCGCCGCGAAGCTGCACGCCGCGCGAGAACTGTTCGAGCTCCGTGCGCAGCGTCATGCCGTTCGGCAGATAGAAAGGCATGCCCGGCGCTTCGTCGGAAAACATGAACAGTTTCAGCTCGCGCCCGAGTTTGCGGTGATCGCGCTTCTTCGCTTCTTCGAGCAGGCGCAGATGGTCGTCGAGCTGTTCTTTGCGGGGAAAAGCGGTACCGTAGATCCGCTGCAGCACCGGGCGGTCCGAGTCGCCGCGCCAGTAGGCGCCTGCGACGCCGAGCAGCTTGAACGCTTTGAGCCGGCTTGTCGACGGAAGATGCGGGCCGCGATCCAGATCCGTAAATTCGCCTTGTTCGTACAGCGAAAAAGTTTCGCCTTCCGGCGCGTCTTCGATCATTTCGAGCTTGAACGATTCGCCGCGCTCCCGGTAAAAAGACAGCGCTTCTTCGCGCGAGACGACCCGGCGGCGGATCGGCAGGTTTTGTTCGGCGATACGCCGCATTTCGCGTTCGATCAGAGGCAAATCGTCCGAAGACAGCGCGGACGGCAGATCGAAATCGTAATAAAAGCCGTCCTGGGTATTCAGACCGATCGCAAGCTTGACCCCGGCTTCGCCGTACAGCCGTTTGACGGCCTGGGCGAGCAGATGGGCGGCGCTGAGCCGGTAGATCGGCAGGCTGTCCGCGTCGCCGGGAAGCAGAATCTCAAGCGAAGCGGAGTCCGGCACCGGTTCGTCGAGATCGACGAGGCGGCCGTTCAATCGGGCGGCGACGGCGTTTTTGCCGAGCGACGTACCGGCGGAGCGGGCGATTTCGAGCACGGACGTGCCCGGCTGCACCCGGCGAATATCACCGTTCGGAAACGTGATCTCAATCGGGGCGGACAAGGACTTTGCGGCGGAGCTGGATAGGGAATCGGATCGTTCGGACATGCGGCATTCCTCCAAGTATAGTGGGATGGTGAGCGCAGACGAGCTTCCGGAGAACGCAAAAACGCACTCTCCCCGGAAAGGGACGAGTGCGCTCGGCTCGTGGTTCCACCCTCATTCGGTCCCGGTACCCGGAAGCTTACGCTTCAAGGCAAATCCGTGACCCTTACTTGGGATCCGTTAACGGGGATCGGGCGGCGGAAGCTAAAAGCCGCCGTGCGCGTCCACTCAGGACGGGCATCGGGCGCGGCGTTCGCTTGCGCGGCTGCGAAGAGGTAATTCCGGGCCGCTTACCGAAGAAGCTCACAGCAATCGCTTCTCTCTCTGGACGGTGCGCACGGGGAATGTTGACTCCGGTCAAAGCCGAATGGTTCGTTGGTTCTGAATTATAGGCGGCAAATCGCAAAAGGTCAAGCCGAAAATAAAAAAAAGCGAACGAGCGGCGATTTGAACGAACCCCCTGCGGGAGGGTATGATAGAAGTATACGAATTATACGGAAAAAGGGAGGGCTGGTCATGTACGGACATACTTTTGCCCAGGCATTGTGCAAGTTGGGCGGCGACGAGTTGAGGCTGGTCTACGTCTTATGCTGCGACACCGCGGTTCAGGAACTGCTCGTCTCCAAAATTCGCGATTTGATCAAACGCGAGCCGGAGCGGTTTACCGCACAGCTTCAACAAAAAGTGCTCGCTTACCGGGAATGGAGCGACGACGAGCTGCGGCTCGCCATCCTGCTCGAATTGGCCAAGCGTTCGCGTATGCACGGAGCGCCGCTGACGACCGCGGCGGAGCTGGAGGAATTTGCCGGCGGGATTGTCGAGCAGATCGAACTCGGGGCGGCGGACGAAGACCGCGCCTATTTCACTTACCGCGAAGAACACCCGGAATCGAGCGCGCTCGAAGCGTTGATCGATTACCAGATCGAACAATGGACGGACGGGCTCGGCCGGCTGCTCGATGCCGCTCCGCAGTCCGAATGGGACGAGTACATCCGGCGGATCGAACCGCTGCTGCCGGAAGGCATGTCGGAGCTGTGGGTAAATGTCGCTTGGCCGGATGGCAGCGCGGCGGGAAGCGGAATGGCGGGAGAAGCCGGAATGGCGGGGAAAGCAGGAACGGCGGCAGGAGCGGGAAGTTCGCCGGCGGCAGCGGCCGCGGGTATTCCGCCGCGCGGCGAAGGAGCCGACCTGTCGGCTTTCGAAGACCGGGCGCCCGAATGGGAGCCGTTCGGCGGCGAAGATTATCCGCCGGGCATCGCCGAATCGCCGGGAGCGGCGGAAGCGCTGCGGCACGCGGGCGAAGCCGCGCCGCTTCCCGGCAGCCAGGCGGCAGACGCCGAATGGGAACGCGCGATCGGCGGGCGAAGCGATTCCGGCGCGGCTTCGACCGACGAAGCTGCGGGAGCCTTGCCGGGCGTGCGCCTGGATAAGGCGCAATCTTCGGCCGCCGGCGGGGCAGGCGGCGATGATGCCGAAGCGGCCGGCTACGAGGCCGACGGCGAAAGCGAACGGCCGGACGACGCGCAGCAGGCGTCCGAACCGCCGCGTCCGAGCGGCGTCAAGCTGCTGCTGGCCGCTTTGGAGTCGCGCAAAGGCTACGCCTATTACGAGACGCTGATGTCGCTGCTGGATGCGGCGGAAGGGCTGCTCGGCATCGGCGGAATGCCGGATCTGTACGGCCGCCGCGTAAGCTTCCTGGCCGTCTCGGCCAGTCCGGTGTTCCTGCACGTGCTTCCGGGCGGAAGCAAAAGCGCGCCGCGGACGCTGTACCGCAGCCTCAATCCGCAGCGCCGCCGTCTGCCGCTGCTGCTCGTGCAGCTGTTCCTGCCCGAGCTCGTCTCGGAAGACGAGCACGACGCGGACTACGAGCCGATGCTGGCGCTGTGGCGCGCGCGTGCCGAACAGCACGGCACGTTCAAGAGCGAAATCGCCGAAGAAGATTCGCATATCGACTATTACAAGCGCGAATCGGCCAGCTGCGCCGAACAGCTCGAAGCTTCAAAGACCGAGCGGGCGGGGTCCGAGAAACGGATCTTCGAAATCCGCGGTTCGCTCGTGGACAAGCTGCGGGCCAGCAGCATGCAGCTGCCGTACATTTCCGATTCGTTCGACCGGCTGTTGGCGGAATACGCCGACAACCGCCAGCGGATCGCCGACGCGGAAAATTCCCGTCAGGAACGCGGCCAGGGCTTCGCCGGGCTGCTGAAGTATACGCTGAATTACGCGACGTCCAGCGTCACGCTGATCGACCTTCGCCGCAAACAGGACCGCCTGTTGGAGCGCATGGCCGACGAAGCGCTGCACAACGAAGGCGAATGGGGCCAGGGCGAACGGTACGTCGTCGCCGCGGAACGCGAACGGATCGCGTTCCTCGACGCCGAGATCTCGCGGCTGGAGAAACTGCAAGCCGAGTACCGCGAACAGCTGCGCCGCTCCGAACAAGCCCGCAAAACGCTGGAGCAGAGCAAGAAAAAGCTGGAGAAGCAGGTCTACGGGTTGATGGATTTGTAAGCCTGGATGTAAGCCGAACCGGCTTCGTTACGGCTGCGCCGCGTTTTGGGATAAGGCGGGCCGATTCGAACCAAAACGAACCGATTCGAAAAGGCTGCGCCGCTTGGGCGCAGGCCCGCGTGGAGACTTGAGCATACCCGCCGTACATCAAACTTCATACTTTCGCCTGTTTTCTCGCGAATAACTGCGTGAGAACAGTTATTTTGCCCAAATTGTCCGTATAGAGCGAAATAACGTCCTGAGAGCAGTTATTTGGCTAGCAGACACGGAAACCCCCGTTTTTCGCGAAAATAACTGTATCTGCGCGGTTATTGGTATAGCCGGCCGTTTGTTTGCGGAAATAAGTGGATCTGTGCAGTTATTTCGAGACGATCGGTTGTAAGTTGGTGAAAACAGGTGCACTTGTACAGTTATTCGTGGTCCCAATGGCCAGTTGGCTAAAATAAGTGAACTCAATCCGTTAATGCGGCTGTACCTTGGGAATGCGAAAGGTTTTCGCGGATGCAGATGCAGCCGGATTCCCTCAACCTTCATGCTTCTTCGCCAAACGGGCTTTCGAACGCCCGTGAATCGGAGTGAAGGAGTCGAAATGGAAATGGAAACGGAGTCGTTGGAATCGGACGCAGCCAAGCGGGAACGGAGCCGCTTGAAACCGATTAGCTGCCTGAAGTTTGTATATCCATGCCGAAACAGACGAACATGTTCAAAAAGCCGGAGTCCCTCAAAAGGGACTTCGGCTTTTTCGCGATGATCGCGGTTCGCGTCGATACGGTCGTCATCGTTCATTCGTTACGACAAGGCGCAGCGTCGCATAACGAGTTCGTCTGCGCAAAATTCAACGCCTCGCCGCTGTCAGGCCAGGTTCCACGGTCCGCCAACCGCCTCGCTCCGCGGCCAACCGCCCCGCTCAGCGGCCGGTCGGCGCGTAGAAGCTGATCGTGCCGGTGCTTTCGTCGGCGCTGACGAACAGGTCGCGACCGTTGACGTGGTGGATGCCTTCCGGCGATTTGCCGGCGGTCGGGATAAGGCCCAGATATTTCGGCTTCGCGGCGTCCGCGATATCGAAAAAGAGGACGGCGTCCGCGCGTTCCGCGGCGACGGCGAGCAGGGGACGTCCGTTCACGATGGACGTTGTGAGGTTTTCCACCTCGCTGCCTTTTTTCCCGCTGCGGTCGTCGGGGTAGAGGCCGGCCGCAGCCGCGGCTGCATCGACCCGATTCAAGCTGTCGTAGACCAGCTTGCCGTCGAGGTCCCATACGGCGATGCCCCGGCCGCCGGCGCTTACGCCGTCTTTGAACTCGTTGCTGCCGAGATCGCCTTCGTTGGCGGTGATGAGGTGCCGCCCGTCCGGCGTGAAGGCGATGCCGTCCGGCTCGAAACGTCCGGTCAGCGTGCCGGAGAACGAGACGACGCCGTCGTCTTCGAGATCGGCGGCATGCCGGGTCGTGCCGAGAGCGAACACTTTCGTCACTTTTTTGGCGGCGAGGTCGACCAGGGCAACGGCGTTGTTTTCCTGCAGCGTCACCGCGGCCAGCTTGCCATCCGGATGGATCGCGACGTATTCCGGCTGCGGTTCGTGCGGATAGACGGCGCCCGGTACGGCGCTCAGGTCGACCGGTAGATCGGTCAGCGTACCGCTCAGCGCGTCGCCGCCGGCGAATTCCAGCACGGATATGCTGCCCGGACGCTTGGCGTTCGGATAATCGAACTCGTCCGTTTTGGGATCGAGCTCTTCGTCTTCAATCGCGATCACGGCATAGGTGCCGTCCGGCGAAACGGCGATCGAATCCGGTCCGATACCGAGCGGATACGTCTTGGCGATCCGGTATGTTTTCAGGTCGACGACGGCCAGGAAGCCGGGATTCGCAAGCTGCATCGTGTCGCCGCCGCGCACGGCGGCCAGCGCGTATTTGCCGTCCGGCGTCACCGCGACGCTTGTCACTTCCGCGTCTTTGGATAGCGATTTGAAGCTTACGCTTTGGATCAGCGAAGTTCGGCCGATATCGGAGATATTCAGCACGCCGATACTGCCCTGATCCGCTTCCGTCACGATCAAACGTTGTCCGTCAGGTGTGGACGCTGCGATCTCCGCTTTGCCGGACGGCATCTGGAACGAAGCACTCAGGGCGAACCCGGTCCGGTTCTGGGCCGAGGCCGCCGCGCCTTGCAGCGCCTTCAGCGTCGCCGGCGAGACGTATACCCGGCCTTTCTCGGCGTAAGGCGCCGCGTCCAGCTTGACGCTCTGGCCGTTCAGCGTCATCGACGTGCCGCCGAGCTTGAGCGCCGCGGCAACTCCCGCCGAGCGAACGTCCACGCGGCCCGCGGCCGCGTTCCATTCGGCGGTGCCGAGCATGTTCTGCACGGCGGTGCGCAGCTGCACCGGGGTGTCCGCTTCGGCGGCGCGCAGTTCGCCGGAGCTTAGCGTCAGAACGCCCGAAGCGAGCGTAAGCGTGCCGACTCCCAGCAGGAAGCGGCGGATTTTTCGGGACAGCGTTGGGGTACGGCGTTTTCTTTTCATGTACAGGCTCCTTTTTCGGTCCAAGGTCTGGGTGAGATGAAATGAAGTGAAATGAAATGCAGGACAAGCTTGCGAACAGACTGTTTTTCCATACTGCCCGTGTCACTGTACTGTCACTGTCGTGCTGCCTAACTATGTAAAAAGTTCCGCGGATACCGCTAAAAAGCCCGCAGGCTTCTGCCATTGTAAAGACGGAATGTACGCCGGGTGTCAAAAGCGAAGATGCTTTTTGTAAACGCCTTCCGCAAACGTCTTCCGTAAACGCCCTGCGCAGCCGCTTTTCGCAAACGTTCGGGTCTTCGGGACCGGTGCCGGGCTCGTCCGCATATGATAGACTTGGACAAGAACCGAATCGGGGAGCGGCACAGCCGATCGGCAAACGGATCAAGAGAGGAAGAAGCATATGACAGAGCAGCAGTACCAAGGAACTTTGTTCAAAAACGGCCGGATCGGCCTCGGCGCTTCGCCAAGCGGACCGGATGCGGTCTATGCGGAGAACGGCATCATCCGGGCGATCGGCACTTCGGCGGAGCTTGCGCTTCAGCTGTCGGGCCGGCCGCACGAAGTCGTCGATTGGGCGGGGGCGCACGTGCTGCCCGGCCTGACGGATTCGCATATGCATTTGTCGATGCAGGGCGTGAAGCTCGAAGCGCTGGACTTTTCGGAGACGGCGTCCAAAGAGCAGATGCTGTGGCAGGTGCGCGAACGCGCGGCGAAGACGCCGGACGGGGAGTGGATCTTTGGGCTGAACTGGAACGAGAACGCCTTCTCGCCGGCCGAGGCGCCCACGCTCGACGAACTGGACGAAGCGGCGGGCAGCCGCCCGCTGTATTTGACGCGCACGTGCTTCCACGCTTTTCTCGCCAACCGCGAAGCGTTCCGGCGCGCGGGCGTTACCGCGGACACGCCCGATCCGCCGTCCGGCGCGCTGGGACGAAACGAATCCGGCGAGCTCAACGGCTGGATCTACGAAGAAGCGTCCAAGCTGCTGACGGCCGTGCAGCCGGAGCCGGATTACGCAGCCAAAAAAGCGGCGATCCGCCGGGCCTGCGAATATGCGCTCAGTCTGGGATTGACGGCGGCGCATACGGAAGATTTGCGCTATCTCGGCGGAATCGACGTCATGCGTCGTATTCACCGCGAGCTGCGCGAAGAAGGTCTGCGTTTCCGCTCGCATCAGCTTGTGTTCCACGAGTATCTGGACGAAGCGGAAGCGCTCGGGCTGAGAGCGGGCGACGGCGACGAATGGCTGCGCATCGGAGCGGCGAAGATTTTCTCCGACGGAGCGATCGGCGGGCGGACGGCGCTGCTTAACGCGCCGTATCACGATGCGCCGTCCACGATGGGCATGGCGATCCATCCGCGGGAGCGGCTGCACGGGATTACGGCCCGGGCACGGTCGCTCGGTTTTCCGATTGCCGTGCACGCGATCGGCGACGGCGCGGCGGATCTGACGCTCGGCGCGATGGAAGCTTATCCGCTTGCGGGCATCACGGCGCTGCCGGACCGCTTTATCCATGCGCAGGTGCTCGATGCTTCGCTGCTGGAGCGGATGACGAAGCTGCAGCTGATCGCGGACATTCAGCCGCGCTTCGTCGTCAGCGATTTTCCGTGGGTGCTGGAACGTGTCGGACCGGAGCGGACCGACTATTTGTACGCATGGAAAAAAATGATCGACGCGGGCGTAATCTGCGCCGGAGGCAGCGACGCGCCGATCGAGCCGCTTAATCCGCTGCTCGGGCTGCACGCGGCGGTGGCCCGGCGCCGCCCCGGCAGCTCGGAGCCGGCGGAAGGCTATCTGCCGCAGGAGCGGCTGAGCCTGGAACAGGCGCTGTGGCTGTTCACCGAAGGCAGCGCGCTCGCGGCGGCCGAAGAGAACGAGCGCGGGCAGATCCGGCCGGGCTTCGCCGCCGATTTTACCGTGCTGGACCGCGATATTGCCGCCGGCGAAAACGAGCTGACGCAAGCCCGGGCGCTCATGACCGTCGTGAACGGCCGAGTCGCTTACCGGGCGTGACCGGGGAGGATCGGCATTGAACCGCACCGGGCCCGCTTCGGCGGCTTTTATCCGTCTGTACGCGCTGGCTTTCGTGTTCTTTTTCGCAAATTCGGTGCTGACCGTCGTGCTTCCGCTGCGCGGCGCGCAGGCCGGGCTGGAATCGGGTGCGATCGGCCTGATGATGAGCACGTACATGCTGACCTGCATGCTGCTGCGTCCGCTCGCGGGACAGTGGATCGGCCGGTTCGGCCCGCTTGCGGTCATGCGCGGACTGCTGGCGGCGCATGCGCTCACGCTGCTGCTGTTCGCGGTCTCGGACATCGGCGGATATGTCTGGCTGCGGGCGATGCAGGGCGCGGTGACCGCTTTCTTCTCCATGGCGATGCAGGCGGGCATCGTGGAGAAGCTGGCCGATCGCGATCGCGGGCAGGGACTGTCGCTCTACACGCTCTCGACGATGCTGCCTTCGCTGGCCGGTCCGCTGCTTGCGGTGGAACTGTGGGAGCGGGGCGGCAGCTTCGGCTTCGGCGGAGTCATGGTGCTGCTGGCCGCGGCGGCGGTCTGCTCGGGCTTCGCGCTGCCGCTGCCCGGCGCGTCCGGGCAGCGGTCGACGTACACGCTGCGCGGCATGCTCGGCTCGTTCGGAGAGGTCCGGCGCAGCCGCGCGCTCGGCGTCAGCACGCTGATCATGCTGCTGGTATCGTGCGTGTTCGGCGCGCTGGCGACGTTTTTGCCGCTGTACATGATCTCTTCGGGCATCGGCAGCGCGGGCTTGTACCTGGCGCTGCAGGGCGCCGTCGTCGTGCTGTGCCGATTCGTGTTTCGCAAAAAAATCCCGTCGGACGGACGCTTCGGCACCGCGCTGATCGCCGGGCTGCTGCTCTGTTCGGCGGCGGGCACGCAGATGCTGGCGATGCCGCAGACGTTTGGGATGCTGCTGTACGTCTCGGCCGCCTTCAACGGGATCGCGCTGGCGTTTCTGTATCCGGCGCTGACGACGTATCTGTCGTTTGCCCTGCCGGCCCGATCCCGGTATACGCTGATGGGCCTGTTCATGTCGGCGTACGATCTGGGTTTCTCGCTCGGGGGACTGGCGCTGGGCGCGGTCGCGCAGTACTTCTCGTATCCGGCGGTGTTCGGCTGCTGCACGGGGCTTGCGCTGATCGCCGCCGTCGTCGCGCTGCTCAACGGCCGGTCGATGCAGCCGCGTTCGGGCGCGGCTGCCGCGGAGAACGGGCCGGGCGGAAGTAGCTAAGTGGAATACCGGAAGAAAAGGCCTCGGGCAGGGCCTTTTTTTTGTGCTATACTGAGAATCATTATCACAGGCAGGACGCCAAGAAAGAAGGAGAGTCCATATGACTACCATTGTACAGCCGGCCGCATTCGTGGTCAGCAATATTCATGAATCGGCATGCGGGGTCAGCGAGTCGTTGAACCGGATGTACCGCTCGGGATCGTCGCCCTCGGCAAGCGCGGACCTTGCTTCCGACGTCGGACTGGGCGCGTTCGAAAGGTCGAGGTTGAACGCTTCGCTCGAACTTCGCACGTGCCGGATGACGTTCGACCGGGCCCTCGTCATGCGCAGCCGGGAATACGATCCCGGGATCAGCTGGAGTTTTTGTCTCGGGGAAGAAGTGGAATGGTCGACGCAGGGACCGCAGGGCAGCGTGTCTTATCGCCTGAACGAAGCAGAGATGCTGATCTCCGGCGCGGGCAGCTTCGACAGCACCGGCGGCTACGAAGCGGGCAAAACGTACCGGGGACTTTGCCTGAGCATGGATCGTTCCTTCGCGGACAGGCTGCAGGAGGCGGGCGGCGCGTCGCTGCCGGGCAGCTCTCTTTTCGCAGGACCCGTGTTTCGCAAAGAAGCTCTGTCCCCGTCGATCCGCCGAATCGTGTCGGACATGGCGGGCTGCGCGTACGCGGGAGATTTGAAATGGTTGTATCTGGAAGGCAAAGCGATCGAGTTGGCGTCGGTCTATATCCACGAGACGTCGATGCGTGCGCCGGTCGCTTTCGGCTGGTCCCGAACGGAACGGGAAGCGCTCGGCAGAGCCCGGGACATTCTCGACGCCCGGTTGACGGATACGCCCGGCATTCGCGAATTGTCGCGGCTCGTGTCGTTGAACGAGTTCAAACTGAAGCGCGGCTTCAAGCAGCTGTTCGGCAGCTCGATTCACGCGTACGTGATCGAGCGACGCCTGGAAGAAGCGTATCGGCTGCTGCATACGGGGCGTATGAACGTGACGGAGGCGGCGTTGAGCGCAGGCTTCGGCAAACCGAGCCATTTTGCGCAAAAATTCCGGGAAAAATACGGGGAAGCGCCTTCCAGCTATTTGGCCCGGCAAAAAGCGCTCGAACGCTAAGCATCGGATTCCGGCGAGAAAATCCCGATTGAGGTCGTTTTCCTCCCGTTTTGGGTCGCGCGGGCGGGCAGCCCCATGTGAAAATAACATTCATGCGAGAGCGGGCAGGGCGGACAAGGCCGACGTCCTGTTCGTTTTTAATCGTAATGATTATTTTTATCAAAGGGGGATGCAAAATGCAAAAAGCTGCGGATTTGAACGCGGGACGTACAGCACTGTTGACCAGGGATTATATTTTGATCGGGGTCTTCTCCATTTTGATCTATATCGTCAATGCAGTCGTGGGGATGGCTGCCATGCCGTTTCTGGGGCTTACGGCCATGCCGCTGATCGCCGGCGTCTGCCTGCTGTTCTCGACGGTTGTGTACCAGGTCATGGCGATCAAAATCGGCAAACGCGGCGTTCTGCTGCTGTTTGCGATCGTTACCGGTCTTTTCTACCTGCTGATGGGTGTGCCGTTTATGCTGCCTTTTATGGCTTGTGCGGGCATCGTCGGTGAGTTGGCGCTGCTTGGCGGAGGCAAAGCGGCTTACCGGAGCTTTATCCGTCAGGCCGGCGCGTTCGGGGCGTATGGAGTCGTCTACGGCATGGGTTCGTTCGTTATGATCTACGTGTACAGCGGAGCGGCGCTTGCCGACATGTTCGCGCCGGATACGCTTGCGCTTATGGTCGGATTTGCCCGTTCGCCCGTATGGATGATCGGCAGCATGGCGTTCTCGTTCGTCATGGTGCTGCTCGGCAGCGTGCTGGGCCGACGCCTGCTGCGCAAACACTTCATGAAATCGGGGCTTATCCGTTGAGCGCCGCGGCGGCTCGAGAGGAGGTTCGATCTCTATGCGCAGCAAATCGGAATTGTCTATTCTGCTTGATCTGGCCGGCAGCCGCAAAGGACTGCTGATCGCGGCGAGCCTGCTGTCGATCGTGTCCGGCCTGCTGCAAATCGTTCCGTTTATCGTGGTGTACCGGATCGTCGATCAGGTGTTTCGCGCAGCCGGCCAGCCGGAAGCGCTGGACGGTCCGGCGCTGACGCGCCTGGGATTTGCGGCGCTGGCCGCGCTCGCGGCTGCGTTGGGCGCTTTGTACGCGGGAGCGATGTGCTCGCATATTGCGGCGTTCCGGATCTTGTACGCGCTCAGGGTGCGGCTGTCCGAACACGTGGCGAAAGTGTCGATGGGGTACCATGTGCGCACCCCTTCCGGCGAACTCAAAAAAATTATCGAAGTGGCGGTCGAAAAGATCGAGAAATTTATCGCGCACCAGCTGCCCGACACGGTGAGCGCCGTCGCGCTGCCGCTTGTGCTGATCGGCTATTTGTTCGTGCTGGACTGGCGGATGGCGCTCATTCTGTGCGTGCCGATCGGGATCGGGCTTGCGATCCAGGCCCGCATGTACGGCAGCGCGAACGCCCAGGGGCATTACCGGGACTTTCAGCGCTCCGGGGAAGAGATGAACGCGACGGCGGTCGAATACGTGCGCGGCATGCCCGCCGTCAAAATCTTCGGCATTACGGCCGCTTCTTTTTTGACGTTTCGCCAGGCGGTGGATCGGTATCGGAAAATTTCCCTCGATATTACGGATCTGTTCAAAGGAGCATACAGCCTGTTCGCGGTGCTGATGGGTTCGTTGTTCACGTTTGCCGTGCCGATCGGCGTGATGCTGATGGGGCGGCATCCGGGCGACCAGGCGTTTGCCATTACTTTTATTTTGTTCCTGCTCGTGTCGCCGAGCTTGTCCGCGCCGCTCGTGAAGCTGATGTACGTCGGCAGCGGACTGCGCGAAGTGTCGGAAGGGGTTCGCCGTATTCAAGCGGTGTTCAACGAGCCGATCGTCGCGGAACCGGAGACGCCGAGACGCCCGTCGACGTACGACATCACGTTCGACAACGTGGTATTCGACTATGCGCAGCCCGGCGTGCCGGCTGGCCGGCCGGTGCTGGACCGGATCGGCTTTACGGCCCGAAGCGGCGAGATGACCGCGCTTGTCGGTCCGTCGGGCGGCGGCAAATCGACGATCGCGAACCTGCTGCTGCGCTTCTGGGAAGTGCGGTCCGGCGAGATCGCGATCGGAGGCGTGCCGATCCGGGAGATCGGCACCGAGCAGTTGATGGATCTGGTCTCGTTCGTGTTCCAGGACGTGCACCTGTTCTATGACACGATCGAAGCCAATATCCGGATGGGCAACGAGACCGCGAGTCAGGCGGACGTTGTGAACGCGGCACGTATCGCCTGCTGCCATTCGTTTATCGAGCGGCTGGGCGACGGGTATCGGACCGTGATCGGGGCAAACGGCACTTATCTCTCCGGCGGGGAAGCGCAGCGAATCGCGATCGCCCGCGCGCTGCTCAAAAACGCGCCCATTTTGGTGCTCGACGAAGCGACGGCCTATACCGACGCGGAGAACGAGCATGAGATCCAGCGCGGGCTGGCCGAACTGATCCGGGGCAAGACCGTGCTGGTCATCGCGCATCGCCTGTCGACGATTCGGGGAGCGGAGCAGATTCTTGTCATCCGGGGCGGACAGATTGCGGAGCGGGGCCGCCACGACGAGCTGCTCGGACTGGGCGGCTTGTATGAACGGATGTGGCGGGCGCACCAATCGGCTTCCGACTGGAAAATCGGCGGCGCGAAGCGGAAGGAGGACGGAGACGATGAAATCGTACTTGCATGACCTGACGGCGGGCCAACCGAAAACGCTGCTGCCGTCGGCGCTCTCGGCCGTGTTGGACGGTCTGGTCAAAATCGTGCCGGCCGTCCTGCTGGTCGATTTGTTCAACACGCTGTATCGGTCTTTCGCCGATCCGGCGGCCGGGCTGGATATCGCCCGGATGTGGGTCGTCTGCGTCGTGATGATATTGTGGATCGGCATCGAATACGCGACATTTTCCATGCTGTACGACAAGACGTATGTGGCGGCTTACCTGACGGCGGCGCAGGGACGGATGGAGCTGGCCGAACATCTCCGCCGGCTTCCGCTCGGATTTTTCGGCAAAAGGGACCCGGCGGACCTCACCAACCTGCTGCTCAGCGATTACGCGCAGGTCGAACATACGATTTCGCATAACGTGCCGCAGCTGATCAGCGCGATCATGCTGCCGACGCTCGCGCTGTGCGGGCTGCTGTTTCTGGACTGGCGCATGGCCCTCGCGCTGTTCGCGGCGCTGCCGCTCGGCCTGCTGCTGCTGTGGCTGACCGATCGCCTGCAGGCCCGGCTGAGCGACAACCACGTCCGGGCCAAAAACGAAGCGGCGAGCCGCCTGCAGGAATATTTGGGCGGCATTCGGGAGATCAAGGCGCATCATGTCGGCGGCGCGCGTTTTGAACGTCTGCGCTTGTCGTTCGATGCGCTTATGCGGGCGTCGATCCGTCTGGAAGGCGTGATGGGGCCGCTGATCATGGGCGCGATGCTGCTGACCCGTTCGGGCATGACGCTCATGATCGTGACCGGCACGTATGTGCTGGCCGGCGGCACGTTGACGCTGCCGACGTTCCTGCTCTTCCTGCTCGTGGGCAACAAAGTGTTCGAGCCGCTGACCGTCGTACTGATGAATTACGGCGAAATCCGGTATTCGGCGTTCAGCGCGGCCCGCATCATGGACGTCCGGCGCGAGAATCCGCTGCCGGGCGATCAGCCGGCGGAGCGGGGCACGATCGAATTCGATCGTGTCCGGTTCGGCTACGAAGCCGGGAAGCCGGTGCTGCGCGATCTGTCGTTTACGATCCCGCCCCGCACGATCACGGCCCTCGTCGGTCCTTCGGGCAGCGGCAAAAGCACCGTCACCCGGCTGATCGCCCGTTTCTGGGAAGTCGACGGCGGCGAGATCCGGATCGGCGGGCAGCGTATTCGGGAATGCGACCCCGAACGGCTGCTGGAAAATATTTCGGTCGTGTTCCAGGACGTATACCTGTTCCGGGATACGATCGGGCGCAATATCGGCGTCGGGCGCCCGGGAGCGACGCAGGAGCAGATCGAGGAAGCGGCCCGCCGGGCCTGCTGCCACGAGTTTATCCAAGCGCTGCCGCACGGCTATGACACGCCGGTCGGCGAAGGCGGTTCGACGCTGTCGGGCGGAGAGAAGCAGCGCATCTCGATCGCCCGCGCGCTGCTCAAGGACGCGCCGATCGTGCTGCTCGACGAAGCGACGGCGTCGCTTGATCCCGAGAACGAACAGTCGGTCCAGCAGGCGATCAACGAGCTGGTTCGAAGCAAGACGGTCATCCTGATCGCGCATCGCCTCAAAACGATCCGCGGCGCGGATCGCATTCTCGTCCTTGACGACGGTCAACTGCGCGAATCGGGGACGCACGACGAACTGGTGAAGCAAAACGGTCTGTATGCCCGATTGTGGAAACTGCAGGAGGAGGCGGGAGCATGGAGTCTCAAATGAGTGCGCCCAAGCGGAACATGACCGTCAAGCTCGATCCGCGCACGCAGCTGCTCGCGGTCGGATCGGCGGGCCTTGCGGTCGCTTTCTGCCCGCCGGTAGGCGCGCTGCTGTTGACGGGCGCGTTGGCCGCCTATGCCGCCGTTCAGGGATACGCCCGGCAGGGCGCCGGATTTTTGGCGGTTGCCGCGCTGCTGTTTGGCGGACATCAAGCGGCGGCCGCCTCGCCGGGTAATTTGTCCGGCTTTCTTATTTTCATATTCGGATTGCTGCTGCGCCTCGTTCCGGTCGCGCTGTCGGCCTATCCGCTCAGCCGGGTTCCGGCCGGTATGCTGATGGCGGCGCTGCAGCGGTGGAAGCTGCCGCCCGGCCTGCTGATCGCGCTCGTCGTCGGACTTCGGTTCATTCCGATGCTGCGGCTGGAATACGAAGCGGTGCAGACGTCGGTCCGTCTGCGCGGGTTGTCCGCGGGGCGGCTGTCCAATTGGCGCCGTCCGCTGCGGATATTCGAATACCGGATCGTGCCGCTGATGGTGCGCAGCCTCAAGATCGCGGACGAGCTGGCGGCTTCGGCTTCGATCCGGGGTATGGAAGCGCCCGGCAGGCGAAGCAGCGTGTACGCCGTCCGGATGAACGGATTCGATTATGCGGCGCTGCTTGCGATCGCGGGCTTGTCGGCGTGGGGCCTGGCATGGAATATGGGAGGGTGAAGGAATCATGAACAGCAGACCGATCGCTGCCCGGCTGAACCAAGTGAGTTTTCGGTACAACGAAGCCGAGGCTCCGCTGACGAAAATCGATTTTACGCTGCATCGGGGCGAGTGCGTACTGCTGACGGGACCTTCGGGCAGCGGAAAGTCGACGTTGATCCGATTGTTCAACGGGCTGATTCCCCATTTTTACGAAGGGCAGTTGACCGGGGACATGGAACTGTTCGGCCGTTCGGCCGCCGGAATGGAGAGCTGGGAATTCAGCCGAATCGCCGGCAGCATCTTTCAGGACTCGCGCAGCCAATTTTTCAATGCGGTAGTGCGGGACGAAATCGCGTTCGGCGGCGAGAACCTCGGGATGGAACCGGAAGAGATTCGGAGCCGCCTGGACAGGTTGGCCGGCAGGCTCGGCATCGGCGGACGCTTGGAAGCGAACGTGCAGACGCTGTCGGGCGGGGAAAAGCAGAAAGTCGCTTTCGCGGCGGCCAGTCTGCCCGGTCCCGAATTGTATGTGCTGGACGAGCCTTCGGCGAATCTGGATCGCTCCGCTTCGCTTCAGTTGTCGCGGCTGCTGGCGGAACTCAAGCAAGACGGCCGCACGCTGCTGATCGCGGAACACCGGCTGCACGACCTGCTGCCGATCGCCGACCGGATTGTGTACATGGAAGAAGGGAGTATCCGCGCGGAGTGGACGCCGCAGCAGCTGCTGTCGTTGAGCGCCGGGGAACTGGAACAGTTCGGTCTGCGCTCGCCCCGCCTGGAACTTGATCCGGCAGGCGTCGAGCCGATAGCGGAAACCGAATTCGGCGTCGAACGACCGGACCGCCTGACGGCCGTCAATCTCGGCATCTCCTCGCCCGGCGGGCGGCGTTCGGCGCGAAACATGCTGGAGAATGTCGGGTTGGTGCTGCGTCCCGGCGAGATTACCGCGTTGACGGGTCCGAACGGCGCCGGCAAATCGACGTTGGCCAAAACGCTGTCCGGGTTGATCCGCGAACGCGAAGGGTCGGTGTCGCTGTCCGGCGAACGGCTGCGCGCTTCGAAGCGACTGGGCCGGGTCGGGTTCGTCATGCAGGATAGCGAATGCCAGCTGTTCGCGGACAGCGTCCGGGGCGAACTGCTGCTTACGCGGGAAAAAGACCCTCAAGCGCCGGAGCTGGCAGAACGTCTGCTGCGCGAATTGGGCTTGTGGGAACTGCGCGAGCGTCATCCGCTGGCGCTGTCCGGCGGGCAGAAGCAGCGGCTCGCTCTGGCGGCGGGCATTATGGGCCGGCCGGACGTGCTTGTGCTGGACGAACCGACCTCCGGGCTGGACGGCCGGAACATGCGCCACGTCATCCGCCTGCTGCGGGACATCGCGGCGGGCGGCACCGCCATTTTGGTCATTACCCACGACTTCGAGTGGATGCAAGCCGCCTGCGATCGCCTGGTCGTGGTCCGGGATCGCGGCCTGCATACGTATCTCCGGCCGGACTCCGCCTCTTTTCGCCGTGCGTTGACAGAAGCCGTGATCCGTAGTTAAATAGTAAAGATTACTATTAAAGAGGAACATTCGGCATTTTGCATATGAGCACGGCCAGGCATGGGAAGGAGTTTGGAAGCAATGGGGAAATCCGCAATGACGGCGCGTCTACCGAAGTCCAAAGGGACCGAGATGGCGACCGTGTACGAAGTGAAAGACTGCATGCGCAAAGTCAAGCATCTGGTACTGCCGGAGCGCAACCGCCGGATCGTGGAAGAGTTTATGACGATTCTCGGCATGCGAGAAGAATTTGACCGGCACGAGGTGCCGATTCCGAATAAAGTCGTCATGTACGGGCCTCCGGGCACGGGCAAGACGCTGACCGCTTTTCACGTGGCCGCTTCGCTTGAACTGCCGCTGATCGTCGTTCGGCTCGATTCGTTGATCCACAGCCATTTGGGCGAGACGGGCAGCAATATCCGCAAAATATTCGACTACGCGCGGACCGTTCCGTGCGTGCTGTTCCTCGACGAATTCGACGCCGTGGCCCGCACCCGCGAGAGCGGCGACGAAGTGAAAGAGATGGCGCGGGCGGTCAATACGCTGCTGCAATGTCTCGACGAGTTCGGCGACGTGAGCATTTTCATGGCGGCGACCAATCTCGCGACCGAACTCGATCCCGCGATCTGGCGCCGGTTCGATACCCGCATGACGTACCAGCTCCCGGACGAGCAGGACCGGCGCCATTATATCCGGCTGCTGATCGGCGAATTCGGCTGCGCGCAGGAAGCGGAAGCCGAAGCGTGCCGGCTGCTGTGCGGCTGCAGCTTCGCCGACATCGAGCAGATCGTGCTCAAAGCCAAACGCAAAGCGATTATCGAACGCCGGCCGCTCGATGCCGCGCATATCGGACTGTCGTACCGCGAGTATGCGCCGACGCCTACCGAAGTCCGGGTACACGCTTAGGACTTATAGGGCTGGATTGGACGCGGAACGACCGGGCCGGGAATAATCAGTCCGGACGCCAGTAACGAACCGCGGACGGTAGAACATGGCCGGCGGGTGGAAAAGACGGCGGATGCCGATAAACGCGCCAACAGAAAAGCTCCGCCCCGCGCGGATCGAGAAGTCGATCCCGCGCGGGACGGAGCTTTTTTTGGCTTGCGATTCGAACGGAAAAGCGGGGGGTTGGCTGGCGATTCGCCATTTTCGCTATACGACGCGCGGCGCCGGTCTATTCAGGACGGTTTGCCCTCGCCGCGGTTGGCCTGCCGGATCTCTTCGCGGTTATCCCACAGCATGCTCCGCAGATTCGATTTCGAGCCTTGAATAATGAAGTACGGAACGCCGGACGCTTTCGCCAGTTCGATCCCTTCCCAGGACGCGCGGTGCGACGTGGACGTAATCAGCAGGAACAGCGCCTGGGCGCGCCGCAGGTCCGAAGCGACCAGATCCGGCCGTTCGCCGTTCTCGTGCACGTAAGCGGCGCCGCTCTCGACGACGACGTCTTCGAACCATTTGCGCTGACCGCCCAGTACGACGACGGTGCAGCCTTCCAGATAAGGTTCGGGCTTTTTTTTGCGTCCTTCTTTTCTCGTCTTGGCGGACGGAGAAGGCTGCCGGGCTCCGGCGCCGGACGGCCGCGGCAGCGTCTCCTGGTCAGAGAAGTCGCGGTACACCCGCGCGAGGCGGGCGACGGATTCTTCTTCGCCGACGTTGAAGATGCACGGCGCGCCGTCGACCGGACGCTGGATATCGAGGTCTTTGGCATGGATCGGATAACGGCGGTCCGCATCGTTCATATCGACCGCGTACCAAATCTCATGCTCGCCGAGTTCGACGTAGCCGTTGTACTGCCGGACCGGCGAGAATGTGTCGTCTCCCTGGAACAGCAGCTCGATCTCGTACTGCGTGCCGCCGTGCCCGTCTTCGCGCGGCATGCACCGCACTTCGGCTTCGTGCTGAAGCTGGTGCTTGTACACCATCGATTCGGTAATGTTGAACGTCTCGCCGTTGTCCAGCACGATATAGCCGCCGTGGTCCCGGCGATGGAACAAGCCGCCGATCCCGGCGTCTTCGGCCGGTTCCGCCGCGTCCGGCAGCGCAGGCGCGCCATCGCCGGCAGCTTCGCTCGCCGGCAGCGCAGCCGCTTCCGCATGCGCCGCCGCTGCGCCGGCTTGCGCGGCGTCGCCGCTTGCGGCCCGCTCCGCGC